>CAZXON010000004.1:0-76664 GCA_964642385.1 uncultured Candidatus Peribacteria bacterium
TCTTTGAGATTTTTACTATCAATTTTCCCATCTTTAGTGTTTTCTTTTGGTAATCAATCTGTGAGCTCATTTAAACTTTTTGCAAGATTTGACAATTGGTCAGGAGTAGGAGGTGTTTCTGTTTCAAGTTTTAATCAGTCTTTCGTGATCTTGCTTGCATCAAACGCCTTGTTTTTATCACTTACCAACAATCAGGTAAGTAAAGCTTCCGCTCACTGAGTGTTGTTTAGATATGAAAACGCATAGTCAAAGGCATCACTTATAACCGTAGGTATCGCCTCGTTAATACTAGTTTTGCTTTCATTTGCTGCTTTCCTAATTGATTTTCATGGTTTTTCAATATCGAACCCTCATGCTTTGAGTTGGTCTTTGATAAATGTTGACAGGTTCTTTTCTATCGTCGCTAGATCAGTAGAGGGCTGTACCATAGCCCATATTCTTTCAGCTGCATCGCTTGAGATTCCTTTTAGTTCTGATTTTTCTGTAGAATTTGTTTTTTGTTTTGGCGCAATGATGTTTTTCATCGCCATGAAGAGATATGCCTTCTCTTGTATCTCTACATCAGCATTTCCATTGGATTTTCATATTTTCTTTTTTGCTTCCTCTAGAAGTTTATTCAAGATGCTATATGTTAAATTACTCATCCTTTCATCAGATAGTTTCTTTTCTATGAGTCCATATGTTTCATTTCAGAGCTTATTTAGTACTATTGCACCGTCTTTTCTTTTTTCAGTTAGTCTTTTACTTTTCAAAAGTTCTTCACTTATATTTTCCATAATTATACTTCTGAAAGATTCTTTTGTCTCTTGAAAGATATCTGTAAATTTCCCCTCGATGTTATTGGCTATTAGAAAATCGTCAAACTTTTGTATTTCGGTTTTTGTGTTTTCTTTTGCTGCATTTGAGCTGTTGGGTGCAGATTCTGGGGTTCCTTTATTTACTTGGTTTGGAACAACAACAGGTCATGGTATTAATTTGTTTTTTTCTTTTTGTAGTTTTTCAATAAAATTTATAACATCATTTTCTAATTGTTGTTTATTTAGAGTTGCAAATGTAAATTCTAGCGTTTTTGGTTGTTCTGTATTTTGCGTATTTTGAGGTATAGTAACTTCTGGTTTCCAAGTGGGATCTGTAATTTTCTTCGTATAGTTTTCTAAAGATTGTATGATTGTATTTAAAGCTTGCTCATAGGAGTTTTTATATTCTGGTGCATTAAAAAATTCATTAATATCGTTTTGATTAATTTTTTCTGCTACTTGCTTAATGTGTTCTGCTTCTGTTTGCTCAATTTTTCAATCAGCTATCTTGTCGACAGCTTGTTGTATTTCGGTTTTATTTATATCTACTCCTGTCATCTTTCCTATTGTAAACTAAGTAAAAGTTCTTCAGCTGATTGCTGATCTTGTATTGTATCTTGAAGTTCTAATTGTTTCATTTTCTCTAGACGGTCAGCTACTTTGAGCATAAACTCTTGTGCGGATTTGTTTTTTACAAATACAGCCATCTGTCTAAAGAGCTCAACCAGTGCATTGATTGCCTGATTGTCTAATGCGTCTAATAACAAAAATTTCTTGAGGTCTTTCGCAAGATCCCATTTCCCATCTAATTTTTCTAATATTTCTAGTACAAATTGTTTTTTTGACATGCTTTAAGTATACCCAAAAGGTCATTTTTTTAGGAATTTTTTACAAAGAGTGAGATAATCTGTAAAAATATGACATGACAATTCCTGAAAAAGTGATAAAATATGCTTGCTGAACTATAAATCACTTGCATTTTGTGAGCAAAAAGATAGAAATAAACGTCTAACCTGTGCCTTTGTAGTTCAATGGATAGAATAGGCCCGTCCTAAGGGTTAGATGTAGGTTCGATTCCTACCAGGGGCAATGAGACGATTAGGAGGCAATATGTGTACTTGCTAATCCGTCAACCATTCTTTTATTTATTTTATACATTACTAACACATGAACGAAGAACTCAAAAAATTTATTGAGCCATTCAAAAGAGCAGCAAATGACAACTGATCTCCAGAGATCCAGGTTGCACAGCTTACTTTTGAAATTGTAGAATTACAGGCTCATGTAAAATGACACGACAAAGATGTCGATGCCAAAAGAAGTCTATTGAAAAAGGTTGCAAGAAGAAGGAAATTCCTAAGGTATCTGAAAGAAAATGAACTTGAAAGATACAGCATTGTTGTCAAGAAACTTGGTATCAAAGCATAAAGGATTCTATTTGTGATATGCGGTCTAGAGAATTCTCTCACGAGAAAATTGCCTAGCTATGTGTTACAGATCTACAAAATATTTTTATTTATTTTTTAACGTTTTATTTGTTGATGGCTAAAGAACAAAAAGCAAACCATCCTGCTTCACAATTTTTGTTTCCAATCATAAAAAGTGGACAAAAAGTGTCAGGTGTGGTTATCAAAAAAAATGATGCTGGTGTATTGGTTGACTGTGCAAACGGTGCTTTCACAGGTATCATAATGTCAAAAGAAGTTAAAGATTTGGAAAGAGGTGGATATGACCTTTCTATTGGAAAGGCGTTGGAAGCTGAAATTATGGATACTGATATTAGATCAAAAGAAGGATATTTTATCGTATCTATTACCAAACTTATCCAGTATGATGTATGGAAAAATATATCTGCTAAATTCAAAGAAGATGATGTTATCACTGTGATCCCAACGGAAGCAAACCTTGGTTGATTGCTCGTAGATATGCATGGTATCAAATGATTTATTCCATTGTCTCAACTTGCTCCAGTGAACTATCCGAGAGTTGAAGATGGTGATCAAGAAAAAATCTTTGAAAAACTATTGAATCTCGTAGGTAAAGAATTTAGAGTAAGAATCATCAATCTTGACGAAGAAAACAAGAGAATTGTGCTTTCTGAAAGAGAAGCACTCAAAGAAGAAAGAGAAAAGATTCTTGCAAATATGAAGGTTGGAAATGAGTACGAAGGAACTGTTTCTGGTATCTCAAGTTATGGAGTATTCGTAACTATCGGTGGTGCTATAGAAGGTCTTGTACATATTTCAGAACTTACGTATGGACACGTTTCAAATGTTGATAAGTTAGCTAAGGTAGGACAAAATATGATCGTAAGAATTATTGGGTTTGAAGAAGGCAAGATCTCGCTTTCTGCGAAACAACTCAAAGATGATCCATGGAGTATTATTCCACAGAGATTCAAAATCGGTGATATTATTGAAGGAGAGGTTGTAAGATTTGTGCCATATGGTGTTTTCGTAAGAATCTTTGACGATATCAACGGTCTTATACATCTTAGTGAACTTTCTGACAGAAACATACAAAATCCAGCGGAACTCGTAAGACTTGGACAGGTTGTAAAAGCTAAACTAATTGCGCTTGATCCTGCACAAAGGAAAATTGGTCTTTCAGTAAAAGCTCTAAATGCGTCTCCAACTCATGCTCCTGTTAAAAAAGCAAGAAGTTTGGATGATGTAGAAATGGAAGAAACAAAGACAGCAGAATAAACGATATTTTATATGTCTATACAGGAAAGTGGTGTCCAATGGATGCCATTTTTTTTATTCTTTCCTTGTTTTCTTTCCATAATTCATTATCACTAAAGTATGAAAACAACACTACGTTTTGGACAAACGACATGGATCCATTATGCTTCGCCGAATGCACAAGAGTTGCAGGAGTTTATCGAAGAATATGATTTCCATGAGCTGATCGCTGAGGATCTCTTGGATACCTATGTACAGCCGAAAATTGATCAATATGACAATGATATTTTTGTCGTTCTTACTTTTCCAAAGTACAATTTACAAACCAAAAAATATATTGTAAATGAGTTTAATGCGATCCTTGGAAAAGATTATATCATCACGATTAGTACATATGAAGCCAATCATATCGCGAAAATAGTTGAACAATACAAAGATGAGCTAGCAGAGTCTGATATAAAGGACGAAGAGGCATACAAGGTTTCGCCTTATTATATTCTCTATACGATTATTGATGAGATGTACAATAAGACTTTGAAAGCCCAAGCAAACGGCATGAAAGATATTGTTATGTTGGAAAATAACATCTCTGAAACCGATATCACCAAAATTCCTTTGGATGATTTGATGAAAAAGAAGTGAAATACTACGTTCCTGAAATATACATTCTTACCTCAAAAAACAATTTTGATGGAAATCCAAAAAGCATGTATATGATTTTATGAAGGGGATCTTGATGTGTATTTCGAAGACCTTGAATCAAAACTTGATAAAATCCTCACAAATGCAATGGTAATGCATGAAACATTACAGTCAATAACAGAAACGTACGATGCGTTGGTAAATAGACAAATGAACTCGATTATGCGTGTATTGACACTGTTAACTGCAGGTTCTGCGATGATGGCTATTGTGACGTCATTTTATGGTATGAATGTGAAATTGCCGTATATGAATGCTCAGTTTGTGTGGGTGGTTTTACTCTTCGCAATGTTGCTATCAATTTGAGTGATGATCTTGATTTTTAAAAAGAAAAAGTGGATGTAGGTGTGTATATACAAGATATATTTATTACCTAAAAAACAGTAGTTATGCATTCAAAAAACATATCTGGATATGACTGAAATCTCGCTCAATTAGCTGAAAATATTGGAAACTTAGATTATGATGCTCTCGCAGAGTTGTTTTACTCACTTCAAAAAAAAATTGAAAAAGATGCATTGCATGATCTTTCTAGGTAACATCCAGAAGTTGCAACACTACTACAAAATATTTAAAATTGAATAAAGGATATTTTAGAAAAAGATGTAGAACCACTAGCAAATTTGTGTAGACAATACAATCAGAAAATTTAATCAATTTTATTTCCTAAAAGCGATAGTATGAATCCGATATTACAAAAGCTCTACCGCAACGATACTACAACAGCAATAGAAGATATCCTAACAAAGTATGCACGTCAGTGATTTGCCGTGGTAAACTTTTTGTACTTCGCAAATGCAATGAAGTATCATCTATTCGAAAATCTGCAACAACAGATCGATTTCGATTATTCTGATGCTCTTCTGCAAAGTGATTTTCTCTTGCCTGATGGTATCGCTTTACAGATATGGGACAAATTCGAAAATAAAAAGGAACCCAAAACACACAATCTAAATGGCACTGATCTAACACCTGCGTTTTTGCACCATGTAGTTCAAAACTATGATATAGAGTTGTATATCGTTTCAGTATATGATGAAAAAATAGGGAAATGACCTGAACGATTGGAGAAATGAGTAGAAAAAATTAGAGAAACATATGGTATCCAAAGGATATACTCTTATCAAACACCATATTCACACAGGTGAGAGGATTATCCGTTTACTAGACGAGCCCAAGCACCCAAAGCTGATACGACGGTTCGCGTTTTGTTACATTGTACTGGTACGCCATTTCAAGAAATTTGGACTACGAAAAATCTTGCTTGGTTTAAAGAAAAAAATATACTTGTGATGAACGTGGGTGGATTTATAGACTTTGCGTCATGATTTGAAAAGCGCGCACCAAAATGGATGGTAAAAGGTCGTGTTTTTGAGACGTTTTATAGATTGTTTACCAACCCCAAAAAAAATATAAAAAAGTTCCTCGTTATGTTCGGTGCTTTTAGAGTAATGGGCAAAAAAATCCTCTCGAAACTCAAAAAAATGAAGAAAAAAATACTTGGATAAAATGTATATACATTAAATTAGGCGTTTAGAACATAATAAAACACAATGAGACAATCAAAATATTCAGTTATGAAATACACACTTATAGCTATTTTTTTGATATCACATGCTTTCTCATGATTTGTATATACAACAAAAGCATCGGTTTGAAAAATATATATAAACACGAAGTCTGTCCAAAAAAAAATAGATAAAAAAGGGAACTCGTATGCTTTTTACAAAACACCATCTATAAGTGTAATTCAGCCCAAACAATTCTCATTTCTTTTTTATCCCTATGGCACCACAGCGGGGAGTCTGGTTCGCAATGGAGAGTGTTCAACAGCGCTAAATGGTTCCTATTTTGGACGCAATCCTGACAAAACATTTTTTCCAGCGGGAATCTGGTATGCCTTTGGAAGCCTACTTACTCCAATCTATAAACCAGCGACAGATCCAAATTTACAGGTTTTGTTGTGATCTGATGGTAAAAAAATATCTTTTTTTGACAATAACACGTTTGATTTCTCTGGAGCGTTTGCGCGTGGGGGAGATTGGATTTGGTATTTGAACTCTTGACCATGGCTAGTGCGTGATGGTAAGATAAACTATTCTGTGGTAGATTTTACATCACATTGGCAAAAGAAAACAACAAGAAGCGGTATTGTTACAAATCCTGACGGAAGCGTCTATTTTGTCGTTTCTACCCAAAATATCTCATTACCACAGTTTGTCACTTTTGTATTTACATCTGGCATATGAACGGGTGCATTTCAATTTGTAAATATTGATGGTGGTTCTTCTAGTAGTCTCAAAACTCCTTTTACCACCTTCAAATCTAATCAAAATTTACCAATATTTATTTGTGTAGATTAATTTGTGCAATGACAACACAAACCCCAAAATGATTGTTGATTTTTATTTTAGGTGTGTCCTGATCTTGAAAAGCAACGATGGTAACGTTATTGAAAAAAAACAATCCTATTATTCAAAATGTACTTTCATGGAAGACAAGACCACTCAGAGAGTGAGAAGAAAATGGTATAGATTACCATTATATCTCAGAAGAGGAGTTTAAAAAAGCGATCCAAAATAAAGAATTTTTGGAGTATGCAATTGTTCATCAAACATCGTATTATGGTACCAAAAAACAAGATATATATGACGCACTTGAACGTTGAGGGATAGTTCTCAAAGAAATAAATTTGCAATGATTGCAAGATCTCGCAAGAGATGAGCAAACTTTATTCCAAAACTCGTTGCGTATTTTTTTGGACATATCTGACGCAACTATGAGAGAAAGGATTTTGAATAGAGCACCCACGAGCGAAGATGAGATTCAACGTAGACTCCAGAGCGCGAGTGTTGAAAGGATACTAGCAAAAGACTATGTTTCAAGTGTTGTTAGTGCTGAACTAGATATACCACAAGTATACGCAACTATTAGAGACCTCATTCAAACGTATTGTGATCAGCATGGCATAGATTTGGCTCTTAAGTAGTTCTTGCAAAATGACATAATATATATATGCTCAATTTATCTTTATTTTTTTTTACAAACCATGAAGAAAATATTGTTCTTCTTGCTTCTTCTCATTATATTGGGAGCGATAGGGTATGTATTATTTAATTTCAAATCTTTGAATTTACCAACTGGTATATTTAACAAAGGAGTCAAAGATACTAGATTTATCCTTGATCAGAAACTACAAAGCGGTATGCAATATGTTAATTCTGGTGTGCAAAAATTAGAATCATGAGCACAGAATTTGTTGCAATCATGACAATCTTTGTTCAATGACAAGAAACAAGAAGCTGAAGACTATATAAGGGAACAGAAGGAACAAATCAAAAATGATGCACAGCAAGCACTCCAAGATGCTGCAAAACAAAAAATAGATGCGCTTTTTACTGGTAAATAAATATATGTGGATATATATTTTAATTTCAATTTTGTTGTTGTGGATTACAGGGTATCTTTTTTTTGTCCATGATAAACTTAAACAATCATCTGTTTCAGAAGTTGCCGAAAAAGATCGTCCACATATCGATAAAGATTCTTTTTTCTTTTGATTAGAAAAGGGTGTTATTGAAAAAGAGTCTTTTGTAGATATTATCCGTGAACTATCTGTATATGTATATGGAGAGAAACAAACCATATATGCGATTCTTATAGCATTGCTTTCCAAATGACATCTCCTGTTGCAAGGTGCGCCTGGTACATGAAAAACAACTCTTGTTCGTATCCTTGCGCAATTAAGTGGATTTTCTTATGCTCGTATTCAGTGCACGCCAGATTTACTACCGCAAGATGTTATTTGAACTGAAATTTATGATTCTTCTTCAAAAAATTTCAAAATACATTATTGACCAGTTGTCACAAATTTACTGCATATTGATGAAATCAATCGTGCAACGCCCAAATTGCAATCAGCTTTTTTGGAGGTTATGCAAGAGAAATCTATTAGTATAGGTAAGGAGACCAAAATACTTCCAGATCCTTTTTTCGTAATAGCTACACAAAATCCATACGATGCGATAGGGACATATATGCTTCCGTACGGACAACTTGATAGATTTATGTTGGGTGTATATACAAGTTCTTTAGATAAAGAAGAAGAATATGAATTGCTAAAAGATTTAAAACAACAATGATTAGATTCTGTACCACAAAATATAGTTTCAGTGCTTGATCCTAAAAAAGTATTGTCTGCCCAAGATGAAATAAATAAAATAAAAATTCCAGATGATGTTCTACAACACGCTGTACAGTGTATATACATCGCCAAAAAATATGCTTCATGATTGTCTACAAGAGCTTCAAAATCTCTTTTGTTAGCTGCCAAAGCGTGGGCATTCTTGCAAAACAAAGATAGTGTAGAAAAAAAAGACATTGATGCTGTCCTATCAATAGTCCTGAGACATAGAATTAGTTATCTTTTGTGAAAAGACATTGACACACAAACACTCTATCGTATTATTCTCTGAGATGTACAAAAAGACGATATCGCAATGTTATAAAAAATGATTCAATTATTCCATTTACATAAGAAAGGAGGAATCCTACAACCGTTGCAACAACGACAAGAATTGTTCCTAACAATCCATTCATTTTACCCCCAAATTGTATCCACGCATAAAAAATAAGTAGTGGCAATCCAAAAAACAAGACGATGTTTATCACAAAACTGATTCACAGGATGAACTGTAGTATCACAGTTTTGAGTACTTGTCACATATTTGACAATGATAGTTTAATGCTTTTGCTAATTGCTTCAATTGGTTTAGCGCCATCTAGCACAATGTAGTATTGTGCAAATGAAAAAAAGATCATCGTAAAGAGCATAATAGATCACCATAGAATTAGTACTCATGAAACTAACCAATTATCGATAACATCCATCACCCAAAATCTTGATAAGAATATCATAAAAAATAGCGGAGAAAATAACGAAGTCATTCATCTATATTCAAACATTTTGAAGAAATGCGTAAATCATTTCAGGAGTGCTAATGATCATTTTTTTTCTTCGTCAGCTAGGTATTCGATGAGGGCTCACTCGCCAATTGGTGGAAATAAATAGTATCAAGCCACAAGTATTATTGCAACAATAAACAACATCCCTCCGTATTCTGAAAGAGGGAAAGTTTCTGTTACTCGTGTAATAATTTGATTTGTGCCTCAGCTTGCAAAATAAGCTGCGTCAGAACCATCAACCAACTTGATGATCATACGGTATAAATTAACTCCCATAAAGAACAAAAAAAATACCGAGTGTATTAACTTTGTGATGGTTGTTAGTCTAACCAATTTGGTGTCCTCGCTAACTTGTTCGTACGTCGCTTGAATAAGCGGTCTAATAGTTGAACTCATGAATTATTTTTTGGATAATAACAGTATTTTGTTTTGAATATCTTCTGCCGATACAGTTGGAAATATTTTTTGTATATCCAGTGGAAGTGGTGCAGAAAAAATAATTTGTTTTTTTCCTCATCACGATTTTCATTCGGTTTGTACATTCCTAAAAGAATAATAGAAACTGTGTAATAATTGTCTATTTATTCCGTGTGTTTTGGATAAAGATTTTGCCAATTCCATATTTCCATAATCTATGTCTCACAATACTGGGAAGCCCTCTGAAGTCAGGTGAATCCTAATTTGGTGCATCCTTCCTGTCAATAAGTGGACCAATCCCAATGAGATATCTCCTAGCGTCTTATCATGCACTGTTGCAAGATTGTAAACGTGCGTTTCAGAGTCAACTCATTTTTCATAATTTACAAACATGTGTGCCCTTCCTTTTTCAGCATGGAATCATTTAAAAAGTGGTTTGTTGATAACAAGGGAGTTAGGTAATTTCCCTGCTACTACGGTCACATATCGTTTTGTTACTTCTCTTTCTCTAATCAAATCGTTCAGATATTGTAGTGCTTCATATGTTTTCGCAGCGACAAGGACGCCGGATGTGTCTTTATCCAACCTGAAACAAAACGCTGGCTTGAACGTAGATCATGCTGTGAGGATCCTGCCTCATAATTTTTTTTGTTGTTCATTTAAGTATGTGTATAGTCGATCATTCATAGTTACTGTTTTGGTTTGCCCACTTCCAGGATGCATTAGCATGTGCGGTGGTTTGTTGAAGACAACTCGATTATCGTCTTCTGTTAAGATGTTTTTTTTGATGCATTCTCGAGTCAATTCTGCTTGTTCTGGCGTTGCCTTTTTCGCTAGTTTTTTCCCAGATAAAGGAGCAGTCTTGGAAATATTTATGAGAATACTATCTCCAAGCAATATTTTTTGTTCCTCTTTGCCTTTTTTTCCATTGATGCGAATGTGTCATTTCCTAATCCATTCATAGATCATCGCCAAACTAATAGAGGTATATGGTCTATAAAATTTTCTTAAAAATCTATCAAAACGTTGATTCGCACTATCAAGATCAATTGTAATTGTGTGATATATGTTTTGGGTGCTTTCAGACATTTGCGAAAAAAAAAGGTAGCATAAAGATATCATATATATATATTTGTCATTGTCTCTGCAAGGGACAATTTATAAAATGTTTTAATTGACTAGTTTGTACATATGAACATAAAATCTTTTTTTGTGTCTCCCAAAAAATTTACTTTAAAGCGAAATCAACTTTATCTGCAAATCTTTGGTGTGATTTTGATTTTTTTTGGAATTTGATTAATCGTTTTCAATAAAATATGAGAAAGAGACTCGTCTTCAATTCTCACGGATGCTATCATCGCTTCTGGTCAAAATACTTCTTGAGAGTCCACACAAGACCATATTGTAGAAAACATAAAAATGGCTGTGCATGATATGGGAGAGTGATTTACTTCTAGCCAAGTGGAACTACTGAAACAAACGTATGAAAAAGACAAAAGCATTGATATTGCCAAATCTTTGTTGAAACAGTATTTGTTACAAAATGATTTTTCTTCTGCGTATGAACTTCTTGGAAAAATAAAAAAACAAGGCCATTTAGATTTGTTTTCTGGCGATCTTATTTCTTTTATCGCCTTTAACTATAGCATTATTAATTCGGCAAATGAAACTATTAAATTAGATTTGATGTCTTCTCCGGCAAAGGAAACATACGAACTTTTATACTCTTTGGCAGACAAAAATTATTCTCGTTTTACAGAATTGCTTGAACAGTATTCGAAAGATGAGACAGTTAAAAAACAATCTATGGTTGCAGTTTTTCTACAAGATAGACAAACTTTTAAGACCCTAAAAGACTCAAAATCTTATTATTATACCTGACTTCTAGCTGCTTCTCTCCAGAAAGCATGATACACTCCATTGGCAAGAGAGTTGGCAAACGATATTGTGTCGGAAGATCAAAATTATATACTCTCATATGAACTATTATCACAATTATCTATAAAAGAGAAACGTTATCAGGATGCAGTCAAATATCTGCAAACACTTATGAATTTAGATGCTCAACACATTCCACGTACCGCATTTTTTCTGGGCATTTCGTATTATTATTTGGGTGACTATAATAACGCTGTAACATACCTAAATCAAGTGCGTGAACCTATATATGCTTACGATGCTGTTAGGTATTTGATTCTCATTCACATCAAACAGCAGGAGCACCAAAAAATGATGGATGAATTCCGCTTCCTTCTTACCGAACAAAAACTTGATCAACATGATTTTGCGTTATTTTTTGATACGCTTTTTTATGAACCATATCGTAAAGGGGGAACAAGTGGTGATTTTTCTTTGGCACAAAAACACACTATTTCAATGGTAATTCCATTTATAGATGTCTGTGAAAAACAATTAGCTTCTACTGCTCCATATATTTGTAAATTTGGACAAGCGTGACGATATCTATCACAAAACAAGCACGAAAAAGCCCTCAAAACTCTTTTGTATTTGTCGAAAGTATACCCTCAGCCAATTATATTCCAGGCTTTATGAGATTATTATTCATTCCAAAACAATATTGACAAGGCGAATTATTATTATAATAATGCATTTTTGCTTGACACTGCGCAATAGCACTTTTTCTCGCTTTTCCTTGCAATTTGCATCAGAAAAAGTACACCTATAAACATATTTATTTTGCTTGTATAATAAAAATGTACCCAACCCGAGTTTATGATGTTATAATGTATGGAGGAGCAATATCGATTCTCCTTTTTATCGTTTTGATGATTGCTATGGTTGTTGTCTTGCTAAAGGCAAACAATATGATAAACACCTGAAAGCAAGCTATTCAAACGGTAACACATTCTGTGTTAGTGCCATTTGTTACATTAGCTAGCGTTATAACTCCATTGTTGCGCACCAAAACAAAAAAAACCACAAAACAAGTATAGGTAGTTATCTGCCTGAAAATAATAAAAATATGTTTTATCTTTATTAATTTTGTGATTATCGTATGAAAAAATCGAATGTTTCTAAAAGATTACTATGGTACGTTATCTTTTTTGTTATCTCACTATTTTTAGTGTTTTTTGTTGGAACAAAGGTGAATTCAACTAACGGCGAAACCTCTCCAATACTCACGACCAAATGATTATCACACCTAAAAAAATGACTTGATCTAGCTTGAGGAGTAAGATTGACCTACAAGGTAGATTTTTCAAAATATGAAGAAGCATACAAAACAGATGCTATTCAACTCACCCAAATGAAAAAAATGGCACTTGATATAATTCTGAAAAATGTAGACAAAAGAATTTCTACTCTTTGAGTGAGTGATTATAGTGCTTATGTTCAAAGACTTACCGATGGGGAATATATTGTAGTGGAGATTTGATGAGTACAAGATATTGAAACAGCGAAAAAAATGATCTGAAAGACCGTTGAATTGGAATTTAAGCTACAAAACAAAGATAACGAGATTTCTGAATCTTGAGCAAAAGCTAGGTTAGACTTAGCAAATTCTTTGCTCGTTTCTGCAAAAGGGCAGCCAGATACCATGGAAAGTTTATGAACGTCGAAAGGATCAGAAGATGTAACATACAATCTTTTTTCTGATGTTACTGTTGATCAATTACCTATGATTTATGCAAACAATCTTCAAGCATTGACAAGTATAGCATCTTGAGCAGTTTTTGATAAATTACTCACAGGTACGTATCATATATTTCCTATTGAAACTGAAACATGATATACACAAACAGAAGTTAAATGATATCTTATAAGTCGTTTTCTTGGGAAAAAAGAACTTGAGGTTGATGTGATTTCAGAAGACGATGTCCGCGCATTTGCTTCTAGTCGTGGAATCAAAGTGGTTGAAACTATTGTTAAACAGAAACCTTCAAATACATTACAATATGATGATGCGCAAAAAAATGTGTTATTCGTGGGTGATGAGATACTTCCTAATCAAGCAGGGTATGATGTTGCTATTTATCAGATGGCTGATTGAGCAGATCAAAACAAACTCACAAACGAGTTACAAAACGCACCTGGAAAATATAGCACATATCCAGATTTAACGTTGGTTGCGTCTTGATGGAAAGCAACTAGTGATGTTACAACATTGGTTTCAAATTTTATGTATAGTCCATCCTCTAAAGTTACAGCTTATAAAGAACTTGATGGTACATATTTTGTGGTTGTACATGCACTGAAGGATATCTGACAAAAAGCATTTCTTCAAATTGCTGTACCAGTATCTGGAAAAGAATCAGCAGATAGAGTAATTGCATGACTATCTAAAAAAACGCTATACTCTTTTGAAGAATTATTTGTTTCTCAAACTCTTAATTGGGTTATTGCCAAAGATCCAATTACAAATGAAGTGTTAAATGGTTCATATTTTAAATATGCAAAAGTAGATTCATCTCAAACTGGAAAACCTGTAGTATCTATACAGTTTGACGAAAAAGGGAAAACCATCTTCTGTAACTTAACTGAAAAAAATGTAGGAGAACAAATGGCAATCTTTGTGGGTGGTAAGATAGCAACAAACGCAGTTATTAGAGAAAAGATATGTGGAGGTTCAGCTCAAATTGATGGAACGTTTGATGTGACTGAAGCTAGAAAAACTGCAGATGAATTGAACTCTGGCGCATTGCCAGCACCATTGCTTTTGTCTCACGAGGAAACCATTGCTGCGTCACTTTGAGAAAATGCTCTTAGGGGAGCTTTGTTGGCTGGTCTTCTTGGTTTGATAATTGCATATGTTGTAATGACAGCATTGTATGGATTTAAAAAAGCTACCATTGCAATGCTTGGTTTATTGTCGTTTTTGGTGTATCTTTTAGGTATCATGAAACTATTTGGTGTTGTTTCTTCACTTAGTGGAATTGCTGCTGTTATCCTTTCTGTTGGTATGGCAGTAGATGCAAATGTTCTGATATATGAAAGGATGAACGAGGAGTTAAAAGCTGGAAAGTCTATGAAAACAGCAATCAATGAATGATATGAAAGAAGTTGGTCTTCTATTAGAGATGGAAATATTACCACAGGAATTATTGGACTATTACTGTTCCTTGTTTGAATTGGTGTATTTAAGTGATTTTGAACATTAATGGTAATCAATCAAATAATTATTTTGATAGTAATGGTTCCACTTACAAAAGAGTTGCTCCATCTTTTTTATCGTACTGATAGATAGTTACTATATAATTCTTCTGTTTCAAAATATTTTTATCTATTTGTTATTCCATGAAAAAATCAATCTTTTTGGTACTTACAGTTCTCCTTGTAGCTGTGTGAGGTTACTTTGCTTTAGACGCTTATCTTTGTAGTCATCTATATTATTGATGGAGTGCGTTTACTACTTGTTCTGGTGGTCAATGAGAATGATTAAATATGCTTTGAACTTGGAAGAATTGGAGTTTTCTAATAGCCGCATTGGGTGCAGCTACTTTTCCAATAGGATATCTTTTTATAGCAAATCGTAAGATAAGTCTCACTTGATTGTTTATCTCTTTTGTTGCTTGAACTGCAACTTATATGCTTTTGGCAACTTCAATTTCAAAATCATTATTGGGAAGTGCTTGGCTTATACAAATATTTCATGTTGTTCTCGTGTTTGCTTTATTGGCGTTTTTCTTGATCGCTGTTACAGCTCTTTGAGATATCTTATTTAAGGCTTTCCGTCGACGTCAAGAAAAAACCATCCATGGAATTTTTTTAAGATTTACTATTGGATTGATAGCATTTTGTGTCGGGAATGTATTCTTGCTTATGGTTCAAGCGTTTTTTGGAATAACTGTTTGGCTTGAGGTTCTCGCTTGAGTATTCCTTCTTTGGAAACAAAAAAGTTTTTTGAAAGAAGCTTATGGAATTATAGAAACCTTTGTGCAAAATGTGTACAATAAATTTACTGAAAATCCTACTTTATGAATAGCGTTCTTTCTTCTTATAACGCTCATATGTGTGTATGTTTTCATGTGATTTAATTTGGCCTTTATACCATATTCCACTGCATGGGATGCTAATCATGCTTATTTGTTTTTCCCAAGAGCGTGGGCTCTAAATAATGGTTTATATCGAGGGGCAAGCGGTGCAACATCTACTCCATATCTTTGGTACGGATTCCTAACCTTTTGGTTCAAACTTGCTTCATCTTTTTTCTGAGGTTCTGGAATGTTTGGGATGTCGCCAGATTGAATTGCTGTTTTAATGAACTTTTGGAGCGGACCATTGGTATTGATTGCATTTGTTTTTCTTCTAGATGCATTTATATCATTTTTAAATAGCAAAAATACTGATGGAAAAAAAGAAGAAGGTTCAGAAAACAGTATTTATACTAGAGCAATTTTGTGTATAGGTCTTTTCCTAATGATACTTTGGTTATCAAGTTGAATGTGAGCATTTTTGGTTTTTATAGATAATAAGACTGATCTAGCTGTAATGTTTTTTTCTATCTTAGCGTTATACGTTTGAATTCAATTTGTTACTCAAATAAATGGATATGTTCGTCAAGTGGAAGACAAAAATTCTTTTGAAATAGCAGAAAATGACTTGAAACAAACTGAATACTCTAAAAAAAATATTTTGCATTTCGCGATCCTGTCTGGTATTTTGTTCGCTGCATCAGCTGTAGCTAAGCCGACTGGAATGTTCGATTTTGTTAATTTTGGAATTCTTCTTTTGATGCAACGACAAGTATTGTTATTTGGTTTTGGAACATATACATTGATTTTGTGAGCACTGGGCTTGACTCAAATGATGCTTGTAGGGCGATTTCTTAGCATTCCTCAGTCATGGGTTTTGGTTTGAGTGGGCCTTTTCCTTATCGGAGTTGCAATAGTATATTCCCTAAAGAAAAAAGGTTGGAAAATCTACCTCCGCTATGTGCTGATCTGGGCAGCAACGATACTAGCTTGAATGATCATCTATAAAGCTCCTTTTGTGATTATTAACAATATTATAAATCGCAATCAAAATATCCCTAGCATGGTTCGCTCTATCTTCCTTGGGCAAAACACACAGAAAGATTCAACTAGAATCTTGTTGGCTTCAAATGTTTCTATGCAAACTTTGGAACAGATTGATGCTCAAGAAGCAGTATCATCTTCAACGACTGGTTGATCTGAAGATACCAATCCGGAGACAGGAGCTGTCATGGCTTTTGAAAAATGTATTGCAACGCCAACAGATAAAAACACGTTGTATAGTTGATTAAAAGAAGGGATCTGATCCGCTGCTGATGAAGATCTTGGAAGATATGTCGGCTATGGATGGAAAACCTTTTCAAACAATTTTTTCACCTTCTTTTTGCCAAAAGGATGTTATAGTTTATTTAAAGATGCTAAATATTTTTGTGAAAATGAACTTGCGCTATCTCAACTAACATTTGCGTGAGTGGCTGACTTTTTGCAAAAAGCCCCTCAAACAGAGCGTGTTGTTTGATGGTTAAAAGAATCGTCTGTATCGGGAAGTGATATTATCGCTCAAAATACGCTTCTGGATGAGATCAAAACATTCGTCCAGTCTAATAGTATTCAAAAGTTTACAAATAGTAGTGGGACACAAATAAATATTCCTTATAAATATATTATTCCATTTAATGTAACATTTAACTGGTCATTGCAAAACCTAAGTAGTTATTATACAGATATAGGAATTATGTGGCTATTGTGATTGGGGATTGTTATCTTAGGGCTTCTATATGGGATATTCTCACGCAAGAGACAACTTGCTGTTATATCTTTGGTGACACTCGGTGCGTGGGCAACATGGTGGCTTGTGGGTAGTTGAATTGTTTGGTACTCATTGTGATTGATTGTATGGACTATCCTGGGTATCATAGCTTATTTTTACTATATGTATCGCTCTTTTGGAAAGAAAACATCTCTTTTTGATACAATATTTTTGTATTTGCTTGCGGGCGTGTTTTTGTTTTTTGCGCTAATCCAGTTGGTTTTAAATTTTGTTAGAATTGGTTCGCAGGGCGGTAGTTGACCTTTTGCTTGGTACAAATGAAACGTTGGAGAGAAATATGTATTAGACAATGAGTTACAATGAGAGCAAAAACAAGTTCTTGGGTACTCAGCAAAAGACGTATTTGATTTACAATTCCCACATTACAATCCTATACTTTCAAAAGTGAATGGAAGAGAAAAAGGAGAATGAGTTGTTGTTGCTTGAACGTATTTACAATATTTTATCAACGATCAGAATAATGTAAGTTCAGATGGTTTTCTAACGGAATTTCGGAAAAGCGCATCTGATAACAATGTTTGTAATACCTATAAAAGACTTGTAGATAAAAAAACAAAATATTTCCTTGTTGATCCAAATATTGCTTCAGTGGTTATGTGAGGTTGAAACAGCACTTTGTTAGATAGGTTCTTCGCTGTGCTTGGGCCAAATGACACGCTTCTACAACATGGAGCTTTAACAATGTTACAAGCGCTTGTACAAGGAGGATATCTGGAGTTAGTATCTACAAATAGTCTTGTGACAAAATATGCATTCGTTGCATCAGATGATGAATTATCACAGCTTTTGGATGTGCCAGTATGAGATGCATTATTGATAGAGAGAGCAAGGATGAGTGCTGCAAGATTCTTTCCAAAAGTGCAGCAATATGCGAACGTGGCAGCGGAATTGCTTTCAAAAAGGATTCAAACTCTTGAATGAATTGAAGATATTGCAAATGCACTAGGAAAAGAAATTGATCAACAAAAGGTAGTTGCGCTTGCAAAAGAGATTGTAACAAATAAGAATAAGAATAATTATAGTACCGCTTTAGAGAAAATTGGCACACTGACAGATGATGAGAAAGCCACTTTACAATACTTCTTGTCTGTATATCAATCTAGAACAACACAACCAGAAAATTACAGACAATACATAACAAATCTTATTACATCAAGTTTTTCTGCTTGAAGTCAGGTAATGGCATTTATAGTAAAATAATCCTATGCAAACACTTTATGTCTTAGATTGGTTGACACCCAAACACATATCTCTTCCCTGAGTAGATGACGCACTCAAGATTTTACCATGAGAAAAAGTTATTTATAAGGTCGCTTGAGATCACAAAGAGTATGTGGGTTTTAATGTTTGATATCCAGTGGATACTGACAAAAAATGAACATTTATAGGCGAACTTACCGGTGTAAAATTGGAAAAATTTCAAAGATTTCAAGAGAAAGCCGATATATATTATAAAAAATTCCAAGAACAGTTTCCTGTTGTTTGCCCAGGTGCTAAGCCAATAACCTCTAGAGCTGATTTAACAGGACAACAAATTTATTTCTATTTTTTTGCAGAAGAAAGGTACAATTTTTCTGACTTTGTTAAATCATTTAGAGAGATAGTACCTGTTCAGTTCTTCATATATCAACTAGGTGCTAGAGATATGATGAGGTATACACCAAACGCAAAAGACTATCTTGCTGCATGTGGGTGCGGACCTATGTGATGTATGAGTCTAGGGAAACTACCTAGTGTCGAGATGGATAATATCGCATTACAGTCCTTAGAGTGAAGAGATGTAGAAAAATTAAAATGAAGATGCGGAAAATTAAAATGTAGTATGGTTTTTGAAAGAGATCTATATTTGGCTGAGTTAGAGAAGTTTCCAAAAAAATGAGAGATGGGAACAATCGATGATAAACAATGTATTTGTATATGACACAATATTATGACTGGTGAAGTTGTCGCAAAAACACAAGATGGAGAACTAATAAGATGACCAAAAGAATCTTTCCATTTACTTGTTAATACCCCAAAGGATAATGTTTAAAACTATCTTGTATTTATGGGTTATTTTAACTATTTGCTTGTTTGCAATAGCAGTTTGGTTTTTGATGAACATGCTCAAAAAACGTCTTGCTAAGACAAAGCAACCAGTAAATAATAATTCAATATCCAATAAATATAATCTATATCAAGATTCTCCGATCGATCAACAAGATGGAAAGATCGATGAAGAAGAACTAGAGGAGAAGCTAAATGATCAAGATGATGAACAATCTGCTCCTAACAACTTTTCTAGGAGTACTATCTTAGAAGAAATTATTGTCCAGAATATTGGTGATGTAGATGGAGATGGACAAGATGATTATTTGTTAGAAGAGCGTATTATTACCACTGAAAGCCAGATTAATGCTGATGTTCAGGATATAGAAAATCATAATGAGGTAGAAGAACCGCAACTGTCAGTATCCCAAGAAGAAGTTCCTGAGATGCCACAGGAAAATGATTCTTTTCAAGAGAGCACTATTCCTCGCCATCATTCTTATCAAAAAATCGATGACTCGCAACAAGTTGAGACACCAAAAAATATTTCTTCTCCCTTAAATATATGATTGTGACATTCAAGAGATGATATTGTCCGTGATAAATTTGAAAAACATATCCAAAAAATCCGTTATGATGCAGGCATTTTAAGACAAAGGAATGATATTCTAGGGTATGAAAAGAAGTTGGTAGAAGGACTTACAGTTTTGCCAAATGATATTGATTTAGAAAAACAACTCGCTGATTTGTATTTTCATCAAGGTAAATACAAGAAAGCGCAATCGTTGCTTAAAAAAATTATTGCTGAAAACCCAGAAGATCATAATGCGCTTCGACAAATGTGAGAGATTGCCACTGAGGATAAACAAGGGAATGACGATGCTTTTGCTTATCTACAGCAAGCATACACACTCTGTGATGACAATCCTAAATATGCATACTCTCTAGCACAACGATACTACGACCATGATGATTTCCAATCTGCATTACCTTTGTTAGAAAAGATCACGAAACTAAGACCCAAAAATATTGATTATTTAGTATCTCTTTCGCATTTACAACACAAAATATGAGACCTCGATGGAGCAAAAAACTCTATACTGAGGGCTTTGGAATTGGATCCTATGAACATGACATTAAAACATTATTTAAAATCATTACAATAAAAAAACTATGGCTACTTCTAAACGTCCATTAATGCTCCGTATCTTTGTTATCGGATGTGTCGTACTTATTGTTCTTTCAATGATGGCAACATTTCTACCGTATTTTTTTTAGTTGATTCTATTAAAGTTTATGAAAGTTGAAATAGATATAGCTAGAAGATACGCAAAACAACGTGCGCATACAGCGACACACTTGCTTCATGTTGCGTTGCAAAAGTATTTCCCAATGACAAAACAAGAGTGATCCTTTGTTTGAGAAGATGAGCTCCGTTTTGATTTTGCTGCAGATGCTTTGTTGTCCAATAAAGATTTGGATGATATAACAGAACAAATAAATCATACAATATATCAAGCACTTCCAGTTGTTCAAAAAACAATGAAATATGATGACGCTATAGCGTCTGGTGCGAAGGCATTCTTCGCTGATACATATGGCGATGAAGTAAGAGTTGTTTCTGTATGAGATGCTTTTTCTGTAGAATTGTGTGGTTGAAATCACGTAGAGAATACCTCAGATATCGGTGCTTTTGTGATAGATTCCCAAGAAGCAGTCGCTGCATGAATCAAAAGAATACATGCGTATACATGACCTCGTGTTGTGCAAAAAATAGTTGAATATACATCAATTCTTGATCCTCTTTTAAAAACGACTTGATTGAAACAAGCTTCGCAACTTCCAGAAAAAATAGACAAACTTTTGAAGGAACATCAGGATGCGCAAAAAATAAATAAACAATTAAAACAAGAAATGTTAGAGATGATTGCGACTCATGCGTCAGCAGTTTTTCAATCACCTGTAAATATCAATAGTATAATCAAAATTTTCCCAGTATTTACATGACAAGATATTCTTTCCTTTTTAGAAAATTCAGAGAACTATAAAAAAACTAGCTGGATAACTTATGTTGATAATGATGACGACACAAGTGTTGTCACTATTTATGATCCGATTGAATGACACGCCAAAGAAATTGCAAAAAAATTGTGAGTGCAATGAGGATGAACAGATAAAAAAATAACTGGTAAGTTACAAACCCATTTTATCATTTTACAATAAATCTATGAGGTGTCCAAAATGCAACCATGACTCCACAAAAGTTATGGATTCTAGAGAGTCCCAAGAATGAAATGTTATCAGACGTAGGAGAGAGTGCGAGGATTGTGGACATAGGTTTACTACTTTTGAAAAAGTTGGAATTACTGATTTGGTTGTCATCAAGAAAAATGGTAGCAGGGAAATTTATGACAGATCAAAAATCACAAGAGCATTAATGCTTGCTTATGCAAAAAGAAATATTGGTATGGATAAAATAGAAGAAATTGTCGCTTCACTTGAAGCAAACTGGTCTTCTGAAAGAGAAATAACTTCGATAAAATTAGGTGAGGATATTTTGGCATCACTAAAAAATGAAGATCCAGTTGCTTATATTAGATTTGCTTCTGTTTATATGAATTTTAATTCTCTTACTGATTTTGAGGGGTTATTGAAAAAGGGATAATACGATATTTTCCTAAACAAAGATCTTCTGGGAGTTCCCATGGCCCAAAACCAATTCTTTGCAAATCTAAAACCTCGTTATTTATTGTTTCAATTGCGCGCCTTATGTGGCGTTTTTTTCATCAATGAAGAAGTATCTTATATTTCTTTGAACCGAGTGATTCGCATGTGTCAAATTGTAGTTTTTCGTGCTTTTTCAAATCTGCATCATAATACATAACTCACTCAAGCAGCTTTTTGGCGTCTCTCTGGTCAATTTCTTTATTTGTTTTTATAATATATGTTTTCGCATGATTATAGCGAGGATGCGCGTACAGAGAAATAAGTTTTGTATCATTTGTTAAAATTAGCAATCCGTGAGAGTCCTTGTCTAATCTTCCGATAGGAGTGTATGTCTCTTTTCGTCAATCTGGTAGTATATGATAAATCGTTTGGTTATGTGGGTCACTTTTTGAAACGACACATCATACTGGTTTGTTAAAAAGCACTATCTGTGTTTGTTGTTCTTCAATTGCATCTACTGAAAATGTTTGTTTTCCTACGATCGTAACAATGTCTCCTTTTTCAAGAAATTCTTTTCTATATGTTATAGTTTTATTATTTTTTTGGATAAGTTCAGCTCCCAAAAGCGCCAAAATTGCTCTTCTACTGATTCCTTTTGATTGCAAAAAAGTAAGAATGTCCATTTAGTGTTGAATTATGATGTGAGACGGATTGCTTAAATCTACCTTTGCGGGTATAGCGGTAGGTAAATAAGGCATAATTTTTTTCCGTTGGCTAAAAGTTGTTTCTAGTTTCGATGGATCTAATCCTATTATAAATGTGTTTTTTCCGTCTTCTAAAGAAAGCTTTTCTCGCCCAGGATAGTAGGTAATTGAAGAGAATCATGTTATAAAGTCTATTTTTTTGATCGTTTGTGCAATATGTTGGGAAGGACTTGCCCAAAACACCCCTCAAGAATATGTCAGGAATATGTCTTCTGGTAAAACAACATGAATATGAATTCCCGTAGACCCCAAGATAGTTCATGAGGTGTTTGGAACAATGCTGTTTTTATAAACAAGCCATTCTACATTGTTCTCAGTTCTCATGAGAAAATCTGGTTGATGATACTCTAAGGCAAGCGTGAGCGTACCTTTGTTGAAAGACACACGTGAAATGTTTGCAATTATAGGATATTTCGTACGTATTGTCTCTTCTAAATCAGTTCGATGGAAATTCTTTTCTTTATAATAGGACTTGTTGATGAGTGCATTTTGGATATCTTCAAAAGCATCTTGATAAGTCATTGTTTCTTGTGTGCTTTGATCAAAGACAACGCGTTGAATGGGAGATCGGTTGTAATAAAATGCAAAATATATTATAGTAGCACCAATTATAGTTCAGACAATCCGTTTCCAATAGTAAAAAAAGAACACTTTCCATCAAGCGCTTTTTTTTTCTGCTGTATGTATAATCATGCGCTTTGCAGGAGAGGTTATTTTTCTTCTTGCGGGCGTCACAAATACTGGCATTTACCCTATAATTATTGGTAATAAATGTGGTAGTAAATAGTAGATAGCAACTGTTGTTATGCTACCGACTAAAATTCCGCCGACAACTTCTGTAGAGGTATGTCATAGCCTTTCTTGGAGGTCTTGTAATTTGTAGTCAATAAAAGAAAAAGATTTGAGTTCATCTTTTATTTCATTGATGTATTTCGCGTGTTTGCCTGCTTCATATCTAACGTTTGCTGCGTCATACCAAAACAAAATTGCAAAGGTTAGACAAATTGCAAAAGTCATACTATCTAACCCATAGATCAATCCCACGAGTGTTGTAATACTGCTTGAAATACCACTATGTACTGATGGAAACCCTCCTGCAATCCAAAACGCACTTATTGAAAACTTTCTCTTATGAGCGAGAATATCAACAAGAACTTTGATTACTTGGATAAGTCCACCGATAAAAAGTGGAATTATAAATGGTAAGATGCGAATACTCATAGACGTTTAAGCAAAATAATGTCCGTGTAGGACTATGTAGTAGCATACAAAATATATTAGAAAATGCAAGCAAACCTTTTTCTATTGCATAGTTTAATAGAATGAATATAAAATAGAAATCTCTTTTAGATTATACGAAAAACAAAACAATGTTTAATGATCCCTTTTTTATTAATAATCAATATTTCATCACTTTCCTTTCTGCAGGCCAATAAAAGAGCGCTGTTAAGAGAAATATTTTATTTCGAATTATTATTATGAAACAATTGAAGATAGGAGCACATATATCTATTGCGGGTGGTTTACATTATGCTTTTCAAAGATCTGCTGAAATAGGTGGAACATCATTGCAAATTTTTGCAAAATCACCTAGAGGATGGAATTTCCCTTCTTATACGCCAGATGATTTTGCTCTTGCAAGAGAGCGAAGAGAAACTTATAAGCAAGATGGTGGACTTATTCATGCAAACTATCTAGCAAATCTTTCTAAAGACCCTGCCGATTGTCAAAACGATATAAAAAGTATCATTCATGATTTTTATGTGGGGCATGAGACCTGATTTGATGCGATAAATATCCACATAGGGAAACAAAAATGATTTGCAACAAAAGATGAGGCGTTCGTTAATATGACAAAAAATGCAACATATATACTTGAACACAACAAAAAACGTGGTTATACACCTTTGTTTCTCTTTGAGATCACAGCAGGCCAGGGGAGTGAATTGTGAAGTACATTAGAAGAACTATGATATTTTTACAAAAATTATTTACACGATCTACCTATAAAGTTTTGTTTTGACACAGCTCATGCGTGGGGTGCGTGAAATGATCTTGGGGATTGGGATAGTATCGTACAGAAACGAGACGATCTTATATGAATAGAAAATCTCTATGCGTTTCATATAAATGATGCAAAAGTAGCTATGTGATCTCATTTAGATAGACATGCACCTTTGGGAAGATGAGCAATTGGTCGATTAGCATTGTCACAAATCATTCAACGAGCTTGAAAAAACAATACATGATTATATTTGGAAACTACTGACCCTGATTTATGGCCAGAAGAGATTCAACATTTAAGGGATATTATTCGTTGAGAAACTTGAGTGGTTGAACAATTACATAAAACACACCATCAAACAGATCTGTTAAAAAAATTCCAACAAAACGGTTCGCAGTCTTTATTTTGATAATTTAACATGTTTCTGGGTATTGATCCTTGAATTCGCAAATTGGGGTATGCTCTCATTGATGATAATGGGAAGATTATTGATGCATGAATCCTTTTGCAGGATATGAAAAGTCCGACAAGAAATGATCAATTTTCTAGGTTGTACAATATTTATAGTTTCTTTTTAGAAATGTTTACAACCTATAATATCAAAAAAATGGCTATTGAAAAGCTTTTTTTTAGTTCTTGGAACCAATCGAATGCTGAATTTGTCTATGGAGTAAGGGGAGTGCTCATTGCGTTGTGATACGAACATAATGTGTGACTTGTGGAATATGCACCAGTAGAATTGAAAAAATATATTACAGGAAATGGGAAAGCAGGTAAACCATTGATGCAATCTACAATCATGAAGTTATTCCAATTGCGTGAAAATCCAGCATATCATGATACAGCAGATGCTTTGGGGTTGGCATATTTAGCATGGAAAAAGAAATAAGATAGAGTTTTTTTCTGGTTCTATAGGTTGATTTTTGTTTGCTAATCAGTAATACTTGTTGGTACGATCCCGTCGTTCAATGGATAGGACACGGTTTTGCGAAAACCGTAATATGAGTTCGATTCTCATCGGGGTCACCATAAAATAAAATTGACGTTAAAACTGCCCGAAGGGCATCGACCGCTCAAGCTTTGGTTCGTCACTAGAGCGTAGATAGTCGGTCGATTATAAAATTGTTTTATAGATACAACATTTTTCTAATGTATTCAGAACTTTGTGAAAAACTATTTGAACAAAATGCTAATAATTATGTAGCAGTATTTAACGAGTTAGATAAGTACCTTGATGGATTTGTGTGAACTGAGAAATTTTTGCCTTACAATGAAAAAATCAAAGAAATAGCCAAAGGTACTACGAAAGTATCACTGTTTATAAAAAAGTATCAAACAAAATTGAAATATTTTGGTGAGCTCAGAAACCATATCGCACATGGGTTTAAGTTGGATGGGAAGCACTATGCTATCCCAAGTTACCATGCTTTAGATGAGTTGAGAAAATTTAAAGATGCAATCATGAAACCTGTTACAATTGGAGCTGTTTTTAAAAAACAAGTTTTTTCATGTCTAACAACAGATTCACTTGCGGAAATTATGCAATCTATGAGAAATTTTCATTATACCCATGTGCCGGTATATAATGAACAACGCGAATTACAATGATTACTTACACATGGAGTGCTTTGTGATTGGTTAGCTTCACAAAAAATGTTGTCTAATACTTCACTTGATAATATTCACATTAGTGATTTAGATCTGTCTTTGGGAAACGAAAGGCATGAAATGGTTGCAGAAAGCACCTCGCTTTTCTCTATTCCATCAATGTTTGAACATAAAAGTTCTCAGGAAAATTGATTTAATCAAAGAAGATTGGGCGCTTTATTGATCACTGAAAATGGTAATGCGAGTGAAACATTAACTGGACTTATCACAACATTCGATTTGCCAATCATAACGCAATACGCATTTGTAGAGGAGTAATTTTATGTATTTAGTATAGAATATGGATATTGCTAGTATACAACAACATTTTTCCAAAGCGCAAGATCTTCCAGCTCTAGAGGCGCTCTATGAAAAATATTTGGGAAAACAATGAGAGATTTCAAAGGCAAATAAGGAATTGGCTACTCTTTCTTTGGAAGAAAAAAAAACACAGTGACAAGAAATTCAAGCGCTAAGACAGCAAATACAAGATTTTTATGATGAGAAAAAAAATATCTTACAAAAAGCAGTCTTTGAAAGAGCAATGGAAAATGAAGTGGTAGATTATTCTATGTCATATGATCTTCAAAAACAGGGATTCATGCACGTCCTCCAAAAAGAGAGAAGGAGAATCGAGGAAATCGCATCTAGTTTGGGTTATAGTATCTATTATGGGGATGAGGTTGTAAGTAAATTTGAAAATTTCTATTCAGTAAATATTCCGCCAACACATCCTTCAACCGAAATCCATGATACATTTTTCCTTCACCAAGATGATTGATCTTGAGAGAACCTAGTTTTGAGAACGCAAACCTCATCCATGCAAAACCATATTTTAAAAAAGTTTGGCGCGCCAGTGAGGGTTGTTATCCCTGGAAAGGTATATAGAAATGAAAATACTGATGCATCCCATGATACTGTTTTTTGGCAACTAGAAGGAATCGTTGTAGATAAGGGGATTTCTCTTGCGAACTTAAAAGGAAGTATGCAACAAATGTTATCTGAGATCTTTGAAAAAGAAGTAAAATTGCGTATGAGACCATCTTTTTTCCCATTTGTCGAGCCAGGTTTAGAGATAGATGCAGGTTGCCCTCTTTGCGATCAAAAATGATGTTCTCTTTGTAAACAAACATGATGGATAGAAATTCTGGGTGCTGGCATGATTCACCCCCATGTTTTGGAACTATGAGGCATAGATCCGTCTATATATAGCGGTTTTGCATTCGGTTTCGGGATAAGTCGTATCGTTGCTATAAAGTATGGTATCAAAGATATCCGCTATTTCACAAATGGGGATCTAAAATTCTTACAATCAGTGTGAAGCTAAAATATGTGTTGAAGTACAAAGAAAGCGAGGTATAACACCCCGCTTTTTTTATTTTTTCCCCATGGTTGTTATGACCTGATCAGCATAAAATCTTTTGACCAATACCGTATATTCATATCGGTAGTTTTTTCTTTTTTGCCAGAGTTCTTGAATTTGCTCTCGATTTAACCCATCAAATCCTTCTTTTTTTTCTAACAGGGAAACTAGATGATCCGGTGCTTTAAACAAGTCAACAGAGATTTTTAATTCTGTTAGTTGCTCGTTCTCAGGCAGTGAGGATTCGTCATTTGATGATTTTTTTACCCAAGGAGAATCTTCTTTAATTTTTACCACAACCTTTATTTCCCTATCAATAAACTGACCAGGGTAGCTAGGAGAAGGAAAATTTTCTTTTCCTTTTCTTACTGCATTTTGCACAAAAGCTTCTCTTTGAGTAAGCTCTACGCTCTCTTTTTTTTGTTTTGTTGGTTTCATTTTTGTATTTTTTTTTAATTTATTGGTTTATGTATAAATACTATAGTTATAAAAGCTTGCATTACAACAGAAAACATGTATAATATGCCTAAATTTATTTCTCCATGTGTTACCCATGAGATCAATCTTGAAATTTATTATCAATATCTTATTGCTGGTCGGTATTATCTGGCTACTTATTAAGTTCACTCCTATTGATGATCGAGTAAAAACACTATGGACTCAAAAGAATAGTACAATTATTACTATAGATTGATCAGGAAATAAAATTGACACAAGTTGCCAAACTCCACGATGAGTTAAGATACCAAATGGTTGAACAATTTTTGCATACAAGTGATTATGACCAACAAAAGATTGACTGTGTGAAGAGGAAATTAGAACATGTGAAAAAGGTACATTAAATGGCACATTTACTTATCCTTCGTGTTTAGACAACTATAATCAGAACACGAATTCTCAAACACAATCGGGGCTTTGGATGCCTGATCAAGAAACTCCTACCATAGCACAAAATGGTGCGTCTTGTAAAACTCCTCGATGACAAACCATCAAAAATGGAAGTTATATTGTATCATATCAATCTCCGTCATCTTGTACATTTCAAAGAAGAATGTGTGTAGATGGAGAGTTGTTTGGTGATTTCAAATATAATTATTGTATTTTGCCGACATATTTTTCTGCTCCTCAAAATACTAACGAACTTGTTTATGATGATAGTTCTTTAGATGCAAATTCAATAGAAGAATCTCCATATTCTGTTTGATCTGCTTGGCAATATGCACAAGTGAATTATGGATGAACTAACTCTACACAAACATTGCCTTCTGATTATCGGAATGAAAATGAAAAAAGTGGTGTGGCTGTGATTTCATCAGCTCCTTGAACAGCAAAGACATCATCACCCAAAACTTATGCAACTCCCAAAGATACCTCAAGCACAGCTTATTATGACCTCACACAAAGAGGGTGTACAACACCATGGGGAACATTCGTAGATCATGGACAATACATAATTGCTTATAAAACAAGCACGCCTGCAACATGACGTTCTTGTATATATGAAAGAAGATCATGTAATTATGGCAAATTATCAGGTAGTTTTACTGCGTCAAAGTGTACTTCTCAAGCAAAAAAATATACAAGCACATCTTGGACGGAATGAAATGAATCATATGTGCAACCATCTACTCCAAAACGTCTAGCAGCCTGTAAGTTGCCTCGATGAGGTTATATTGGAGATTGATCGTATGTAAAAGCCTATAAATATAGCAACTCTTCATATGCGAATGCTTGTCAGTGAGAGTATAGATTTTGTCGTAATGGTATCCTGGATGGAACATATACAAAAAGCTCTTGTGTGTTAGTAAACACTTATGTTTCTGCAAAAAATTGTTCATTGCCACGATGATGAAGCATTGCGGATGGTCAATCTGTTGTAGCATATTCATCTCGAATGGGAAATTGTGCCTCACAAACTAGAACTTGTTATGACGGTTACCTAAATGGATCATATCAATATGTAAATTGTACAAATTCTACTACAACCGCTAGATGTTCACTACCACGATGAGGAAGTATATCGGATGGTCAATCTATTGTTGCATATGCATCTCCATCGAGTAATTGTGAAAGAAGACAAACTAGAACGTGTTCTGATGGGTATTTAAATGGATCGTATCAGTATGCTAATTGTACAAATCCTACATATGCTAGATGTTCACTACCACGATGAGGAAGTATATCGGATGGTCAATCTGTCCTTGCATATGCATCTCCAACGGGTGACTGTGCTCTAAAACAAACTAGAACGTGTTCTGATGGGTATTTAAATGGATCGTATCAGTATGCTAATTGTACAAATCCTACATATGCTAGATGTTCACTACCACGATGAGGAAGTATATCGGATGGTCAATCTGTCCTTGCATATGCATCTCCAACGGGTGACTGTGCTCTAAAACAAACTAGAACGTGTTCTGATGGGTATTTAAATGGATCATACCAATATAGCTCTTGCAGAAATACAACACCAGATATCTCAATGCCTGATATATATAGCAATTGGCAAAATTTAGGACGATTAAATGAAGCTCCTGATAGCAGTATGGACACATGTAATAGTGATATTCAAAATAAGTATACATGTTCTACGAATGAATCAAGAACTTGTGTTGATTATGAAAAAGTAGAGGATGATTGTTGTATTTCAGGTCGTGCAAAGTATCAAAAAAGGAGTATAGAGTGCGTACAATAAAATTTCATAATATAAATTTACTTGTATATAAGAAAGTGTCGATAGAGGCACTTTTTTTATAAATAAATAAAAAAATCATAACAAACATTGCAAAATCATCTGGAAAATGTACTAATAGATACAATGCCAATACTAATTTCTTGAGTTTTACTCGTTTTATATGGAATAGCTGCAGTGTATAGCGTAAGTATTCACGAGTCTTTTGTATATTCAATAAAATATTTAGATGATGCGACAAATTATTTTTATTTTACTAGACACTTGTGGAACATACTTTTTTCAATTATTGCCGCATTGGTAGTTTATAAAGTACCTTTAAACTTTTTTAAAAAATATAAAAATATAATTTTTGTTGGGTTGTTGGTGTTTCAATTGCTTGTTTTCGTGCCAGGTATTAGTCTAGAGTTACAATGAGCAAGCTGATGGATAAAAATTCCTTGATATGGAACAATTCAACCATCTGAATTTTTTAAGTTATGATTTGTTGTGTTTTTTGCATGACGATTATATAGAAAAAAATCTATCTTGCAGGAAAAAAGAGGATATCTTTCATATCTTATCTTTGTGTCGTTTATAGGCTTACTTTTTTTACAAATACCAGATCTGGGAACGCTACTTGTGATAGCAATATTGAGCGTTGTCATGTACTGGTATGCAGGCTGAAGAGCCAAACATTTGGCTTTGATGATTTTGGGTATCTGATTTGTAGGGCTTATAATATGATGGCAGATTCCTTATATTAAGGCAAGATTACAATATTTCATAAATCCTGCTGTAGATAGCCGTAATCAAACTATTTGATATCAAACAGAAAATGCACTTGTTGCAGTTGGCGCATGAGGACTGCTCGGTAACGGGTACGGAAAGTGATTGCAGAAGTTTTGATTTATCCCAGAAGCACAAAGTGATTTTATTTTTGCAGCATTTTCAGAGGAGATGGGATTTTTAGGCAATCTCTTCATGCTTTTTTTGTTTGGATACATTGCATATGTGTTTTTGCGTGAACTACCAAATGTAAGAGATGATTATACAAGGATCTTTGGGGTGTGAATTTTGGCGACAATATTTATACAAATGTTTGTGAATGTCGGTGTAAACATAAAGATTTTGCCGTTAACTTGATTAACATTACCTTTTATAAGCACATGAGGGACTGCACTGATGGTAAACTTTATTCAATTAACATTGTTATATAAAATTATTTATAAAAAAGAACGTATCACATAACCATGGCCACACCAATAACTTTTGACAAGAACTGATTTTTGACCCTGGGGGAGTATGATACTCTGTGAAAAGAGTATACTCGTTCATTTTATGGATATTCGTATGTCGATTATGATCATACTGTTTTGTTATTTGAAAAAGGTAAGATTGTTCCAAAGCAATGGAAGGATATATGATCTACACAACAGATTTTGAGATATAGACAGCAATATACCTCATATTCTGAGCATATAGATATTGAAACGCTAAAGGCGTGATTTAATATCTTATATACAAATGATAATTTGATTCTAAAAATTATGACAAAACACGACAAAGTTGTTGAAGAATTTATAGATCAAAATAAACTGTTTGTTGAAACAGGAATATATGAATTTTTAGATGAGTACTGTGATGATAAAAATATTGTTACATATTTGTTTGGTATGCTCTTAGCCCATGGAAAGTGGGCTGTGAAAAATAAAGTTCTCTATCCAGTAAAATTAGTATTACCATTAACATCTTCTTTGTTTGGACAAAAAGGGAATATAGAAAAAATATTTGCTCGTTTGCATGCGTTAAAATTGGCTCATTCATTTGGATTTTACTATTCATCAACGTATGAGTATTGCCAAGCAGTCTTTTATGACCCAATTTTGTTAAAACAATGGCAAAAACGACTTTCTGATGCATTATCCCTTGAAAAAAACAGTTGAAGTGATTATACAAGGAAAGCACATGAGGCCTTGCAAGAATATGCTTGCAGTGGAGGAGTATGTATAGATTGGAAATTTGATTTGTTACAAGTACTACCTTGTGATTAACATTGCCTTATAGGGCGTTGGTGTAATAGGTAACACAACGGTCTTCGGAACCGTTATTGTGGGTTCAATCCCTGCACGCCCTGCCACAAAAAATATCTTTGAAAATACAAAATAGCTCTCATGAGTTATTTTTTTTAGATTAGAGGAAACATTTTTTATGCCTCCAAATATGCTATATGTCATCTTAGGAGCTCTTCACATGAAAGATAAACATAACGATTGGTCTTAAGAATCTCAGGAAGTAGACGAGTGTCTACATCTATATCATTTGCTTTTTCTGAGAGCATTTCAAGAAGTTCATCATCAGATGCCTGGATTGCTTCAATTGCGGTTTCAAGTAAAGCAATATTGCTTTCTTCTTCTCAACTATTTTTAATCTCATCAATATGATTGCTCGTTTTTTTGACAAGTTCTTGAAAAGAATAAAGGCTTTCAGCGGAGATCGGCGTGCTAATACTTTCGTCTTTTAAATTGATGATATGGTGTTGCACATCTTTCAGATTTTTACTACTTAGAATCGCATGCATGATAGCATCATTTAGTGAGTGGATTCTGAGTGCTTGGTTTTCAGATAACTCACCCCTGTTTATTTTTATTATAAAATTCAATAACTCTCCTTCCATTTCTTTTATGGTGATGTAATCTTTTTGGGTTTCGTGGGCATTATAAGCGTCTAAATATAAGATTTCGCGATTATATTCTTCAACTTCTTGAAGCATTCTTTTTACATCTTTGTCTATCGCAGAGATCATTTCTTCTGGTAAAGAGGTATTTACACTATGAATAGCAAGCTGTAAATCAGATTTTTTTGTCGGGAATATTTTATATAATACCTTTAAAAGCACTCATAAAAGAGGAGTCCAAACAACTACTAATATAAGATTAAACAGTGAGTGAAATGCGGAAAGCATAAAAAGGTTATTTTCGCTTTTGTTATCCAATAAACGTATCAATCCGTCTTTTAAGTATGGATATAATAAAGTGACAATAAGGGTGGTTGAGAGATTAAAAATAAAATGACTCATTGCTACTTTCCTTTTTGCTGATTGCTGTGAGTTCGTTCCAAGTAATCCCATTATTGTTGTGCTCATTGCAGATCCCATATTCGCTCATATAACCAATCACAAAGACATATCTAATGTGATAATTCAAGCATTTAGTGCGGTCAAAATAATAATAATCACTCCTGTGCTAGTTTGCATGATTGTTGTAATTATCGCTCCAATCAAAACATATCACCAAATAGAAAAATGAGAATATTGTTCCAAGGAAACACTATTTGCTATCGCTCCTACGCTATCTTTCATATACGAGAGTCCTAGGAAGAGTAATCAGAATCAAATAATAAATTTTGCTATGTTAACAGCTTTTTCATTATGCCCAGAAAAAATAATAAGTAATCATCCAACTCAAATTATTGGTAATGCAAGCGCTTCTACATCAAATTTAAATCAAAAAAGTGTAATTAACCGTGGGGTTAGGGTGGTTCCTATGTTCGCTCAAACCACTACTCCAAGTGCATTAGCCAGTCCAATTATTCATGCACCAACAAATCCTATAGTAAGCATCGTCACGATAGTACTACTTTGAAAAAAAAACGTTTGTAATAAACCTGTAAGCACACTTTTGATGCGCGTATTTGTGTTTTTTTGCAGGAATTTTTTAAGATGTCATTTCCCTAATTGAGCAATATTTTCTTCAAAAAGAAGCATCCCAAAAAGGAATATTCATAATCATCCAACTAAATACCAATAATTTACTGCCATATTTTTGTTTTTGTATCAAGGTAAAAATCCTTTGTAATCGTGTTTATAGTATACTGAAAAATCATTTATTTGCAAAAAAAGCACAGTTTATGGCCGTGCTTTTCTATTTTATCTATGTTTTTTCTATCTTCTTGTTGATAATCTTGCTTTAGAGCCTTTTTCAGATCATCTTTTATAAGGAGCGCGATCGTTATCTCTTCATCTACTAGGGCTAGGTTTTCTTGTAAATTTCTCTTGCTCTTGTTTCCTTTGTGCGCTAAAAAAGTTTACATCATACCCACCGATAGAATCTTTTGCTGAACTCTTACGTACTGCATTATCACTTCTACGACCAACTCTATCTGGTTTGTTGTCAAATTGGCTTCTGCTAGTCGGTTTTTTCTCAAATGAAGCCCTTGGCGTTCCATACGTGCGTTCTTCTTTTTGTCCTGCTCCCTCTGGTTTTCTGGTGTTTTGTCTATCTCCATAGGTTTTTCTCTCATCTCTATTCTTGTCTCCGAATCTACTTGTCGGTCTACTTCCACCACGTTTAAAATCATCTCTACCGCCGCGTTTATAATCGCCGCGTTCCTTTCCATAACTGCCTGTAATACTCCTAGACACCATACGTCTTTTTTTCTCAGAAGGTGGAAGTGGGCGGTCTAGTTTAACATCAGCATATTCACTTCCTTTGTCCAAAACCGCTTTACTAGTTGTCGTTTTTTGTAGTTTTATTTTGTGTTCTTTTTCAATACCCATTACAAGGTGCCTCTCATCTGCATCTACTAACATGATAGCTTTCCCTTCAGCTCCAGCACGTCATGTACGACCAATACGATGTATATAACTTTCTGGTTCACGAGGGACATCAAAATTAATTACAAGTTTCACATTATCCATATTTAATCATCTTGCTGCGACATCTGTCGTGATCAAAATATTACAAACTCCATCCTTGAAATCACGCAATGTACGAGTACGATGACGCATATCTAAATCTCCATTCAAAAACCCAACTTGTAAGTTTTTCCCATTTTCTTTTTCTTTTTCCAAGTGCTTTGCAAGGATTTCCGTATTTCTCTTTGTTTGTGAGAATATCAATATTTTTTGTCATTCATGGGTATGAATAAGTTCTACAAGTGTTGCAAACTTGTGTGCATGAGGCACTTCAATATACGTATGATCAATCTTATCTACTGTTATATTTGTACCAATGCGAATATGTTTATAGTCGGGACAGTGTTTAGCAATGATATTTTTTATTTCTGGATTAATTGTTGCAGAAAAAGTCATTGTTTGCTTGAGATTTTCCAATTGTCCCCATATTCGATCAACATCTTCGATAAATCCCATATCAAGCATACGATCAACCTCATCAAGTATGAAGTAATCGATTTTACTTACATCAAGATATCTTTTTTGCATAAAATCGATGAGTCTTCATGGAGTAGCAACGATGAACTGTGGTCCATTCTTCAAATCATCTTTTTGGAACTGTATAGATTTTCCACCTATAAGAATCATTGATTTCATCTGAAGATATCTTGTTAATGTTTTGATGTCATCACGGATTTGTTGTACGAGTTCTCTTGTTGGAGCAACGATTAACACTTGTGGATAATGGTTTTTACTATCAATCTGTTGCAAAATTGGTAACAAGAAAGCTGTTGTTTTTCCTGTCCCTGTTTGTGATTGTCATACAATATTTGTACCAGACATAGCAGCTTCCCAAACCTCAGTTTGTATTTGTGTTGGGGTGGTGTATCCGAGCTTGTCGATAACCTTTTGGATTTGTCGTTTAAGATTAAAAGGCGTGAATCCAGTAGGTTCAGGCTGTACATATGGAGTAGTAAACTCTTCTCTACTTATTCTTGGTTCTCTTTCTTCAAATCTTCTTGGTGATCTTCTTTTGTTGCCGAAACTTCTTTCAAATGATCTAGGTCTGTCGGCACTTCTTTCAAATGATCTAGGTCTGTCGGCACTTCTTTCAAATGATCTAGGTCTAGCTGATCTTTTACCAGCAAAATCTTTTTTTTCTTCTTGTTGCATAAAAAAATTACTAATATAGTAAAAAAATGTGTTTCTAGCTCTCAGAAAAGGTATTTAAAAAAATACCCAATTTGCATGAAATGTTGTAATATGCAATGCTATCAACGCGATGTTTGATAGCCATAGAAAAGGCGACCTTCGGTCGCAATAAGTCGGTAGGCCCGCTAAGTGAGGGGAAATCGCATCCTACATAAAGGAGCAGCCCGTGAGGCGAGAAACAAACTTTCAAAATCTTTACATGATTCTGCTAGATCAGCCATAATCTTCAGAAACTGCATGAATATCAAACATGTATAGTATATGAAACGCATATGAAATAGCAAGAGGACTACTGAGAAATTTTATGGCATCATTGGTTTCGTCTTTATGAAAGCATTGACTGCTAACAACTGGTTATCAATAATCTCCATTATTGACATATAAAACATATTTTTCTCAAATGTCAAGCATTCTTTCTGGCGTGTGTGTCGGAATCTCAGCCCCTTTTTTGTATAAATTGATAAAACCCGTATAATAATACTATCACGATAAGCTCAAAAGAGGGTTGTAGCCACTAGAGGGATTGTTGGATCAAGGTTTCTCCTTGTAAAACCCGTTATCACATGATTCACCGGATGATTGGATAACATTTGGTCTATGGTATGGGGTCTTTCTTCAATATAATGGCATCGAGAAGGCAAGTAATCGATGCTATGATATTGGCGAAAGCCGGCCCTATGGCATAGACGTCATAGGCCGTCTTGTTTTCAAGCCGGTCTTTTCTTTTATTAAAAAAATAAAATATACAAAATACAAAAAAGAAACAATTGAAATCTTCTTGGTATAATTTATAAGAATTATACGCTTTTTATCTATTAGTCTATATGTATGGATTTATATATCGCTCAATTTATTTCAGAATTTGCACAGGGGAGTCGAGTCGACGATTTTTCTTTTCTGCTAAGCCGATTGGTTTTTTTAGTGCCAGCTTTGATAATTATTATTCTTTTCTCTTTGTATGCAGATAAAAGATCTCGAAAACAATATCTTATCGCGCTTATTGTCAGTGCTATTTTATTTTATCTTTGCAATGAGTTGTTCTTTAAAGATATTTTGCCTCAATTTATAGGAGAAAGGATGAGACCCTATCTTGCTCATCCAGATCTTTTTCGTGCAATTGGAGATAAACTCACTGATAGTTCTTTTCCATCTAGTCATGTTGCAAGCACTGTTTGAATCCTTGCTCTGTTTGTTTGGAGAAGTAGGAGTTGTTGGATTTTAGCAATTATCCTGTGATTGCTTGTAGCACTTTCTAGAGTCCACAATGGAATGCATTATCCATCGGATGTTCTTGCGTGAGCATTTTTTGGTATCTTATATGCCTATCTTGCAATCCAGGCTAGCAAATTTATCATGAAAAAATCTAAATAAGTGGGCTTTGTCGTCATTATCTACACAATTATACCACTTCATATAACCTTGTCTTCATCGTATGCAACGAATACTTGCCCAGATGCGACTGCTCTTTGCGGTTGTTCAAACTGTGCGTGTACATGCTGGTTTTCATCTATTTGTAGGGTCACGTGTTGATCAGCTTGTCTATAACGAATTTTCGCACCTCATGTTCGGGGAAAATTATATGGTTCTCCTATCCAATGTCGGTTAGAAATAGAGATTTCAGAACTACATAGTTCGTCGGTATCAGCATATCCCACTACGAGAGTGTTTGTTACAATATCTTTTTTTAAAACAAATAGAGGGCGAGGAGCGGCAACGCCAAGTCATTGTCTTTGTCAGATGGTATATCATCGAACACCATTGTGTTCACCTATTTTTTTTCACGTGATATCTACGATAGGTCCTTTTTTTTCTGGAATATATTGTTGCAAAAACTCTCTCATTGGTACCTTCCCGATGAAACAGATTCCTTGGCTATCTTTACGGTCTGCATTTGGGAGTCATGCTTCTTTTGCGATCTGTCTCACTTCCGATTTTTTCAATCATCATAGTGGGAAAATAGCTTTAGATAGCTGATGTTGGTTTAATCACGCAAGGAAATAACTTTGATCTTTGCTGGTGTCTATTCATTTATAAAGAGAGTATGTAGCAAAATTCAAAATATTTTTTCAAGTATCTGACGTCTGTTTTTGTCATTTGGTGGCATTTTCAGCCTGTTTGTAATCATTGTCTATTGTTGTTTTTTGCTCCGTAGGAGCAATTTTTTGAATTGTCTCACCGTCAAAATAATGTGTATTTTCGTAGGTTAGCTCTCAGTTCGTTGGATCGTTTTTTTTGATTTGTGCATAGTGGCCTGTCGCAATAGCATCAAATCCCAGAGAGATTCATTCATCCAAAAAAACGTTAAATTTTATCTCACTGTTGCAAAGTACATCTGGATTTGGTGTAAGCCCATTTTTGTAACTTTCTACGATATAAGTGACAATGCGGTTGTGATATTCTTGTTGATAATCAAATATATAGAGCTTAATTCAAAGATAATCGGCTACTTTTTGTGCTTCCGCAAGATCTTCTTTGGTTGTGCAGGTTTCATCTTCTGTTGTATAGTTTACCATAAAACCTCCGGTTACATCAAAACCTTGCTGCATCAAAAGATAGGCAGCAACTGCAGAATCGACTCATCAAGACAATCAAACAAGTATGCGTTTCATGTTAGTTATTGTAGAGATTGGCAAGGAAAAGGCAAATAGAAAGCATTAGCATAAACATCTATCTGTTTTTTGACAAAAAAAATTATTCGACTATTATCATTGTATTGTCTTTTATTCTTCATTTGTACTATTATGACTGAAATTGGTTTTGAATCCAGCGGTAACCCGCTTATTTGAATTTTATATGCTGTTATTTGAATTCTTTATATTGTATCTCTATGGAAAATTTTTACAAAAGCTAACTTACCAGGTTGGGGGAGCATTATACCATTTTATAATGTTTATTTACAGATAAAACTTGCATGAAAACCTTGATGGTGGTTGCTTTTACTTTTTATACCATTTGTAAATATTGTAATCTTGATCATCATTACAATTGAAACAGCTAGAAGATTTGGGAAAGGAAATTGATTTATCGTCTGAATGTTTTTCTTGTGATTTATTTTTTATCCAATTTTAGCTTTTGACGATTCTAAATACACTCCCATCGTTGAAAAAATTGAGAACAAACCAGCACAATAAGAATATAATTTTAAAAAGAATCCTGACCTTCATAGTCGGGATTTTTTTTTATTATTCAACTTATAAAAAATTAATACTTTTGTAAATTGGCTTTTTTATGCTACCGTTTTTTCACTCTCCCAACTAGCAACTACATCTTGTATAGATCCTTTGTACATAAAGTGATGCTCAGGGATTTCATCAACTTCTCCATCAATAATCATGTTTACTGCTTTTATGGTGTCTTTTACTGATACATACGTACCTGATAATCCTGTAAACTGTTCTGCGACATGAAATGGTTGTGAAAAATATCTCTCAACTTTACGCGCTCTATAAACTGTTGCTTTGTCATCCTCTGAAAGTTCCTCCATACCTAAGATTGCTATTATATCCATCAATTCTTTATATCTTTGTAAGATTTTTTGTACTTTTTGTGTCGCTTGAAAGTGGTCTTCTCATATGTTGCTTACACTAAGTATCAAAGAACTACTGCTTAGCGGATCCACGGCAGGATAAATTCACTTTTCTGCAATAGATCTATCTAGTACAACAGTCCCATCCAAGTGAGCAAATGTGTTAGCTGGTGCTGGATCAGTTAGGTCATCTGCGGGAACATATACAGCTTGAAAAGATGTAATTGACCCATCTTTTGTCGATGCAATGCGTTCTTGTAATTCACCCATTTCTGTTGCAAGTGTAGGTTGATATCAAGCTTGCGATGGAATTCTTCCAAGGAGCGCTGAAATTTCTGATCAGGCTTGAGAAAATCTAAATATATTGTCTACAAACAAAAGCACATCTTTCTGTTCTTTGTCTCTAAAATACTCAGCAAGCGTAAGGCCAGTCATCGCAACACGAGCTCTCGGGCCTGGAGTTTCATTCATTTGACCGAATACCATTGCTGTCATTGGCATTACTCCAGAATCTTTCATTTCATGATATAGATCGTTTCCTTCTCTTGTGCGTTCTCATACTCAACAAAACACTGATACACCACTATGATGTTTAGCAATATTGTGAATCAATTCCTGGATAATTACAGTTTTACCTACTCATGCTCATCCAAACAATCAAATTTTACCTCATTTTAGGATAGGTGCCATCAAGTCAATCACCTTAATGCCTGTTTCTAGAATTGCAACTTTTGTTGAAAGATTTATAAATGCAGGAGCAGAGCGATAAATATCCCATTTCTCTTGAGATTGTATTGGGCCAATTTCATCAATAGGCTCTCCCAATACATTCATGATACGGCCAAGTACATTCGGTCCAACTGGTACTTGAATAGGTGAGCCAAGTCACTCTATCTCATCTCATTTTTTTAAACCATCAGTGGTCTGCATGGCAATTCATCTGACAATACCATCGTCTAGATGCTGTAATATTTCAATTGTTACCTTGTCGTTAGTGCTGTTGGTTGTTTTGGTGACAACAGCATGTTTAATAAACGGTAACTCATTTGTGTCGAATTGCATGTCAACAACAACACCCTTAATAGCAATAATAAATCCTTTCATAATGATAATTGATACAAATAAAGTATGAATTTGTTTATGTATATACAGTATTATTTTTCGTATATACTACTTATTCTTTAGTTCATCTAATACTTCTTCTGCAAGTTTTTTTATATTGTCTTCGATCTCATCAGTTAATTTCTTGTCTTGTAGGATTTTTTCATTTAAGTATTTGTATGTAGTATCTAGTTTCTCGTAAATATTTTTTTCAAAATGTTTGATTTCATTTAGCTCTAGTTTATCAATATATCAATTAAGAGCTATATAAATTACTACTGCTTGATAAGAATATGACAGAGGAGAGTTTTCATTTTGTTTTAAAATCTCTACCAGCCTTTGTCATCTTGATAGTTTCGCTTGTGTAGATGCATCTAAATCAGAACCAAATTTTGAAAACGATTCTAGTTCTCTAAATGCAGCTAACTCTAATTTAAATGTCCCTGCAATTTTTTTCATAATTGGAGTTTGTGCTGAACCTCACACACGAGATACAGAATAACCCACATTAATAGCTGGTTTAACACCCGCATTAAATAAGTTGGTTTCTAGAAAAATTTGGCCATCTGTGATAGAAATCACATTTGTAGGGATGTATGCAGATATATCACCAGCTTGTGTTTCAATGATTGGCAGAGCAGTTAATGACCCTCATCAATAATTTTCATTGAGTCTTGCAGCTCTCTCCAACAATCTAGAGTGTAGATAAAAAACATCACCAGGATACGCTTCACGACCAGGAGGCCTTTTTAGAAGCAAAGAAATTTCCCTATATGCAATTGCGTGTTTTGTAAGATCATCATAAATTATAAGCGCATCTTTTCACTGATGCATGAAGTACTCTCCTAACGAACATCCTACATATGGAGCTAGATACTGTGCTACAGAAGGGGATGATATTGATGCATTTACAACAATCGTATAGTCCATTGCGCCTAATTCTTTTAATGTTTGTACTATTCTTGCTATCTTTGAATCTTTTTGTCAAATTGCGACATAAATACATGTTACGTTTCCTCATTTTTGCGCTAGAATAGTATCAATTGCAATTGTTGATTTACCTGTCTGTCTATCTCAAATGATTAACTCTCTTTGTCATCTACCAATAGGTATCATAGCATCGATAGCTTTGATTCATGTTTGTAATGGAACCGTTACCGATTTCCTTGTAATAACGCCTGAAGCAACTCTTTCAACTGGATAGTAATCATCTGCAGCGATTTTACCTCATTGGTCGATAGGATTTCCAAGTCCATCAAGCACTCTTCAAATGTAGTTTTGACCTACTCCTACAGAAAAAACGTTGCCTGTAGTTTCAACAGTATCACCATGTTTTAGTGTTGTATAATCGCCAAGCACCAAAATCCCTATAGAATCACGTGAAATATCCAAAACAAGTCATGGAATGCCATTGTTGAATGTCACGATTTCTCCAAATTTAGCTTCATCAAGTCAAATTACCGTAGCAACACCATCTTTAATCTCGTATATTTGTCCTTTTTTGACAAAAGCATCTCCTAGATTGCTATCACGGATAAGTGTGTTAATTTTTTCCAAGATGGAGTCGATATGAAGGTTTTCCATTAGCGTAAGATAATATTTAAATCGGTATCAATATCTCTATGATATCTATGAGTATCTGTATATACATGTAATCAGACTGAATTAAGTTCTTTTTCTATAAGGATATCTATGGGTTTTACTTTATCTATGGCATTAGTAATAGTAGTAATTGTTTCATTTCAATCATTTTGATTTTGAATTTCAACTGTACAATAATTGTTTTGTAGTATTTGTTGAACTCTCTTTCTAAGATAATCTATTTCGTCATTTGTTTTATATCAAAGCTGAAAAAAGATACTTAGAATCGTCGCAGTGTCAGGATCTCATTGATATATAGAGTCTATAATTTCTATTTTGCTAACCAATAGACCATAGCGTGCAATGATTTTTTTTGCAATGAGTAAATGTGAAAGTATCTGTGTGTTAGAGTATCACATTTTTTTGCATGTATCTATGAAGACTTGGGGAGATTTTATAATACTCATGTATATACAAATGCTTAAATAACTAACTTATTTTTCATACACTTTGTAAACTTGATTTATTTTTTCGATGCTGACTGAGAGAACTCTTTAATCAGATTTTCCATATACGCTTGTTCTACCTGTTTGTCTGTAAATATTTTTTTGATTATTTCACGAGATGTAGATTGCACCGCAGAAACAAAATGATTTTCAAGATCTGCATAAGCAAGGTTTGCTTGTTTGTTTGCAGTTCCAATGATGTTTTCTGCTTTGCGTTCAGCTTCTGAGACGATCTCTGCAGATTTTTGTTTTCCCGCAAGCTCTCCTTGGCGAATCAAATTATCTTTGTGCTCAGAAGCCTCTTTGAGTATAACATTCGCTTTTTGTTCTGCCTCCTTGATCATTTGCTGATATGTTTCATCAGCAGCAGCAAGTTTTTTTTCCTTAGCGACTCTTTCTTCAATTTCTACAGAAAGTGGCTTCGCAAGAAACTTGATAACAACCCAAAAAAACAATGCTATATTAAATAACTGTATAGCAACATTCAAAATGATCTGCCATAAAGATGTTTCGTGTTCCATGTTTATTTAATAAGAGTAACTACAAAAGAGAGAAGTGCAATAAATTCACAAAGAGCTAACGCAATAATTCCAGGTACAAACATCTCTTTTGACGCTTGAGGGTTTCTAGAAATACCTGTTAACCAAGAATAACCAATAATTGACATTGCAATCGCTGCGAGTGATCATGCTAAAGGAAGTGATAATTGTACTAATTCCATTTTTATAATAATATAATATAAAACAAATTTTGTAGACATGTGGTGTGTTTAATGCGCTTCTCATGCTAATCTGAAGTATACTGTTGAGAGTATTGCGAATATAAGTGCTTGTAGAAGTGATATGCATGCTTCATACCCAAATACAACTATAGGTCCCAAAAGTGGTATAGGGCTAATAATTTGCATTGCATATAAAAGCAGGATAAGTAGAAGCATTCCTACAAACATATTTCAGAAAAGTCTCAGAGACAATGATAGTATTTTTCCAAATTCACCTAACAATTCAATAATTCAAATTAGTAATCCAAGAAGTATATCTAAGAATTTAGTAATTATTTTCCAAGGTTTATCAACTTTTTTGACGATTCCCATTCCATTTATAGGAAGATACTTGTTTATAAAATGAAAACCATGTTGTGCAAACCCATATCCAAACATTCCCACAATAACCATCGTTGCAAGAACTGCATTAAATAAGACATCTGTAGTCACTGGTCTAAACCACGCATGAGCTGCTGGCCAGACAAGCACCACCATATCTCAGATTAATCCAAATAAATTTGCTCGTAAAACATAAAAAAATATAGTTGTTGTAAAGGTTATTACCTTTGAATTTGTCGCTTCTCAACCTATATTTGAGAGAAACTCATATATTTTTTCATACACATATTCTATTGATTGTGTGTAAAAAGTCGGTTGCCCTTTTCCCTTTTGTTGTCTATAAATCCGAATCAGAACAAAAAAAATCAGATTGCCTAAAATGGCAGCTATTAATGATTGAGAAACACTAGCACTTCAAATAGTGTTAAAATGAGGTAGTAGAGGTGGTATTATTTCACTAATAGACATTCAAATGTAACATTATCAAGTAATAATTGCTTTTGCGCCTGCTATTTCTATGATTTCTTTGGTAATGGAATCTTGACGAGCTTTGTTGTATGCAATCGTGAGCGTGTTTATTTGCTCCGTAGCATTGTCTTTTGCTCATTTCATGGCGATCATACGCGCTGCGAATTCACATGTTTTGTTTTGCAACAATGAACCATATACTATATATCTCATAACCATAGAACGAATTGTATCTTTAATTATTTCTTTTGAAGGCTCCATTTTAGTTTCCATTTTTTTCTCTAAGGTTGTACCAAGTGTTCATGGACTAGCACTATATCATTCCAATCATAAATTCTCTTCTTTCAATCCTTCTAAAAATATATTAAAGTTTCATGCGTGTAGTGGGAAAAGAGAGAATATAACTGGTATATACTTCATTGTATTTTTGAAAATATTGTAGCATATATATATATTTTTATACGATTCCAGCGTTATTTTGTCTTGTATATACATCAAAACATCATTGCATTTTTCTAATGATACATCATCTCATAAAAATGTTTCTCATATAATTGAATACTTACGACGAGAGAAATATTCTTTAGTTTTTTTTCCAATAATATATAGGTCGATATTGTCTTTCTTTTCTTCAAAAGTCGTATGAATTTTCTTAAATAAAGTGGTATTTAGCGAACCACATAATCCTTTGTCAGATCATATTACAACCACAAGTTCTTTTTCTGTGTCTTTTAAATTTGGATGAGCAAAAAGATCTCCTTTATCATCTATTTGTACAAGCAAATCAACGAGAGCAAGCATGCACTCTCTAATATGAATAGCACTTTTTTTTGTTTTTTGAAGTTTAATAGTAGAAAATATTTCAAGAGCGTTCGTGATCTTGTTTATGTTTGTTGTCGCTTGCAATTTAGATTTTAACTGTTTGGTATCTGCCATATTTCTAGTTAGTAATGATGGTTAGTTTATTATTAGCACAATATGCAATTCAACCATTTATAGTAAGTTGAGTTTTGTGTTCTTTATATGCTTCTAAATCCTTATATTCTTTATTTTCTTCCCATGTTACATCTCAAGACTGTAAAGCTGTTATAAGTTGCATATGACCTGGTAAAATTTCTAACTGTCAATCCAACCCAGGAATAGTAACCTGAATAAGGTTTTTCTGTATAAAAATACTATCTGGGCTTACAAGGTGTAGTGAGATCATAATTTTTTGGAAAAAAAATAAGATATCAAACTTCTTATAATTATTTGATACCCAAGTTGCAAGTGTATTTCGTCTGTCTTTAAATTATTGTTTTTTTGAAAATTCTTTTAATCAGTCTTTGTATCATAGATCAAAGGCTTTTTTCATCTCTTTTTTGTTGATATCAAGTGTCTTTAAGGTAAGCTCTCTATTAAAAAGGTGATCAGGAATGTCTAATTTCCCCAGAGAGGGTCATCTTGTAAGAATGCCAAAAGTGACAGAAAGTACATCTAATATGTTTGTTAGTTTAGGGTTTTCAGCATATTGATTCAGGAATATTCATATTATTTTATGATTGGGATATTTTTTTCTTGCTATTTCTACAGGAAAATTGTTAAGTACTCATCCATCAATAAGGCACATATTGTTGTAATCTATAGGTGGGAAAACACCTGGAATTGCCATACTTCACAGGAGTGGTTCATACAGCGGCCCTTCTTTAACAAGTACGAATGCTGATTTTTTGCTATCAACAGCTCATATATATATTTTTTTTGATAGTTCTTCAAAGGTTTTTGGAAGTTGTTTTTTGAAAAGATCAAGCATTGTATCAGAGGAAAGAAGGCTTTTTTTTCAACTAATCCCAAGTGTTTTCCAAGAAAATATTGTAAAATTATATCAAAAATTGTAAATTTCTTCAGCCGAATAGCCAGCTGCCCAAAATGATGCAATTATTGCGCCGACGCTTACTCCATAAATAGCATCAATCTTCTTTTTGAGCTCTAACTCTTCAAGTGCTTTCAAAATCCCAAGCGCGTAAAAGCCCCTCGTGCCTCATCCTGAGATAACAAGCGTATATTTTTGGCTCTTTTCTAATAGATTGTTCAGAATACTCATACAGCATACCATACTTATTGAGCTTATAAATGCAATATTTTTTTAAGATACCTTTTCCTATGCACGAGAGAATTAAATCATATTTATCCATCTTAATTTACTCAGTTAAAGCATATAACAACACAATATTATAGGATGTCAATTTGACTATTGAGAAATTTGTTTTGTATTTGTTGTAATCCTAGACAAAAAATGTATTTTCTTTATTATTAATTGTATCTTTAAAAGCCTTACGGTCTAATGAAAAACACTCTCCAAAAAACTATTTTAGAAAATAAAGACGTTCAAGCGTTACTGCCTGATTTTTCGTTACTTAGATTGTTGAGTAGAGAACAAGCCACGAGCGCAGAAGCACTTGTTTTTGATAGAGAAAAAAACGTACTAGCTATATTGACAACAAATCAAAAACCTGAGTTATTACAAAATATTTTAGGACAATTGAGCGCCAAAAAATTTAAATATCAAATCTACTATACTGATCCAGCTTCTTTTCAAGTCGCCGTATCTTGGTATGATCAAATGGAAATGCAAGAAGCACTTGTCGCTCAAAAAAAGCAAGAAAAAGCAGAAGCTACCGGTTCTTCTGCAGAGGCGTTATTGCAAGAACTATACAATAAAAGAAATGATTTTGACGATGGTGGTTTTATCAATGAGATGATTAAATTAACGTTTCAAGCTGGAGCATCGGATCTCCATTTCCAGCCCCAAGAAAATGGTATTCTTATGCGTATGAGAAGAGATGGTGTCTTGAAAAATCTTCTTACATTCACTCATGCTGAGTTTAAAAAATACCTGTTGAAAATAAAATTTATGGCTGGTACAAAAATGAATATCGATTATTTGCCACAAGATGGAAGATTCGATTTCAAGGTGCTTGGTTTGAATAATCAAGAAAAGAAAATTGATGTGAGAGTTTCGATTATGCCTTGACTGAGAGGAGAAGGAATCGTAATGAGATTTCTAGATTCACAAGAGGGGTATAAGACGTTTACGGACATTTGATTTTCAACTGCGCAAATAGAAGTTTTAAAAACGAATCTTAACAAAAACTTTTGAATGATTTTGTTGACATGACCGACGTGATCTGGTAAGACAACAACATTATATAGCATGCTCCATTATCTCAATCAACCTGGAAGAAAAATTATCACCTTGGAGAATCCGGTAGAATACGAAATGCCTGGCGTGGAGCAATCACAGATAAATCCTGATAAATGATACTCTTTTGAGGAATGACTCGCCGCAATTCTTCGTCATGACCCAGATATTATTATGGTGTGAGAAATTAGATCTGCAGAAACTGCAGAAATCGCTTTTAATGCTGCTCTTACATGACATTTGGTATTGGCGACAGTCCATACAAATACATCAACAGAAGCCATCACGAGATTGCTAAATTTGGGTATCAAGCCATATATGCTTGCTCCTGCCTTAAATATGGTTATCTGACAAAGACTTGTTCGTAGATTACATACTTGTATGACATACAGAGAAGCATCTATGGCTGAAAATGCCGAGATCAAAAGCGTTATCCGTGGCATAAAAGATATCTCTCCTTCTACGGAAGTTGTTTTTGATGGGAAACTTTCTCAATCAGTTTGATGTGATGAGTGCCTGGGTGATGGGTATAAAGGAAGAATGGCGGCACTAGAACTACTTGAGGTGACAAACGAACTGAGAAATATGATTGTAGAAAATAAGTCAACGATGGAAATATATGGTGCGCTTCGTCAATCAGGCTTTCTAACGATGAAAGAAGACGCATTTATGAAGATGTTACAAGGTAAAACAACGTTGGATGAGATAAGAAGAGTTTTATAAGTAGACATCGGTAAAAACATGGATACACTAAAAATAATATGACATAGGGGAGTGGCTTGATTAGCGCTAGAAAATACACTTTCCAGTTTTCAAAAAGCTGTTGAATTGGGCGTGGATTATATAGAGGCAGACATTCGAGAACTTGCTGATGGGAATCACATTATCTTTCATGATCACTTACTAAGCAGACTTTGTAACATCCATGAAAGGATATCAGGCAAAACTCTAGATGAAATAAAAGCAATCACTCTTTCAAGTGGAGAAAAAATCATGACCTTGGAGGAGTATCTGGATTGGGTAAGCAAATATGATGTTTCCACCCTTTTTGAATTGAAATGAGTTAGCAACACTAAGATAATATATGAAAAAATTAACAAAGTCTTACATTATGAAAAATATGCGATCCAATCTTTTTTTCACGACCAAATGTCATCTCTAAAAATCCTTGATCAAAATATTATGACCTGATTGTTGTTTGAGTGAGCTTTTGAAAATATTGATGAATATCTCAGCTCGAGTAGTGCTGATTTTGTGGGAGTCTGATTCGAAAGTGTGACGCCAGATTTTATAAAAGCCATTAAAAGGTCAGATAAAAAAATAGCGTTTTGGACCATAGATAATGTGCTTGATTTAGAAGACGCATTAGAATATGAACCGTGGGCGTTAATATCAAATAGACCTGACATCCTTTTAGAGGCGATACAAAACCACTAGTATATTTCACATTTTTCTCTATACTGGTGATTGTTTATATTTTATTTTTACGCGCATGAAATCTTTTACGGATGTCAAAGTCATTGTCGCTTTAATAGTTGTTGCAATTGCTTTTTTCTTCATTGGATCACAGTATAGATTACAACAAATTAGGCAAGCTTTTGTAAAATCATTTAGCGAATTTAGCGCATGATTATGAACGTGAGCAATAAATACATGATCTACTACAACAGGTTTTAACCAATAATATATTTGATGACGTACTTCCAAACAAAACTACACCCTGAAGATTTTATTGTTACTGAGATCTTAGCAAAAGAACCAACTGGTACCTGAGATTTTCACTATATTTTGTTTCAAAAAAAGTGACTTACAACTTTTTTGTTTGTGGATCTTATGATGAAAGAGTTTGGTCTCAACAGAAACACTATTGGGATTGCAGGATTAAAAGATAAAAACGCGATCACCAGACAGCGAATAAGTATCTCTAAACGTGATGCTTTTAAAGAATGTGGTGGGATAAACAATCTTCTTGCATGGATTCGTAAGAAAGGCAAGGTGATTTCTGCTACCTATGGTGATCACATCTTGAAAGTAGGTGAAAATACAGGAAACCATTTTGATTTGGTGCTCGTGCCAAACGCGGACAGTGTTGACACAAGATGACATGAAAACACGAAGCATTGAGATAAAACAAAAAAACCAAATCCTACAAAAAAAACACAAACTGCTGCTGAAAAGCTTTTCTCTCATTGGGATAGAAATGATGAAGATACTATCCAATTCAAAGAGAAGATTGCAAATATTTTAAACCAAATAGAAAAGAAAGGACTACCAAATTATTTTGGAGAGCAGCGTTTTTGACGTTTTGGATCAAATCGACAAGTCGGTTTTGATTTGCTTTCAGGCACTATTCGCAATATTAAATGAGATAAAAACACACTTGTTGAAAAAAGATTTAAGGTGCAAGCATTTTCTAGCTATGTGTTTAACGAGTATCTGAAAGAAAGAGAGAAAAAATGATTATTATATACCCGCATTCCTTGAGATATCCTTTGAAAAGATAAGAAAACTGTTACGGGCCCTGTTCCATGAGATGATCTTGCCCTTGCGGGGCAAGATGCTGCGACTCTTGAGAAGGAGGTCTTTTCAAAAGTCGGTTTGTCGCAGCAAATCATGAATCGCTTCAAAACCTTTGGATTGTTTTGAATTCGTCGTCCGATTTTAATGTATCCTACAAATATCAAGCATACCTGGCGTGGTAAACTGCTTATGCTTTCATTTGATTTGCCAGCAGGAGCATATGCAACCACACTGATTGAATATGTAGAAAAAGAGTTGAGAAAGTAATTTCCAATCATCCTAAATCTGTTTAAAATTTCCACATCTTAAACACCTTTCCACTTTATCGTAAGGAAGACAATTTTTTTGATATATATTTTTACTGGATTATGTTATGCGATTGGTTATATTGATATTGTGTTTTTAGATTATAGAAAAATTTAAGCATAATGATCATTAATTATAAATTGTTAATGATTAATTGAATCAGTGAAGCTGGTGATGTCAGGAGAGCCGGTTCTTGGACAACATATACATAGACTATCCATACTCACCACTTTGTTTCTTTTCTTTCTGCAAGCAGATAAAAGAGTCAGGTTCAGAGGCATATTTTATATAAGATAATATAGATGATAGACGCCATGCAGGATAGCCAGCAAAACAAGGAAGAAACCCGCTTAGACAAAAATGGACAGAGCATTTCTAATCAAAAAAAACGTCTCACTACAGCAAAAACATTGCGTCGTATTGGTTTGTGGATACTTAGTTTACTTATTATATTCGCGCTTATGATCAGTTTGTGGTATCAGCTTTTCTTTTTACGTTTGCCAAAACGTTCTATAGTAGAGGATCCAAATGTGTTTCTTTCCCCTGCAAACGGGAAAATAATTGCAATTACTAAAGAGCCAACGACGCCTTTGGAAAAGAAACATAGGGTGGTTATTGAAGATGCTATGCGTGATACCTGAACGGGGAGTACAATGGTTTCGATCATGATGACGCCATTTAATGTGCATTATCAAAGACTACCGCAAACAAGCACGCTTCTTAAACAAGACTATCACACAGGCAAATTCTTAAATGCTATTTCAAATCCTGATGCTAGTTTTGTCAATGAGTATAATGCAATGTTGTTTGAAACAAAAGATGGAATAAAATATAAGGTTGTGCAAATTGCTGGTAAGCTAGCGAGAAGAATTGTAAGTTTAGTTAAACCGCTTGATGCTCTAAAACAAGGTGATGTAATTGGTCTTATTAAGTTTGGTAGCCAAGTAACTGTTATTTTCGATAAAAATGTTGAAGTTACAGCCAGAATTGGTGAGGTTGTCCATGAATGAGTTAGTGTGATTGGAAAGAAAAAATAAAAAATAGTTCAAGACTGATTAATCTCTGTGATTTAAGAAAAGTCTTTATATTTTCTTTCATATAGCCATGATTAATAAAAAAAGACTTGCTTTGACATTTGCTCTTCTGGCTACAGTTGCAAAAGGTTTATTTACATTGTTGGTTCGGATTATTCCCTCTGGTATGCAATCATTTGTTGATTGGGTAGCAAAGATGCATTTTATACAACCAATTATAACACTTAAGCCCGTTATCTTTTTTGATGCTATAATTATGCTTTTCCTTAGCTTTATTATAGCATATTGTATTTGATTTGTTTTCGCTTGAGTATTTAATCAAATTGCAAGGAAGGGGAAAATAAAATAATATTTTTGTATGTACTCAACATGGACGAAGGTACTAGAAGCGCAATAGTTGCTGACCTAAGAAAGATAGTAGAGGATTACTCTTTTTTGTCGGCTCGTTATGACCCAATTCATTCAAATCCATGGTTTATAAGCTATTCTTACAAAAAAAACAACATAAAAAAGGTTTTGTTTTGGATCAATTTTTATCCTAAAAAGAATTTTGTCTCATTTGTCTTTGATAATTGCAACAATGGGGTAGTGGAGCAATATCCAATATTGCTATTGGCAGCTGATGAGAAAACCAACAATATTATGAAAATAAAAATATTTTCTTTGCAAGATATTCAAAAAAAAAGTATAGAAGAGTTAGTTAAACTGTATGTGCAAGTTGTCCAAGAAAAATAAAAAAAGGGCGGTATGTGTGCCCTTAGAGAAAATATAATATAAAAAATTTTAGATTATAGGGAAACCAAAACAATAGTTAATGATTTCTGCAAGCGAAGAATTGAGCCTCGTTCAGAGGTGTTTTTTAGTATGTTTGCACGCCGTTTTCTAAATATATTACTTCTATGCCAGCATTTTTAAAGATTTCTTCACTTCGTTCTGCTGCATGGTATTTCTTCTCACATACGACTCTTTTAATGCCACTTGCAACAATTAAGTGCGCGCAGTGTCTAACATAGCAAGGAGTCATTTTCGTATATAGTGTAGATCCATCAAGTTCAATACCTTGGCGAGCAGCATTTGCAATTGCATTTAGCTCAGCGCACCCATTTCTCATGCAATGTTCTTTTTCATCATCATGTTCATCTTCGACAGTCCACATTTGATGACCAACTTCGTCACACTTTGGGCTTCCATTTGGCGAATCTACATAGCCAGTAGATAATACTTGATTGTTTTTTACTATAACACATCAACTTCTACCACGGTCGCAGGTGCCTTTTTCTCCAACTACACGGCAAATATCCATAAAATAGACATCTCGTGAAATATCTTCAGGTTTTAGGTGTCCACTGTCTTTTAGAGTACCTTGTTGAATCATTGTTTCCTTTAGGAATAAAGCTATCATAAGTATATACCTTTCATCAAATAATGCAAAAAATTATCATTCTAGTCCATTTTGTGGTTTTTAAGGCAGAGGAGGAGTGCTAACCTATCCAAGTATTTGTTTTTATATACTACCCTTCATATAGAAATTTGTTTTTATGATCGAAACATTGCGCACACAAGTTTTTTTCTAAAAAGCATAAATGTAAAAACTTATAAAACATTGATGACATCTATAAAAATACTATTTTAATGCATATTTTACCTTCTACAATGTCATCTGAATTGCGTGATCGTGCGAATATTATTATAGTGACGTCTAAGAAGTTTTACTTTTTGGTCATATTTATATTATGCCTACTTGGGTAGAAAATTTCTGAACATAATCTATAAATATTCCTTATTTTAAGAATTGAGCACATGCCACACGGTTAGTAGATACTTCATAAAAAGTTCAAACTAAATCATTGGATTTATTAATGTGTATATGTATTATTCAAATATAAAAGAGTGTAAATGACCTAAAAAACGACATGAGAATTACTTACTTGGAGAAGAAAATAATGTTTTATATTTATACCTATATATCATGAAAAAAATTATACTAGTATTGGTTTCTCTTGTTGTATGATGATGAGCTTATTACTTTTTTACTATGGGGACGTACTGACTACAGTTTTCAGAAAAATCTTTTAAGGGAAGTTTTATTGAACCTCGTTTCGTTAGGCAGATTGTAAAAACAGATGTGCATGCTCCTGTTCATATTGAGCAAGAGAAATACACAGCATCAGGAACCCAGTATTTTAACTTGCTTAATGAACAATCTGAAAACCTAGAAAAAATACTTAATAATAGTTGAATTAATGAGATTGCGTATTTGTTTTTTGATGACTTTGGTAACTATGGTGTTACTGCTGTTATTGATCAGTGAAAATTTATTTTCTATAATGAAATCAAAAAAGATATCACGCCAACACTTTCTGCTCAAATTTCAACTAATCAACTAAATTTGCTTTTGATGATGATATGAGATGGGCAGTTAGATAACCATGAAGAACTTGCTATTGCTGATTTCTTATTGGTGCCGTTGTTTGAAAGATTATACCAAACACCTGCTCTTTATGAGGCAAGCAATATATCGAGGAGTCAGTTTGATAATATTATGCAGTTTGAAATAAAAACAGATAAACCTGTTGATAATTATTGATATGTCTTAGAACTTGCTGTTACTGTTGTAAATGCAGATGGACAAATGTTTGTGAAAAAATGAAAATATGGAAATCCAGATGCGTTGTATAGTTTTTCGTATGCTGATGCTTTAGAACTATATAAAATGATAACACTGCAACTATCATCAGCAACAAATGATGCTGAAACAATAAGAATTGCTACCGATATCTTTATGATATTACAACGCAATAAATCATTTGAAAGAGCTGATCATCTAAAACGTGCGCTATGGAAGGACTAAAAGATCTATATCACCTTCCTTGGTCGGATCATGATAATCCAAACTGATGGATCGAACCAACAACATACTGTCAATTAAAGTGTGTAGGATGTTATAGAGGATTAGATACTTGAAAAATATCAAATGTGCATTTGCCAATAGAAGTATTGAAAAAACAAATAGACTCTTTTGTGCAGACAAGAAATGTGCAAACTATTTCTATTGCAGGATGAGAACCGCTTCTTTATCCGCATTTAGAAGAGCTTTTGTTGTATATAAAAAGCAAAAATCTGTACTCTATGCTCTATACAAATGGCATGGTGTTAAATCAAAAAAAACTAACTATTCTAAAGGAGGCCTGATTGACACAGTGCATTATCCATATTAGTCCTGAGCAAGATAGACCCCAATGGAAAGGTAAAGATGATGTTTGACTTATGCAATTAAGAAACTCATATGTTGATATGTTTAGACAGGTAGGAGGAGTTGGATTGTGATTTATCATGCCTCTGTTTCAAGAAAACATAAGCTCTTTAGACGCAATAGTCCCCTTTGCAAGAAAGAACATAGACATTGTTAATTTGCTTGTGTTTACTGTTTGGAAGGATGTGCTTGCAGACACTGAAGAGCCTAAAACACACTTGCAGAATACTATGACATCTACCATTGTTGGTAGACTACAAAAAATGTCATATACGCCAGGCGCTTATCTACCAAAACTACAAGATAAAGATGCTCCTGCATGGTTAATGTCTATTGGGTTTGGGAGTGTGGAGAAGTATATATGAGATATTTCTAGTTGAGCTTATAAGGTATTGATGGAGAGATACCATAAATATAAAAAAAAATATTTTATTACAAAACCGCTTAGATCAATAAAAAAGAGTGCTCTTTTAAAACTTTTTATATCTAGTAAAATGTGGAAAGATTTTGGGAAACAGTTTTTTCAAAAAACAATTTCAATATATCCACAAACTATTTTAATTATAGATCCTCCAAGACAGGCATGAGATTGGTGTGATGGCTGTCCAGATGTTATGTATATTTGAGATGCCCTCTATCCATCATGTATGATAAATAATTTTGAACCATATAAAGAGGTTTATATAAAGTAATTTACATAAAGCAATAATGTATAATGCGCACTATAACTTTTTTAGACAAAGAAACGCTTAATGTAGCAAATTTTATCTCGCTTGTTGCAATTGTTCTGTGAGTCTTTTCAACAGTGCTGTTTTTTTCCAATCAATTATTGTTTTGAAGTGTATTGATGTTGATAGCATTCCTTTTAGATATTCTTGATGGGTTTGTTGCAAGAAAAATAAACATATTATCAAAAACATGAGCACTTCTTGATGTTATCGCTGATGTTTTTATATATATAATGCCGATTGTTGCACTAGCACTGTGACAGTATAATGTAAGTGTAGTAATGGTGTTTTGTGTTGCTATATTTATCGTAGCATCAGTTATTAGACTTGCTGTTTTTGCAACTAGATGATTTGAGACTCTTCAATGAGCTCGTTATTATATTTGATTGCCTGTATATTTTAGTCATTTGTTATTTCTTGTTTTATTACTGCACTGAGGAGTGTGGTTGTTAAATGGGTTAATGTTAATTTTTTCTTTTCTTATGGTTAGTAAAATACAAATTAAAAAACAAGGTATGCTTGTTTCCTTGATCCGATTTGCTGTTCTGTCAGGTTGCGTTCTCTATATCATAATAAAATGACTATAATGCTTATGTTATTTTTAGTATTATATTGAGCTGTAATTCTACTGGCAGAGTACATATATAGGAAGACAATAAATAAAGAGTTTTGAAGAAAAATTGCACATATTGCAAGTTGTGGTATTACGTATTTTGCATTTGATTATCTGCTTTTATGGCAGTTTGTTATTATATGTATAGTTTTTGCCATAGTGTTTTTTGTTAATAAAAAATATGTGTTTTTAGAGACATTGAAAACACAAAGATGATATGGTGATATTTATATTATTGTTTGATTATTGTTGTTATTTTGATATACACAGGTGAGTGTCGTTGCTGCAAAAATTGGTGTATTAATCTTATGATTATCTGATTGATTAGCTGTGCTTTGACCCAGAATTCTACCTCAAAAAATATATAAAAAGAAAACAATTTGATGAGTGCTTATATTTATCTTTTTTGCAGTGGGTAGTGTTTTATTGCACTTTGGGGAAATGAATTGGTTGCTTTATTTTATTCCTATAGTGGCATTAACAGAACTTTTAAGTGAAAGAGGAATTGATAACATTACAATCCCCATTATATTTATTTTACTTTCAGAGATATGATTTCGTATTTTTTGATAAGATTTCCATTATTATTTATCCTATTAAGCAATGGACTATCTATTTTAGTTGTACAGAATGTGTTCCATCAACAATATGATTGGCGTGTTTTTACTGTATTGACTATTATGACAACTTTTTATATGTTCTTCATAAGAGTTATAGATGATTATAAAGATTTTAATCATGATATGACGCATTATTCTCATAGATTAATGCAGAGATCTCATAAACTACTAAAGATGTTTTTATTAGTGGCAATACTGTGAGTAGTCCTGTCTATTTCTCTGTTATTGTTTCTACAAAAACACAATGCTGCTATCGTGTTTTCTTGATGAATTGTATTTAGTCTAGTATCTGTAAAGAATTTTTTTCTTGGAAAAGATTTTAAACAAAAATTTGTTCTCTATAACTTGATAAACTCACTAACAATTGTCTTTCTTGTTTTGTTTGTTTATGCGCGATATGTGCAACTTTCAACAGTGACATTTAAACAATTTCTACCTCTTATTATAATTGTTATAGGGTCTTTTTTCCTTGAGATTATAAGAAAAATTCGCTCAAAGACCGATGCGTTAACTAATGATACTTATGAACAAAAAATATGAGTTATTCCATCGATAGCATTATTGGTAATAATTAGCCTTATTTTGTGTTTTAGTGTTTTATTTGTCTATGATTTTGTCTTTACGCCACGATTGATAGTGTATTGTATAGTTGAATTTGTATTATTACTTTTGTGTGTGCTTCATGTGTTTTTTCATACAAAATTTACAAAATATGCATGTTTAACACTTTGAATGTTCTATTATTTCTTTAGATTAGTTTTATTAATTATGATTGCATAGTATGAAATATGAAAATCTCTTAAAGTTAAAAGATATATGAATTCGCACCCCAGATTTTGTTAAATATGAGGGGAATTTAAGTGTCCTAAAAAAACTATCCACTAACACAGTAATTTTGAGAAGTTCATATAAGTATGAAGATACTGAACAGAGTTCTTTAGCATGAGTTTTTACATCAGCATGACCATTTGTCAGTAGTAACGAAGAGGGAATATGAAGTGCAATTATGGATATTACAGATAATGCAGCTAAAAAAATAAAGGTTTTGTGAGGAGTAATTGATGACTTTGTTGTTGTTATCCAAATATATATTACTACTGATGTATGATGAGTTTTAATTAAGGATTGAGACAAAATTTTGTTTGAAGTAAGCTCTTGAAAGTGAGCTGAAAAGGTGGTGAAGTGAGACAAAGAGTACAGTTTTTATAAACAGTGACCATGTGAAATTGAAAATGGTACTAGGATATTGACTTCAAAACAGCAGAGGAAATTATTGCGTGTTATAAAAAAAATTGAAAAACATTTTTGAAATAAAATAGATGTTGAATTTTGATTCGTTGAAAACAAGCTTTATGTTTTTCAGGTTAGACCATTAGTGATTTCTCCATTTATACAACAAAATATTTTAGAAAGCAGCAATATTATTGAGAACTTCCCTGAAAATGTATCTTTTTTAACGGCTACTTTTTTTATGTTTTTGTATGAGATTGTTTATAAAACAGCTATGTATCAGTCGTGAGTAAAAGCGGAAACAATTACGAAAGTACAACATATTTTTAAAAATTTAATAGTTTATAAAGATAAAAAACTAACATATAACATTGCAAATTGGTATAAAATGATGCTTCTTATACCATGATCTCACAAAACCCCCTTTGATACCATGCTTTGAAGTACTTGAAAAATAAACTATTTACTTATAGATGATATTAAGGATTTTATTCCGACCTATAAAAATAAGATTTCTTATTGTTTTCTTTTATTGCGAAAGCTTATAGTATTTCCTTTTAAAATATCATCATTAAAAAAACAAGTAAAGAGTTTTACAAAAAAAATGAGAGATGCCGATATTAGAAATACACAAATATCTACTGCATTAATAGACTTGCGAGGATTTGTACAGGAGTTTGCGTACGCTTGGTATATAACAATTGAGAATGATTTTCTTATTATGAAACTCACAAAAGACATGTCATTATCTATGATTAGTGGGCTTATAACTGCGAAACAATTAGAGTCTATACAAGATCTTGCATCTTGAAAAATTATACTTGGGGAGTATGTTGAAAAATATGGTCATAGATTTGGTAATGAACTTACACTTGAACAACCTGATATTATTGAACAAGAAGCTGATCTAATGCAATTTATAAAAACATTTGCCGATTCTTGAAAAATACAGACAAAGGAGCCATCTAAACCCATACCTTTTTATGTAAAGTTTCTTATTAAAAATAGAGAGATGTTTAGGTTATATAGGAGTGAAATGGTTAGTATTGTGAGAAGATATGTATTGTATATGGCTGATTTTCTAGTGACTCAATGAGTTCTTACTAAAAAAGAAGAGGTGTTTTGACTAACACGAGATGAACTTTTTACTCATGTGCAAAATAGCACGACCCTTACTATGAGTAATGCTAATGAGAAAACAATAATTTGAAAAGGATTTTTGTGAACTGTGTATGTGGTAGAGGAGTTTCATATACCTAAACAAAGATATGACATCCTCGTTGCTTCTCACTTTGATCCAGGGCGATTGATTTTACTATGAAATGTAAAGTGAGTTATCCTTGAAAATGGGACACTACTTTCACATATTGCTATGTTATGTAGAGAAAAGAATATTCCACTGCTTATTTGAGCAAAGGGGATTGTTAAAAAGGTAAAAAATGGAGATTTTATTAATGTATTAGATGATTGAACTATTGTTTTATAGATTTTTAATTAATGTTATAAAGATATGATTTCTAGATACTTACAGTTCGTAAGAAACAAATACGGAGCGGATAGCTTCAGATATATTAGTGATGCGAATGTATTGCAAGAATCTTCTTTCGAGGCGATAAAAGATGTCATATCATTTGAACTTATAGAAAATGATAGTTGATTTGCAGTTCTTTATAGGGATATAAGAATTGCATGAATACTATTTTTCTGATTCTTTGAATTACGAAAAAATTCCCAGGAAAACTTTGATAATATGATAGATAGTATACAAAAAAAATGATGAGTTGGAGAGAAAATACTGTGACCATATAATTTTTCTTTACGAAATTCTTATAGATTTTCTCAATGATCTACTCAATGATTTACTCAATGAGATTTTAAAAAGCATCTTTTGGGAGAATACCAAACAGATCCACTATATTATGAGTGTTTTTTGCAAGACAATACCTGGAAAGTCTTTGAAAAATATCTATCTGCCTATAGAGATAGAGCGCATTTTTCTAAAAAAGATATACTTATGCCAGAAAATATGACAATACGCCAGGTGCAACTAAACATTGAGAATCTCACTGATTTGTTTGTCTTTTTACAAGATATTTTTATTAATGCTCCTGAAATATCACACAAAGAAAAAGAAATATACATGAAAGAGTTTTTACATTACAAAAAAGAAACAACGCTTTTCTTCTTATATGATGGTGATATAAAGATTTGAACCTGCGCTGTCTTTATGCAAAGTGATACAATTATAATAAAAAATATGTGATTACTGCCAGAATATCAGAAAAAATGATTATGATGATTGCTTTTGCAGTATGTATATAATTACTATATTGCTCTCGCGGATATACAAAGATGTTGTTATTTATATATGAGAGAGGGGGATATGGCGTTAACAACATTTTCTCATCAAAATGCCCATATATATAATAGATATGCAACATTTATTTGTGAAATACAGTAGCATGATAAAAGATGGTATAACACAAAATAGTCTTATTATGATACTCTTTGTGGTTATTAATATTGTAGGAATAGCTCATATTCTTGTTGCAAAAAAAAATCTTTTCCCATTTTTGAATATATCAATTTGGGAGAGGGGATTTTGAAAAAACAAAACAATAAGATGATTACTTGTTATGGCTCTGGGATGATTGTTTATTGGGTCTCTTTTTTGAGTTGGTTTTTTTGGTTTTTTTGTATGATTATTTTATATACTATGAGAGCTTCCCAATAGTTATATAAAAAGAAAATTGTTAATTAAACCGTGAAAATATAAGCAGTGATGAGCGTTTTTGTTGCAATATATTTTTGATATAATTGATAGTGTACTGGCTATATGTTTGCTTCTTTTGGTTTTTTATAAGTTTTCACTGTCTAGTATTATTTTTGTGTTAATAGTATGAATCTTAAATCATATATTATTTGATCTTATTACGTGAAAATGAAAGAAATATCCTAATGTTTTTGTGATTATTATGCAGATTCTTGCGTATGGAGTGTATAAAGTATGAAATATGATACTTTGACATAATACTAGTTGAATACGTTTATGAGTTCCTAGAAACATAAAAAAAATACTTATAGCAAATCATATAAGTTATTATGATCCTTTTGTGATATTGTGATCTCTTACATGGAGCGACTTTGTTGATCTTCTACCAGTAAGAATTATGGTAAAGCCGTCAATACTTAAGTGAAAATATTGGTGATTTTTGGCGTACTTATTTTGATGATATTCATCAGCAATCCTAGATACTAATTGAAAAAATACGACACTCAAAAAAACAAAAACATTTCTAGATAGGGGAGAGAGCGTGTTTCTATTTCCTGAAGGAGGTATTGATGATAAATGTCCTTGAGTGGGAGCGTGGTATTTGCAAAGAGATATGAGTGCGCTTCTAATATTATTTTCAATACAAAGGAAAAAAAATAAATACACTGTGATGTATAGGTGAACAAGAGATGTCTTGCCTCACAAAGATCTTGCCATTTGTTACGATATAGATATGCAAAGAGTGTATTCTAGTGTTGAAAAACAAATCTTGTAATTATTTCTTATCTTCCAATTGATTGTAGAAATCTAAGATCTCAATTGGTGAAATAGCGAATATCTTTAATCTGTATAAATCCTTGTCAATATATATGTTTATGATGGTGATAAAAAGTAAGCTATTTTAGAGATTCTATAATTTTAATTTCGATCCTATATTATTTTAGATGATTTTATTTTATATAAAACACATAAAAAGCATAAATGTAAAAACTTATAAAACATTGATGACATCTATAAAAATACTATTTTAATGCATATTTTACCTTCTACAATATATCTTGTGCAAGGTAGAAGTAAAAAAGATAATCTTCTTGTATTTGGCTTTTGATGCCATTTTTTTTGTAAAAAATACAAAATTTAACATCTTAATTATATGTGAGCATGTTTATATATCAAATCCAAATATTTTATCAAAATGGATAGATTCAGAACGATATAGATATGTGGAAAGTCGAGAAAATGGCTTCATGGAGCGCTATTATACCCTTTTTGATCTAAAAAATCCACTATTTTGCCCTTATAGATGGTATATAATGTCGTTTATTTGGAGGTTTGACAGGTTACATTCAAAATTATCGACACATCGTTGGAAATACAAATTTATACTCCCCTTCAATTTTATGATATATTGTCTTCTGCTTAGATATGTATTTGAAAAGTTTTTTTTAAAATGATATTGATTATAGGTATCATTACATTATTCAATTAGTATAGTTTGTCGTATATATTTAGCTCATCTACTTTTACACATGGTCGCTCAAGATAAAACAAAGATTATAGAGAATAATACTCATAATAAGAGGGAAAAATTGTTCTCTTTTGAACATACAAGTGCTCCACTAATTCCCAAAAAAAAATTCTATATAAGATTATCAAGATATCTATTGTTTGCTCTATTTTTGATGTGAATATCTTTGCTCATGTGAGTCTTGGGATATCATTATATCGGCATGCTACCGTGGATTGATAGTCTTTTAAATGCGAGCATGATCCTTGGTGGTATGTGACCTGTTGATCCCCTTCAAACCGACAATGCAAAGATTTTTGCATCGCTGTATGCAATCTACTCAGGTATGCTTTTGCTCTCTGTATTTGGTTTTGTGATGGCGCCAGTTATCCATCGTGTATTACATAAAATACATCTTTCGGATAAATAATTTTTTTATTTTTTGTATATTATAAAAACTCACTTCTTTTTCCAAGAGTGAGTCTTTTTTTATAAGAGAAATCGTTTTCCTTTTATCCTACTTTTTTTATTCTCCAAGCAAGAATCATTATAAGGAGAAATGCCACAAGTTCCAATCATGGAAGAGTGATATATGTGAACAAACTCCAATCGATAATATTACATGGCGCATAAATATTGCATGTTGTATTCCATGGAAGATTGACAAATTGGATTGTATAGTGATACGCAGCTAAATAGACACCGATTGTTGAAAGAACAACTGTTGGTACTAAATATTCTTTGTTTTTGCGAAGCAATGCCAGTCCAGATAGTAAAACTATTGGATACATAAGTATTCTTCCCCATCGACATAGTGGACATGCTTGTAAACCAGCTCATTGGAACAGTGTTCGGTTTTTAATGTCCGCAAGTGGGTCGCCAAAGTTTGAAAAGTATAATGAACCCAAAAGAGCTGCCAAAGATACTAGGAAGATGATTCGAAAGAGTATTTTTTCTTTTTTAGACATTGAAATCCACAAAAAAACTAAAATTTATTGTTTCAAAAAGATCATTATGATTGCAGCACAGATGATAACAAGCATAACGACAATATATACTGTGTTTTTCCGCTTTTCACCTGTGTAATTTTTGTGTAATTCTTTTACTTTTTGTTCCAATATTTCTTTTTCTTTCACAAGTAGAGCTTTTTCTTCATGATAAGCAGGAAGTGCAACCATATTTTTTAGTTTCCCTTCTAGCTCCCCTAGTTTTTGTTGTAGAACAAAAATCATCTGATTTTTCCCTTCAATTGAACTATCTTTGTCGCGAAGCAACTCAAAAAATTTATCCATTTTTTGATCAATTTGACGCAAAGATGCGCTATTTGCATTGTGTGTACTCATTGGTTGAATTTCCGTATTTGATCTTTCTTTCCCACCTCTGTTTTCTGAAACAATTTCTGTTTCATAGCCATCCTGATGTAATACGGCAAATTCTTCTTTCAGTTCATCTACTTGTTCTTTAGCAAGAATTACCTTGTTAGCAACTTTTTTATAAGATAGCTTTCCAGATTTTACATATCTGTCTATTGTTCTAGTTGAAACTCATAAATATGCCGAAGCAGCTTCTCTCGTAATTGAATAGGTTAATTGTGTCATACGATATAAATTATTGATATTGATAAAAAACGATTTGGACTAATGCTGTGCTTTCTGTCTAGTTCTATTTAAGAATTAGTTTCGCTATCATAGTTAAGAGTGCAATAATAATAGACAAAACAAATGTTTGTACAATTGTTCCAAGTGTTATGGTAACACCAAAGTTTAGAGAGTTCACAATATATGTAAATAGATACAATGTAATCAAATTGATCAAAATGCCTGCAATACCCAGTGTTAATCGGTTAATGGGTGTTGTTAGGAATTTAAGTAGAGGTCTAATTATCTGATATAACAACCAAAAGAAAAATCCCATCAAAAGCAAAATAGGTGTAGCATTCCATGACATTGGTGAAATACTCAGTCCACCTAGCGGTATTCGCATTGCAATCACAACAAGTACGATTGTGTTGATAATGCTCGAGAGAAACAAATTTTTGATCATATAAAAAAACACAAGGTAAAGTTAGACAAAGATAGACAAAACGGCACCTTTTGCAAGAGAAAAGCAAAGAAAATCAGCTATTAGACAATCGTTTTTGATTTTGACAAGAATATGTGTCTAGTTATATTGTTTTGTATGTTTTGTTTCTTCTCGCAGTAGATTGCTATTTTTCTTTGTTTTATGCTATTTTTCTACTGTTAGAATAATAAAAAAATTGCCCGTAATGTCGTCGGTAAGCTGGTTTACCATAGAAGAGACGGGCAATCCCCGACTCGAGTCGAGGTTGATTGTTTTTGCAAACTTAGATTGAAAATCACAATTTTTGTTTTATAAGTTCTATCTTTTTTTCTGAAATAATGCGAGCTTTTTCTGTGCCTTCGGCGAGTATAGAACGTACTTCATCGTCTGAGATCTGGGAAAACCTGTTTTGTATTGGTTGTAAAAACGCCCGTATTTTTTCAAAAAGCATATCTTTTAGTTCTTTGTATCCCAATCCACCATCAGTATATCTTTTTCTTAGTGCATTGTTTTCATCAACTTGGAGAAATAATTTTAGGATCTTATAGACATTACAACTGTCTGGATTTTTGGGATCTTCAATTCACTCACTTCACGTTGGGATAAGTTTAATCTTTTTTTGGACAGTCGCTTTTTCATCGAAAAGCCCGATATAGTTGTTGTATGATTTAGACATTTTACGACCGTCAATTCCTGGAATAGTAGCTACATTCTGATCAATCAATGGCTCTGGAATGACAAATGTATCTCCAAATAATCTATTAAATTTTTCTGCTATATCACGAGCATATTCTACATGCTGTTTTTGATCTTTTCCCACAGGTACTTGATTCGCATCATACAGGAGAATATCTGCTGCCATCAAAATTGGATAGGTAAAAACACCAACTGACATTTCGCCAGCTTTTCATTTCCCTATTGCATCTTTGTAGGCATGCATACGTTCAGCTGTTCCCATATTCGTGATACAGCTCAGGATCCAAGAGAGTTCTGCGTGTGCTGGTAGCTGTGCTTGATTGTAAATGATTGCTTTCTGGGGATCTAATCCACATGCAAGATACATTTTGATTGCATTGAGACTATATGTGTGAATTTTCTTGGGATCATGTAACACAGTTAACGAGTGCAGATTCGCTAAAAACATAAACACCTCATACTCGGAACTCTCTTGTGCGCGGATCATGGGTTCAATAGCGCCAAAATAATTTCCGATATGGATAAACTCCCCTGTCGGTTTGATTGCTGTAAGTATGCGTTTTGTCATGGTGTTTTTTAGGAAATAATATAATATATGGTATATCGTTTTTATCGGTATTAGCAAGCAAATTTATGATTTTTCATCTGCTAATAAAATTCTCTCTTTTCCCTCTTAAACTTGCATTTATCATCCAAAAATCTACACTTTCTGTATGACACATACCATTATCCGTGCTGATCGACAACAGTTCATAGATGTTTTTCTTGCTAAGAATAGCCAATTAAATCTTTCTTCGATTCGCGATCAAGATGGCGTTTTTCTCAAACATATATTTGATACTCTTGAGATCCAAAATGCTTTGGCATTAATCCAAGATGACAATAAAAACACTGAGAAATCAGAGGTCTGACTGTTCCAAAAATGACAAAGAGTGATTGATGTGGGTACTGGATGAGGAATTCCACTACTTCCTCTTGCCATCGCCTATCCGGGAACATTCTTCACATGATTAGACTCTGTCCGCAAAAAAACAGAAGCGGTTCTAGATATGGCAAAACAACTATGATTGAAAAATGTCGATGTCGTTTGGTCTCGTGCTGAGGAGTATATGCCTACACAGAAATTTGATATATTGAGTGCACGCGCAGTAGCATTCTCTGACAAACTTTTTACATGGACGTATGATCTGGTCAAAAAATGATGATATTTTGTCCTGTACAAGATGTTTTCTGAGGAAGAAGAATCTCGATTAGATAGTTATTGTAGACAAAGGAAAATGACTATGGTGCGTAAACACTACTACAAACTTTTTGAAGAGGATATTCAGAGAGTGATTTATATAATACAAAAATAAAAACCACTTTCATTGACGGTTCTGAGTACTGTTACATATTGATAAAAATTATATTTTTTCAAAGCTTTCTATATCTCAGGTAATAATTTTGAATATTGGATTTGCTTTTATTTTAGCAGTTTTGATGATTTTTTCATATTGTTTTGGGTCCCTCATTGATAATTTTTTTAGTAGATGGCGAAATTCATATTCTATTTGTCAGGTCGTAACAGGTATTTTTTCAGTGCAATCGATGCTCATTGTAAATTTAGTACTATCAAAATTGTATCATCTTGTTGTCGCTTCTATATGTATCGTTTGCAAATAGAAATGTATCGTTTCCAAAGTATTTTGCGCTTTTTTGAATCTGTCCAGTTGCGGATGATTTTTGTATCATTTTGTCTTTCCCTCCAATACTTTTTTGGCTAACAATGTCTCTCTCCAGACAGCGGTTAATCATTTTTGATCCAAATATGATGGATGGATGCTTCGTATTCTCATACTCTTATTAAACTTTTTTTGGTGAAAATAAATTTACTAGATAGATAACTAATATGATTATGCAAGAAGATATGGCTGTTTTGATTGAATAGTCTATACTTTGAGCTTGAGAAAAAGCTTTTCGTATGTATGCTAGCCAAATTCATGCAATTATTATGATCATCAAGATAGTTACTATCTTCACAGATGATTTTAACATGTTGATTTCTTTATAGAGGATAAAGTTAGAATTGTACTTTTGGAGCTTCTTTTTCTGCCTCGTTTGTTATAGAAAAATATGTTTCTTCTTGTTTAAATCCAAACATGTTCGCTATGATATTACTAGGGAACTTTTCCAATGCAGTGTTATAATCTTTGATAGTTGCATTGTAGTATCTTCTTGAAGCAGCTATTTGATCTTCTATATCAGTAAGTTGATTTTGTAAATCAAGGAAATTTTGATTGGCTTTTAGGTCAGGATAATTCTCAGATGTCGCAAATAGACTCTTCAAAGCACCTGTAAGCATATTGTTAGCAGCATCTTTGTCAGCTGGCGTTGCCGCACTCATCCATTTCGTTCTCGCATTCGTTATTTCTTCAAGCGTTCCTTTTTCATGTTCAGCATATCATTTTACGGTATTTACAAGATTGTCTACAAGATCAAATCTTTTTTTCATTTGTACGTCCATATCAGCGTATGAGTTTTGTATCACATTCTTGAGTGAAACAAGTGTGTTGTACATCCCAGCAACCATTCAAATGAGCATAAGGACAATTGCAATAATAATAATAACTGTTCGCATTTTTGGAAAGAGATAAGAATAAAAAGTAAGTTATTGTATGTATAGAGATTTTGACTATGATTAAAAGAGATTTTACCAACTTCCCCCTCCACCTCATCATCCACCTCATCATGAAAAACCTCCTCCACCTCCTCAGCCAAATCAGCTAAATCATCATCCACCTCACGAGAATCAACCTGACGAAGAGCTTTGTGGAATGACGGTGCTTGCAGCCATTGCAGAATTCATGCTCTTGAATGCTAATGGGTTAAGTAAAGTGCCATCATAACTTGAGTACCATCATTGTGCAGCATCTTGTACTAAGTCGCCAATTATAGCCAATAGTTTCGTCTCTATGCCAAATAATACTGCCCATGGAAGTATTTTGTTGATGAAATCAGGGTCATTTTTTAACTCTTGCTCGATAACTGGTCTTTCTACTTTTTGGAGATACTCTTTCCAACCACGCATCTCTTCAAAAAGCTGTTCCCCTTTTTCTGTAAGAGTGTATTTTTTGAACACTCGACCTCAAGAACGTATAAGCTCATTGTTTTTATCAAGAGAGCTTTCTAACTCTTCAAAAATATGGCTTATTTTAGTACGCACTGATTGTGTTTGCTCTAGTGTGATAGAGTCCAGTGTCTCATCGTAACTCCCAAAAAAATCTTGCATTGTTGCTGCTTCAATCGGGGTTTGATTGCTGGGGGCCTTTTCTTTTTCTGTAACTATATATGTGATTGTTTTTATGAGGCCTCGAATCGATTTTTTTTGTGTTTTCTTAATGGTTACCCGTCATTTTGTTGCTCGATAATAAAGAAGCGCAGTAAATATCCTTGGATTGGTAGTATTATACCAAAAATAAAATGCTTTTAATGGTTCTATGTTTTTAGGTGGCGTGTAATAGATGGTTGTTGTTTTTTCGCTTTTCCAAGCTGGTTTTCAGATGGATGCGGATCCCTTTATTATGCTTTTAATGCTAGAATTAAAAAAAACTACTGCAAAGAATAATCAAAAGAAGACTCTAAAAAGAGAAGTGAGAACATTTTTTAAAAAACTTCATCCAGAAGAGTGGCCTGGTGTCTGGTAAGAATAATCTGGTGATGGGGAAACGGGATTTGCTATTGCGGAAGCAGGAGCTTGTGATGGAGTTTCATTTCAAGGAGCATAAAAATATTTTTCATAATTCGCTGGTAGTGAGAAAAATGAAGAAGGAAATTGTAATCAGATGCTCATTCCCTCTTTGGGTGATAATGTTTGATTTACAGATCACGCTATTTTCGTTGGAGTTACTTGTGTTAGTGTTGCACCAGCAGTTTTTTTCTGTCCATAGCTTCCATAGTAGATGAATGTTTGTCCTGAAGAAAAGGATATGCCTTTGGGGAGTATAACAGAATACGAAACATTTTTTATAGATGTCTCTCGTTCTCCTCAAATAACATTTCGATAGAGCTCTTGCCATTGGTTACCTGAAATTGTGTCACTTCATCACGTTGAGAGCGCGTAATTTGCGCCTGTCAGCGCTTCTGTCCCAAATGGTACGATAGCATTTTTGACGGTATATTTGATAGTGTATGTATGTGGTCAGTTAAGATATACGGATGAAGATCACAACTTTATTTCATAATAGTTTCAAATTATTCCATTGCTGGCGATTGGATCTCCGATCGCTGTAAGGTTTTCAATAGTTACAACACGCTTCGTGTTTAGATTCGTAATCGGTATTTTTCTAAAAATTCAATGTCTTGATTCTGTGAAATTAACACCAATCTTCTCAGTAACATCCATAGAACCATCGATTTTCACGTCCATGGAAACATCATACGATTCAATCGTGTAGCCAGCACTATCAGCAAGTGCGACACTTCCAATCGAAAGTCAAATTATAGACATTCATACAGCGAGCAATGAAAAGATTGTTTTTTTCATGAGTAGAAAGCACGAAATATAAAAACTTAATTATTGTTTGTATGTGTATTGAAAAAATACATATTTGCAAGGAAAATGCGGTTGCTAAGACAATCAAAAAAACTCACCATCCTAAGAGAGTGAGTTTGTGGTATTATTTCAAAATTTTTTTTAGATTATAGAAAAAACAAATATATTAATCATTAACAATTTATAATTAATCATTATTATTCCTTCTATGCTCTTCTTTTACATCATTCCCATTCATCCCATTCCTCACATGCCACCTCACATATCTTGATTGCTATTTGATTCAGGTTTTGGTATTTCGGTGATAACGGCGTCGGTTGTAAGGATCATTGCTGCAGCAGATACTGCATTTTCCAAAGAGACTCTCAAAACTTTTGCTGGATCGATAATTCCTGCTTTTACCATATCTTTAAATTCACCAGATTTGGCATCGAAACCAAAGTTGAAATCTGTATTTTCTCTTACTTTTTCTACAACCCAATCGCCTTTGAAACCGCCATTATTTGCGATTTGCATGATCGGGTAAAGAATTGCAGCTTTGATGATTTGCACACCAATTTGTTCGTCCTCATCGTCTAGTTTCATCTCGTCTAAGATGTTTGCTGTTTTTACAAATGCAGTTCCACCACCCGGTAGAATACCTTCTTCTGCAGCAGCTTTTGTGGCATTTAAAGCATCCTCAATTTTAAATTTCTTGTTTTTCATTTCCATTTCAGTCGCTGCGCCAACTCTGATGACCGCTACTCCGCCTGCCAATCTCGCAAGTCTTTCTTGGAGTTTTTCTTTGTCATAATCAGATGTTGTTTTGTCTATTTGTGAACGGATTTGCATAATCCTTGCATCGATTTTTTCTTGTGTCCCCTTTCCATCTACGATAGTCGTTTTATCTTTGTTCGCAGTCACTTTGGTTGCGTTCCCTAACATATCAAGAGTTGCGTCTTCAAGTTTTATACCTACTTCCTCAGAGATAACAGTCGCACCTGTAACAGCTGCAATATCTTTGAGCATTTCTTTTTTTCTATCACCAAATCCAGGTGCCTTCAAAGCAAGAACGTTTAACGCTCCTCTAATTTTGTTCAGAACTAGCGTAGTAAGCGCCTCTCCTTCAATATCTTCTGCAATGATAACTATATCGCGCTTTCATTTTGTTGCCAATTCTTCCAAAAGTTTCAATATCTCTTTTACAGATGTAATTTTTTTGTCAGTTACAAGGATTGCAGGATTTTCAATAACTGCTTCCATGCGTTGTAAATCAGTTGCGAAGTATGCTGAAAGATATCCTTGTTCAAACTGCATTCCTTTGACAATATCTTTTTCTAGGCCAACTGACTTTCCCTCTTCAACTGTTACTACTCCATCTTTTCCAACCTCATCCATAATTTCAGCGATCAACTCTCCTACTTGTTCGTCTTGTGCTGAGATAGTTGCAACTTGTTGTATTTCTTCTTTGTTAGAGACGTCTTTTGCTTGTTTTTGAATCTCTTCAACGACCGTTTTAACCGCTTTGTGGAGTCATTTTCCAAGTGAGAATGGATTAACTCATGTGCGAATATACCTCAATCCCTCTTTTACAATTGCCTCAACGAGAATCACTGTTGATGTTGTTCCATCACCAGCCGAATCATTTGTTTTTATCGCTGCTTCTTTCACGATCTTTGCGCCTATGTCTTCATTCTTATCTTCAAGTTCAATATCTTTTGCAACAGTTACACCATCATTTGTAATGATAGGCGCGCCGTATGATTTCTCAAGGATTACATTTCTTCATTTTGGTCACATTGTAACTTTGACTGCATCTGCTACTTTTTGTACACCAGCAAAAATGCTGTTTCTAGCGCTATCTGTATAGCTAATTTGTTTCGCCATTTTTTTACAAAGTAATGATAAATAAAATTTTTATAATGTAATTCACGTTTTGTTTGTTATTCTTCCCCGACATTGTCGGGGGATGCCCGTCCTGTCGTTGCAATCTCACCAATCGTAGATAGTACGGGCATTTTTATAGATAGTCTATCATTCGAAAGCAGACAAATTATTTCTTTTCTATTGCAAGGATAGAACTATGTTTCACGATAAGATATGTTTTTTTGTCTCATGGTGTTCATACTTCTAATTCATCTGGGGAGTATTTTGTAAAATGGACGATATCTCACTCTTTTACATCCATTGGTGATCTTTCGCCATCATCCAATATTCTTCACAGACCAACTGCAATTACAGTTCACCTAGAGGGCTTTTCTTTTTTAGCGTCAGAGAGAATGATTCCACTTTTGGTTGTCTCATCTTCTGCTATTGGTTCGATCAAAACATGATCTTCAAGCGGAATTAAATGTGTCATTGTGTATTTGAATAAAAAATAAAGGTACCCGCATTATAAATTTTTACATCTATCTTTCAAGAGAAAATAGCACCGTTTATATGAAAGTGCTATTGCGTGTCTTTTTGCTTTCATTTATTTTGCATTGATTTCTCTTTTTATTTCTCCATAAATAGGTAATTTAATTTTTTTTATTTATTTTATTTTTATGGGATGAAAAAAACGTTTAAAGTTATTATTCTCTTATCAATTTTTGCTTTTTTAAACGCAACGTATCTGTCTTTTGATTGACTTTGGAAAGACTGAAGCACTTTTTGTGATATCAATCAAACTATCTCTTGCACCAATGTGGTTACTCATCCTGCAACACATTTTTTTGGCGTTCCATTCCCGTTAATCGCAATGGTTGTCTATCCAGTTATAGCACTTTTTGCTTTTTTAGGATTGAAAGGAATAATCAAAAAATCACATATCGTGATCAGATATCTTTCTGCACTTTGAATACTTTTTAATGGATATATTATCTATCAGGAAACATTTACAATCAAGGCAGTTTGTCTACTTTGTCTATTGTGTTCTATTATCATAATTTCAATTCATTTATTAACATACAAAAAAGAAGCATAAAGTGAGTTTTATCCTTATGCCTAAAAACATCTTTTTGAAAAAGCGCATAATTATCCAAATAGTCCTCCTTGTTTAGGTTTTTCGTCTTTTGTTCTTTTTGCAAAAAGTTGCATTGCACCTATATCGTTTTTTAGAAAATCGAATTTTTGCTCTAGGCGCGCAAGTCAATCTATGATTGTAATGCCCTCCTCTTGTGCTTTGGTGAGTTTGCTTGATGGGTCTTCGCCAACAAGAAGGAAATTAGTTTGTTTTGTTAGAATATCGGTGACTAACGCGCCATGTTTGCTGAGTACGTCAGCGATAATTTTTCTTGGAAGTGCAAATGTTCCAGTGATGCAAAATATTGTTCCAGTAAGTTTTCCTTTCAACGTTCTTTTATTTGCAAAGTTATTTCGCTGTACTCATTTCTCACTCATGCGTTCTAACATCGCTTGGTTGTTCAGGTTGGAAAACCATTCTTTCAGCGATGCAATGATCTCTGGTCAAATGCCTTTTATGGATTTTAAAAATTCTTCGTCACAAAGAAATTGCGTTAATGTTTGTATCGTAAAATCATCTTTATTTTTATTCGTGTAATCCTCTTGCGTAAGTTGCTCTGAAATTGCGTCGATGATAAGTTGTGCTGTTTTTTTCCCAATATGCATGATGCCAAGACCATTTAGTAGTCTTCGGAGGGGTGCATTTTTGGTTTTTTTAATCTCTTCGACAAGTTCATGATATTTTTTTTGTCCCACTCCTGCTTGAGAAAGTAGTTGTAATCTAGCTTGTGGCTCTTCAAGTGAATACAGATCTGCTAAAGAACGCACTAATCATTTTTCGATAAGGAGATCAACAAGAGCATCACCCAATCATTCTATATTAAAAGCATCACGAGAAGCAGTGTAAAGAAGTTGCTCTTTGAGTTTCGCAGGACAATCTAGGTTTACACAGTAGATAAAAATATCACTTTTGCCTTTTTCAATCGGACCTTGGCAGATCGGACAATGTGAAGGAATAGTAACTGGTATTTCTTCCCCTGTACGTCTTTCAATGACGGGAGCAATGATGTATGGTATTACCTCCCCGCTTCTTTGAAGCCAAACTCGATCACCGATGCGAATATCTTTTTCCGTAATAAAATCAAAGTTGTGGAGACTGGCTCTACTTATGGTTACTCATCATAATTCTACGGGTTTTAGGTTCCCAGCAGGTGTTATGACGCCGGTGCGTCCTACTTGGTAATCAATTGAAAGAAGTTTCGTTGTAATCTGTTGTGTAGGAAATTTATATGCCATTGCCCAGCGTGGATGATGATTGGTTTCTCCAAGCATAGTACGAATAGCTAACTCTTGTATTTTCACAACAATTCCATCAAAAGCGATATCTTGTGTGTCAAAATAGTTTTTGGTAGCGATAGACTCACAAATCTCCATGACTTCCTCTATGGTCTGTACATTTTTGTGTCGTGTGTGCATGTGAAATCCCTCTGTTTCAAGCCGATGCAACGCTTCAACATCTGTTTGAAATCCTTCTTCGTTTGCAAAAAATTCTTTTTGTTGTTTCAAGTCTATCTCAAGAATTTCGTATGCATTAAAATCTAATCATCTTTTTGCTGTAATTGAGGTGTCTAGCTGTCTAATGCTTCAACTCGCAGCGTTTCTTACGTTTACAAATTCGCTATCTCCTTGTTGTGCTCTTTCTATGTTTATTCTTTCAAGCGCTTTTTTACTCATCACGAGTTCGCCTCTTACACGCAATGTTTTTATACCCTTTCCCGATTTAAGAAGCAATGGAATAGCAAGGATTGTTTTGATATTTGCAGTGACGTCTTCACCAATATAGCCATCTCCACGAGTAATCGCTTGTTTTAGTTCCCCATCTTGATAGATCAGTTCTAATGTCACTCCATCATATTTTGGTTCTAGCAAAAAAGAGTACTCTGTTATATCAATTTTTTGTAATATTTTTTTTATGCTATCATTTCGAGATCCTAAATTATGGGCGTTGTAGCTATTTTCTAACGACAATAAAGGCGTTTTATGGTGGGCTTGTGAAAAGTCAGATTGTACTTGATGGATAAGTCTTTGCGTAGGACTATCCGAACGGATTATGTTTGGGAATTTCGTTTCTATATCTTTGATGTATTGGAAGAGCATATCATATTGCCCATCAGAAATCGTTGGTGTAGACTTGATATAGTATTGCCAGTTGTGATATCAGATAAGTTGAATGAGCAATGGGTATGCCTGTTCTGCTTCTTCACGACTCAACGAAGAAATAGTTTTGTCTGTGCAAAATGCTAAATATTTTGTTGTAAAATCTTCTCGTTTTTTCGTGTCAAACATGATTTACTATTTGAATGTAAGATTATATAGATATAGAATTTTACGTTATCTACTCACTAAAATCAAATTCATCATCATCATCTACACTACTAATTTCTTCTTCATCTTCATTTGTAGTGCTGATTTTGAGAGATTTAAGATACTCTTCTCTTTTTTTGTTTTTACCAGTTTTTTCTCGAAGCTCCATCTTCTCAATGTCATCCTCGATACCAAGAATTTTTTGCATACCGATATGCTCTTTGAGCTTTTGAAGCACCTTTTGTTCAATCTGTCTCACGCGTTCACGAGTGACTTGGAACTCCTCACCTACTTGTTCAAGGGTGTATTTCGGTCAATCGATACCATATCTCATCTTGATGATTTTTGCTTCTCTTTCGTCTAACATATCCAATATGTATTCTAGATTTTTCTTTACAGTTTCTTTTTCTACAAATTGATCAGGTCTCATGGTGTTTTTATCTTCGATCAAGTCTCCAAGACTATCTTTCCCATCGTCGCCAACTTCTGCATCCAAAGACACATTTCCGAAAATCACCTCTTCTAGTTTTTTGATTTTTTTGATATTAAAATCTAGTTTTTCTCCTATTTCTTTTGATGTTGGTTCGCGTCCCAATTTTTGAAATATTTCTTGATACGCTTTGTTATAACTATTTATTTCATCTATAAGATGTACAGGAATTCTAACATGTTTAGTCATGTCAGCAATTGCTTTTGTAATTGATTGTTTGATCCACCAGGTTGCATACGTAGAAAATTTAAACTCTTTATCGGGATCAAATTTTTCTATTGCTTTTATAAGCCCCACATTACCTTCTTGTATTAAATCTGAAAAACTAAGTTTAGATCCAAAAAATCTTTTTGCAATTGAAATAACAAGTCTTAAGTTGGATTCAATAAGTTTCTTTTTGGCATTTTCATCTCCTCTCTTGATACGAGTTGCAACTGTTTTTTCTTCTTCTGCGGTCAATAAAGGAATTTTTGAAATATCATTGAAGTATAATTTTATGTGGTCGTGATATTGTTTATCGTTTATTACATATTTTTTTTCATATAATTCAATTTTACCCAATTTCGTTTGGGATTGTGCGAATGCTTGATTTTCTTTTTCAAACAACTCCTCAATTGTAATAAGTCTTACGCCTAACTTCTCAGCTAGTTCATAAAATTTTTCTACTATTTTGATTTTTGCGTCCAGATCATCAACCTGAGTCAATATATCATCTTCCGTTACATATCACGCTTGTACTCATTTTTTCAGAAGTGCTTGTAATTCTGGTGTTAAATCAGAGATATCATCTAATAACTTTTCCCACAATCTCATTTTTGAAGAGACAGAATCAGTCTTTGGCATGGAAGTTTTGGTTTCGTGTTTATTTGTTTTTTTGTGATTATTGTTTTTGATATCGTCTGCTTTTTGATCTGCTATTTTTTTATCTTTGACGTGTTGTTTTGCTTGTCAGAGTTTTTTGATCAAAGATGCTTGTTCTTTTTCTGTGCGTCTTTTTTTTATCTCAACGTGTTGTTTTTTCGGTCGCTGTACTCTATTTGAAAATGCTTTTCAAGCAGGCTTCGTCGGTTTCGCCGTTTCCTTAGCGCTTGGTTTTTTTGCTGGAGTAATAGGTTTTTTACTAATTGGTTTTGATGCAACAGTTTTTTTACTAACCGGTTTAGCTGGTCCTTTTTTCACTGGTGCTTTGA
>CAZXON010000005.1:0-7517 GCA_964642385.1 uncultured Candidatus Peribacteria bacterium
GTGAGCTGCTTTGATAATTTCAGATATATGTAATGACCGACGATATTAACGCTTTGACCATTTTGGTGCTTTTCTTGCTTTCTTCAAACCTGGTTTTTTCCTTTCTTTTCCACGTGGGTCTCTTTTGAGAAGTTCATGTGGTTTAAGTTGTGCTCTTGTTTCTGGGCTATATGCAACCAACGCTCTTGCAAATCCAAGTTTGATAGAATCTGCTTGTCAAGCCGTACCACCTGATGTTACTCTAATTTCAGCATCAAATTTATTTGCTAAATCTCCTCCGATTACAGTAAATGGCAACATAATTTCATACAAGAGATGATCGTGTCACATGAAATATTCTTTCAACGTGAGCTCTTTATCACCTTTTATGATAATATATTTTCCAGTTCCATTTGGGAAAAGTTTAACTGATGCGGTTGCTGTTTTCCTTCTTCCGACTGCAAATGTATATTTAGAAGCTGATTTTCCAGCTATCGGTTTTGTAGTAGCCATTCCTAGTTAATCTCGGTAGGATGTAAAAAATCGTATTTCGTAGATGCAGTAGTAAACATTTTTACTCTTTTCATCCTAATATCTCTCATTTTGTTTTTTGGTAACATACCTCTCACTGCGAACCACAACGGATCCATAGATTTCTTTTTTAGCATAACACCAAGCGTTTTACTCTTAACATTACCCTTGTACCCACTATATGTATAGTAGAGTTTCTGAGATAACTTCTTTCCAGTAACAACAATCTTGTCTGCATTTTCTACAACAACAAAACCGCCACAATCTCGGAAATCACAATAGTGCGCTTCATTTTTCCCAATAAGAAGATCCGCAATAATAACTGCTAATTTCCCTAGTGTCTTGCCTTCTGCGTCTATCTTATACCACTTTCTTGTTTTTTCAAGATCAGCTGGTTTTTTGTAGACTGTTTTATTCATTTCTATTGATGCCATGATAGGTATATAATCAAATAATAAACAAAATATCTTTTACAAAATTCTCAAAAGTATTTTTTCTGCACCGTCACCCATTCTATAACCAAGTTTGTATGATGCAACAAACCCAGATTTCTTGCCTGTTTGGCGAAGTCTAGGGATGATGTCACTGATAACTTTTTTACCAGTTGCTTCATCAGCGATAGCTACCTTTACGAACCTAATCGCCTCTCTTCTTACATCTTTTTCGTCTTGATATTTATCAAACAACCCCAAGATATATGAAAAAAACGAATCTGCTTCAGCTTTGATAACCTTAGCTTTTTTTGAGGTTGTCGTCATATGTCCCTCTCTCACAAAATTTGTAAGCATAGTTTTGATGACATTTGATTTGGTTTGATATTCACCTAGGCGCATATCAATCATTTTGTTAACATGATGTCTCATCGGTACTGTATAGTGTGTAATATAAAAGGTACGTTTAGTAGGTTTTTATGCTAATATGCCGAAAGCGAATAGCGCACGATCGGCAATTTAGGTTTCATCTACATCGGCAAGCTAATCATCAATTATCCAGCAAGTGATTTACTGATATTTTGTAAAGCCGAATTGATTTCATCTATTGCCTTTTTCCCAAGTCATTTCATACTCAATAGTTCTACTTTCCTTTTTTTCTCTAAATCTTCAACATAGAGAATTGAGTTCTTGATAAGCGCATTTCTCGTTCTTTCACTCAATGGTAATGCATCAATAGGCATTGTTTTGATGTTCATCTCCTCAGGAAGTTTTTCTTTTTCCTCATAGAGTTCTTCAAGTTGGATAAATGCAGATTCATCTACATATATATCTTCAAAAACGAATAATTTAGCATAAGAAGCCAAAACTTCACCAGCGAACGCTAGGAACTCTTTTGGAGAAATGTTCTCATATTTTGATTGTATTTCAAGAATCAAACTGTCTTTTAGTCCTCCTTGGAAGTCGTCGATAACCTCGCGAACATCATATTTTACATATTCTACTGCCTTGAAGTCATTATCGATAAGAAGCACATTTACATCACCCTCTGCATCTTTTTCATCACGTCTTCTTAGGAAATCTACGCTATAATATCCATATCCTTTCTCTACTCTCATATCAAAGATCAATTCTGTACTTGGGTCTGATATTTCACACAAGATAGCTTCTGGATTGATAATTTCTACTCATGAAGGTAATTTAAGATCTGCTCCTGTAAATACACGGTTGCCTTTCCATTTTTGAGGAAGCCACTGAAGGGATTCTACTTTATCTGATACATCAAAACGTAATTTTTTGAAATTTTGCATAATATCGATCACTGACTCTTTGATTCCATCTATGACATGATACTCGTGTGAAACTCCTTTTATCTTCATAGCAGTTATAGCACCTCAGATATTGTATCCTAGGATTGCTCTTCTTAATGCGTTACCGAGTGTGTGTCCAAATCCTCTAGGCACAAACTGTAATTCAAATTTCATCGTTTTGTCATCAATTGGAGTTGTAATAACTTTTGGAGAACCAATGTACTTTTGTATATCCAACATGGAGAACCACAATAAAAAATAAAAGTTTTTGTTTATTATGCTCTTGCGTAAAACTCAATTACTTTCAATACATCAGCCTGCGTTTGTAATTCTTCAACATCTGGCAAAGTAAGTACTTCCACTGTTTTGTCTGCTTTGTTTACTTTTAACCAAGCAAGATCAGTATTAGCATGAGAGAAAGCGTTTTCATACAAAGATGATTTCGCAACCTTTGGTCTCAAAGAAAAAACATCCTTTTCGTTTACGAAGTATGATGGTACATTATGCTTTTGACCATTAAGAAGAAAGTGCCCATGAGTAACCATTTGTCTAGCTTGCATAATTGTATTTGCAAGACCAGCCTTAAAGATCACAGCATCAAGTCTTCTTTCTAGAAATTGAAGAAGCACCTTATCGTGTCCTAGTGACTTGTTTTTAGCATAACGAGATGCCGTCACTTTCACAAGTTTAGCAAACGGCTTCTCTGCCATACCATAGGTTCTCTTTAGAACTTGCTTGTTTCTCAATAGCTTTCCATATTCAGAAAGTCTAGGCATTGTACTTCCGTGTTGTCCAGGAATACCTCTCCTTTTTTTAACATCATATTTGTCAGAACCAAATATATTAACTCCTTCTCTCCTGACAATTTTATATTTTGGTCATGTATACCTCATGAATTACGTAACAGTAAAAGTATAAAGAATTTATAATTACATTCTCTTTGGTCTGATACCCTTGCATCCACCGAATTGGAGTGGCGTAGCTTCTTTTATGTATGTGATATCTATTAAGCCAATATCATTGATAGCTTTGAAAACGCCATCTCTTCCCATACCGATACCTCTAAAGATAATTCCACACTCTTTCAATCCTACATCATCTTTTGCAATTTTCAAAAGACTTCTTGCTAGAACTTCAGCAGCGTATGGAGTATTTTCCTTAGCACCTTTAAATCCAACATTTCCTGTACCGTTACCCAAGATTTTGTTTCCACTTTCGTCTGTGAGTGTGATTACAGTGTTGTTCTCAGAAGTATGCACATGGAGAACTCCTTTGCTCATTTTGGGATACTTCTTTTTCTTTGCGACTTTTTCAGCCATTATGATAAACGATGAATAAATAAACAATTATAATTATGTACAAATATCGTTACAGATTTATTTCTTGAGTACTGGTCTTACTCTTGATCTACCAAGGAGTTTTTTTGCAGTTCTCGCGTTCTTCCTTGTGCTTTGTCATCTCACTGGAAGCCCGAGATTGTGCCTCATTCACTTATAACTCTTGATTTCCTTTAACCTTTTGATGAAAGCATTTGTCTCTCTTTTAAGGTCATTTTCAAGACTCATATCTTTGAGCACATCAACAATCTTCTTTTCCTCTTCCGGAGAAATATCTTTCACTTTTTTGAAAGGATCAATACCAACCTTTTCAAGGATTTCTTTAGATTTTGGACGTCCAATTCCATAGACTGATGTAAGCCCAATCCAAATATTTTTTGCATCTGGTATTACGTGTCATTGAATTCTTAACATACGTATAGTACAAATAGATATATAAAAATTATCCTTGTCTTTGTTTATGCTTTACATTTTCACAAATTACAAGAGTTTTTCCGTGTCTCTTGATAATTTTACACTTAATGCACATTTTTTTTACAGCTGATCTAACTTTCATTGCAGTCTCATTATAGAATGATAAAGACATGTAGTATTTATTTTTTAAATCCTTGATGATGGAACTTACGTCCGCGATTTTGGCCACGGTTTTGTGAGTTTGTCACTCAAGGCTGGTGTATTCCTGCAGGTGGTTGATTGCTTGGTCACGTCGCATCGGCTCAAGATCATGGTGCTTGTTTTTTCTGGTTATGTCTGTAGATAATGCGTCATTTTTTGATATCGTATGGATTTAACTCAACGTCTACGAAGTCGCCGGGCAAGACACTGATTCTGTGGAGATTTTTCATCTTTCCAGATAGTGTTGCTGTTACATCCATAGAATAATCCTCTAGCCACACTCTATATCACCCTGGGCCAAGGTTTTCTTTTACTTCTCCCACAACAACGATTGCGTCGTCTTTAGGCATGGAGTGCAATTTCTTTAATAACTAAAGTTGTTTGCAAAGGTCTAAATCCAATATTCCTTTCATATCTGTTTTTTCTTCTAAACTTGAGTACACGAATTTTCTCTCCTTTTTCTGTACCTACATTTTCCGCGCTTACTGTAACACCAGTCAAAACAGGCGTCCCAACAGCTACGTGAGATCCATCTTCTTCAAACACAGCAAGAACTTCAAATTCATTGAACTCTTTTGCATCTGATCAAACACTATCAACAACAATTTTTGTCCCTTTTGTTACGATATATTGATGTCATTTTAACTGAACAACAGCGTACATGGTTATTATTTTTCATTAAAAACTAAACAATTTTCCCTAATTGAGCAAGCATAGCGTATTTCGCTTTTGATTTTTTGTAAGCGAGAGAAACCAATGCTCTTGTTCTTTTATATCTTCTTGCACTAGGAAACCTATATTCCACAAATTTTCTATACCACTTCGTGCCATAATGCTTTTGCTTCTTTGCTGTGTCAAGCAAACGAGAAGTCCAAAGCTCTTTTTTGTAAAAAGCTATAAGTCTTTCATTTGTGTTAAGTTCTCCTGTTCTGTAGATGGTGAATCACATGGATACAAATAATAACGGTTTAAATAAGATTGCCTGGAACCGGAATCGAACCGGTACGGGGTTAAGCCCGACGGATTTTAAGTCCGTTGCGTCTACCTGTTCCGCCATCCAGGCGTTTTTTGTTGTCTAGATTTTGCATTGTAACAGACAACAAGGTAGATTTTTTATTCTTTTATTTTACTATTTCATCATACAATTTATCAAACGCCTGTGGGAACAACACTGCGATGTTTGAAAGCACTTTCCTGTTCAAAGCAATTCACTTTTTGTTCATAGTCCCAATAAATTGAGAGTAGTTAGAATTGCGTTGTTGTGCGAGAGCAGATATTCTCTCAATCCAAAGTTGTCTAAAGTCTCTCTTTTTTAATTTTCTAGAAACATATGCATGCTGTCCTTGTTTCACAAGAGCCAGTCTAACTTGCTTATATAAGTTACCTCTTCCCAACCTAAATCCTTTTGCGCGCTCGATAAATGATTTATGTCTAGCGTGTCTTTGTAGTCCATTTTTAACTCTTACCATGGTATTATCTTACACTATGAGGAAGTAAAGCTTTGATTCTCTTTTTTTGTGTAACAGAAAGGAGCTTACCTGTTTTAGCGTGTTTTGTAGCTCTTTTTTTGTTTGTTAAAAGATGATTCTTGCATGATTTATCATGAACGAATTTATTTGCTTTTGTTACTCTAAATCTTTTTGCTGCACCTTTATGCGTTTTTCCTATTCACGCCATCGTACTTTATTTGACTTTAGGGAGTAAAAATAATGATATTCAATTTGCTTCCTGTTTTACGCCTTGTGATTTTCAGATCAACTCAAGCGTTTGTTCTATACCTTTAAGCCTTTCAATCACTTTATCAGCGAATATCCTCTCTCTTCACTTCAATCTCACCGAAAACCTAACAGCATATCAATCTTCCAAGAACTCTTCAGCTTTTTTTACTTTGAGAGCAAGATCATTTTCACCTATTGTATAAGAGAGTTTTACTTCTTTGTTTCATTTCGCTTTCTGCGTCTTTTTCTTCTCTCTTTCATCTTTTTGTTTATCGTACATATATTTTCCATAATCAACTATTTTTGCAGTACAGATCATATCAATAGGATTGTATGCAACCTGTACAAGATCAAGTCCTTGTGAAGCCGCACGACGAAGTGCCTCATCTCTGGAGAGAACTCAAGCTTTTTCTCCTGATTCATCTACAAGAAGAACCTTGGGTGCTTTGATCATATCATTTATATAGACCATTCTTTGCTCATTTCTTCATTGTCACTGCTGACGAGAACCTGATTGCGGGCGTGAAGTCGCTTGTGGACGATCACCTTGCGCCGAGGTGCTTCCTTGTGGACGTGCGCCTTGTGTAGGACGATTTCACGAAGAAAATCCTCATGATTGACCTGGGCGCGCTCCTTGCGGAGGACGGCTTCCCTGTTGAGGGCGTTGTCCTGAAGAATGGAATGGTTTGTTTTGAATTGGAGCCATAAACACAAATGATAATAAATACTTTGAATCACTCCCGGCGGGATTCGAACCCGCGATCTTTGGAATGAGAATCCAATATCCTGGACCGACTAGACGACGAGAGCAAACATACCCCAGGATGGATTCGAACCATCAACCTACAGCTTAGAAGGCGGTTGCTCTATCCATTGAGCTACTGGAGCATAGAAAGATATAGTGTCTATCGTCATCTGATTGTCGTGGATATTTCTTATTTAACTTTCTCGTGCAAACAAAAAAAACTTCAAAGAGTTCTTTTCTTGAGGGAAAATAAAAATAAGACGATGTTGTAATGACCGAGATAGTGAGTCATTGTCTGCGACAATGTGGCGTATACGAAAGCCGTATTACCTACTCTCTATAAATATTTAGTGACGGTTCACTCATGTGAGTCGTTCGATATATCATATATATCCTGGATGTAATTGCAAGAGAAAATTTGCAAAGGATAAAGCGATTTTTGCTTTTTTCTATTACATGAGTATAATTAGAGGATATTTATATGGATATGTATTTAAGAAAAACGATGCGAAGCACGATATATTATAAACTGAAAAACAAAAATTTTGCAAAAAAATCAGGACGACTACCCTTGTTGATATTTTTTTTTGGACTTATATTTTGTCTATGCATTCAAGGTAATGCACAATGAAGAACAACGACTGTAACCTTTACAATACTCCCATGAACTGGAAGTATAACTACTGGGAACATAACAACAGGGAATATAACAACAGGGAACATAACAACCGGAAGCATAACAACCGGAAGCACAACAACAGGGAATATAACAACAGGGAACATAACAACAGGGAATATAACAACAGGGAATATAACAACAGGGAATATAACAACAGGGAATATAACAACAG
>CAZXON010000005.1:7617-50573 GCA_964642385.1 uncultured Candidatus Peribacteria bacterium
ATAACAACAGGGAATATAACAACAGGGAATATAACAACAGGGAATATAACAACAGGGAATATGGCTACTGGGAAGACAACAATAGGGAATATTACAATGGCCACAGGGGTGTTAGCTTCTTTGAATGGAGTACATACTGGTGCAACAGAAAATCTGCCTAGTGAGAACAATCAACTTATTGATGTTAACAGCTCAAACACAAAAAGCGAAACAACCACCTATCCGCCAGCTTCAGGAAAGCCCGACGGGAAGAAATTAGATAGAATAATAAATAAATTTGATTGAACCATAGCCAAAAAAAACGCTGAAATTGAACTAGCAACCGAAAAACAAAACACAAAAACACCAATAGAAAATATTGTAGATGCTTGAAAAACACACATACCCTATCCTTTAATATTACAGAAAAATTTATGGATACATAATGCAGATTGAATGGTTGGTCTATGCACACAGAACATATACACTCAAAAGTGTTTTAATTATGCATCAGTTATATGTACAAGTAGATATCAATTTCCACAATTTTTTAAACTTGCAGATAACATATTGTATACGATTAAATTCTAACACCAAAATAATAACTTTACAGCTGTATCATACCATACGGAATCCCCCGATCGGTACCCTTTCTTTAACGCAAACCCAAAAGGGTAAGCGCTTCTGCTATTAGAAAACATAAAAAATCATCTTTTTTTTGACAAAAGTCAAAAAAGATATACAATAAGATGTCACAAAAAAGTTAAAAAAAGTAAATATACGCATCTAAAAAAATCTTTATTCTCTACTTAAAACAAATGGTTACAAAACAGAATCGATGAAAAATGTTAGTGCTAAGCATCTTATCTATTAGCGTTTTAGGAGGCGTTGCTTTGGGTGCAACCACACTAGTAAATATGCAGATTATTTCATGAACAACAACAATTGGTTCACCAACAGCGTTATCATTTTCAACTTCGCTTATTGCATCAAGTAGTGAGCAAACTCTAGAACAAGCTTTTAGTGGAGCAAATGATTATTTTTTTGTACAAGACCTAAAAGGTACTGATCCATGATATTCAACAACACTACAACTATCAGGCGCTCTTACTGCAGGAAGCAACACAATACCAACCGCAAATGTCTATTTCAAAACACTTTCAGCCACTCCTGATTTTTTATCAGGAACTGTAAATCCTAGAGTTGTTTTGGATGCCGCAGCAGTAAGTTATCAAAATCTTTCAGCCGCAAGAACGTTTATTTTGAGAGCAAATGCCGCAAATAGTTGAGTTATAGGAAAATATGGTTCTAAGGTGTCTTTAAGAATTGATGTGCCCGCGTGGCAAGCCATAGGTACATACTCTACTAACTTAGTATATACGCTTATTGAAAATTAATAGAAATATTGTTTATCGTTTTCTGAATGCCTCTTCTTCTGGAGAGGTTTTTTTGATTACCAATTTCTTCTTTTTTATTTTTTTTGCGATAAGCAAAGACGAGCCGACCAATAAAATAATTAGTAAAGCATAGATACCCATTACTCGTCGTGCTGGGAAAAGAAAGAAAGTAAAATCCTGTTTTTGCAATGAGGAATCTGTGCTGTTAAGATCTGTTCATTCGGCGCCAACTAAATTGTGTTGAACCTTAATCTCTACCAGATATTTCCCTTTGTAAAAAGGCAAATCTTTTATCGGATATTCTATCACCATTGAATCTTGTCAATAAAGCACCCCTGAAGCTAGGACGATATTGTTTTGAATAAATTTGCCAAACCATGTTTTTATGGTCGCAGATATTTGGAATTGTTCATTTACGAATCCAGTATTTCCCATACCAATCACCAAAGAATCAACATCTTTGTTGTGGGTTACAAGAATCTTTGCGGGAGATGACACAATGTTACTAGCATTTAATTTCCATTTATCTCAAGAGTAGTTTTTCATATCTATAAGTCAGAGGCTAGACACATAATCACCAGTTACTTCAATATCTATTGTGTTTGCTTTACGATTTACTATCTGAAACATGCCTTCATCATTAGCATTCCCTTCACTTACAGTTAACGTTATGCATCCATTTAGCATTCCAACAAATCAAGAAGGAATATTAATGAATCAGTATTGCGTTACGCTACCAAGTGGAGGCAACGCAATTATATCAGAATCACTTTTGGTTTGGATGTTTCAAGATTCGCTTTTTCCAACATCAGCCATGTCTCAACTAAGAGTCACGAACTTAGTAAAATATCCATCTGATGTTGTTTTACACGCTTTTACAGAATGCTCTCAGACGCTCATTTCTCAGTCAACAAGTCCAATTTTTATACTACCAGCGCTATTTGATAAATTAGTTAACGTAAAGCAAAATCATGTTTGGGTGCCTCAACTCGCTTGAACGTGAAGCTGGTTTTGCCCATCACAAAAATTCAGGTCCACATAACCCAAATCAAAACCTTGTGCGTAGGTGATAGAAACGAACGCAAAGGCAAAACCAAAGATAGCAAGGAGTAGTTTTTTCATAAGACAGGAAAAATATATAAAGTTTACTCTAGATGTATATCAAAGCGGCCAAGAAAGTAAAGAGAAGGAGAACTGCACATCAACCAAAACTAGTTGACAAATAATATTTTTATGGTATAATCAAAGAAGTAGAAATATTTTATCTATTATAAATAAGAAAAAATGGAAGATATTGAAAAAGATCGCATTGAGGAAGATAATGTGGAATATGAAGTTGAGATTGAGGCAGAAAACGATCAAACAAATTGAAAAAAAAGAATGGACAATGTGGAAGAAAGATGAAAAGAACTACAGGATGCGCTCAATAACTCACTAGAAGATTCGTTAAGTTATGTCAGATATTTTTTGACGAAAGAATGAAAAAGAGAATACGATGAAGTATGATTTTCTCGCTACATAAAAAACATTGCAAGCTTGGAAGAAGATTGAGAAGACATAGAAGTTTTCAAAAAACTTATGGCTAGAATTATCCTTCTAATGCAGAGCGGGCAGATGACTGTTGATGTAAAAAGAGACAGGAAACAAGAAAAAATTTCAAGCAAGCAGATAAGAGAAAACGAGAAAGAAATAATAGAATTTTATGAAGACAGACTGAATGTAATTTGGAATGGGAACCCCCCTCAAAGCATAAATACAATGAAATATGTGATCGACACATTGATTGAAATAGCAAAACTCGGCTGAGACATATTGGAACACACAAAGAAATTACTCAACCAAAAACGATTTTAAAAAAACGCCGGCTTGCTAACCGGCGTTTCCCTATTTTATCAATGTTTGACTACCCTATTGATTGCATCATTTTTTTTGCAAGCCCCATTTTGAATGACATTAACGCTCCCATAGCAAAAAATACAGCAATATAATCTACCCCACTTATTACAGCAAATAAGAATGCGACTAATAATACCGCAAGAATTATTTTCCATCGCTGTGCTTTTTCTAATCCGCCCATAAATTTTTCTACCATCCAAGACGCAAGAACTGCTGTACTAGCCATACCGCCCACAAATAATAATGCACCATATAAACATGCAAGAATAGCAGCGATAGGCAGACCAATCACACTAAGAGCGATAAAGAATATCACTATCGGCATACACGTATACACCAAAAATCATGTTAAAAGACTCATTCGAGGTTTTTTTCTCAGAATTGTGCTTACTCCGACGAAGAACTTTCTGGATACAAAAATCATAATTGCTCCAAAAAGAGCCATAACAAACCACTTATAAAGTATATATCCCGTTACCAATGCAAAGAATCAATTTTTAAATTCTTTTTTATCAATACTCTTGTCTCATTTCGTAAGTTTGTAGTCCACTGCCCCACTTGAAAGACCTTCAAGTGCGACATTTTTGGTTGGTGCTTTGTAGTTGATTGATCAACCAACCTTTGCTCCAGAAGAAAGTGTGATTTCCTCAAAAGAAGTTAACAGGTTTCCTTTTATCTCTGAGCCTAAATTGAGAACACTAGATCGAATTTTTGCATTTCCGTTTACAGTTCATTTGATATCTACCTTAGCACCTCATACAACAAGGTCTCATCAAACAACCACATTTGGTGCGATGATTACATTTGCTGCTGCTATGAGAAGATCGCCGCCTACATTTTGATTTACATAGACATTTGCTGCTGCTATTCTAACATCGCCAGCGACATTTGCATCTATACTAATACTACTAGCTGCTCATCGAACATCGCCTTGCACTGGTGCAGTTATGCGAAGTTCATTACCTGCGGCTCCAGCAAGATCACCTCCAAGTTCTTGCGAAATACTTACCGACTCTCATCCCACATATAAATTTCACGCAACAGGAGCAGACAAAGTAAACATGCCCTGGGCTCAAGTAAATGTAGATTCCGCAAATACAGGACTAACTCAAGCGATTAACACAAGTGCGCAGAAAAGAAAAATCTTTTTCATAATAAACATAAAAAATAATAAAAGATATATTTCAAGAATATGATTATAAAAAGGATTTTCTAGTGTAATTATAATACGAAAAAAGAGGGTGTCGACAGCTTAATAGTAGACACACCTCTTTGAAAAAAGTTGTTCGTCTCCGTGCAAAACGGATTTGAACGCCACTAATCGTGGCTTATAAGTAATGGTTGTTTTTTTCCCGAATTAACCGAGGTGGTTTTGTATTGGTAAGTAGTGTTTCTACTTCATTTGACCTCGGCGCTTTCCCAGTCAATAACATTGCCATTATCCTGTCTGATTAACGCTATAATCAGTTGCAGGGAGTCTAATGTATTTTTTATAGTAGCAATGTCAAGAGTAATTTTAGAATTTATCCTGAAGGCATTGGTAGTATTTGGTGAAAAAACAATCTCTGAGGATCAAAAAATTGTTAATAGCAACAAAAAATTTAATTTGTTGCAGTACCGGGGCTTGCAGCGCGAAGTTGCGTTCTCACTGCTAACAATTTTTCAAGATTGTTACTTTTGAAAAGCATGAAATTTTCAATTATGGTTTCGCGATTTTGGGTTAATACAGAAGACAGTGTTGTTGTTGCATTTTGTACTTTTTCTATTCTAGAAAGCATTGCTTTATATGCGTTTATATCAATTCTTGCATTGGTTTGGCAAACTCCACTTACATGAGCATCTGACAATCATTGCATCATGTCCTGTTCATCCCCTCAGTTCAAACCTTGGTAAAACATACTATCTGCAATTGATTTTTGAGATGAACAAGAATTAAAAATAATTGTTTGTTCCTGAATTATATTTTGTAAATCCATTGCATAATTTATACTCAATCATTGATAGTAAATTAACTGATTTGTAAATGTGTCTAAAGCAGCTGCCTTATTGCTCGCATTTTCAAGATAGACTAATATGTCTGTATACAATAAACGTTGTGACGCAGACAAAAAACCTGGAATTGAATCACTTTCTCCATTTGATTGAGTTGAATTACTCCCAACCATGCGTAATCATTCGCCAATTCTATTGTGTGTTGTTAAAACATCTATGATTACATCTGTCATCGTTTCATTTGGCACATATCTTTTTTCTTGCAAGGATTCGTTTTTTGTTTGTGTTCGTAATCCAAACCAAGAAAATCCGTTTGTGTTTTTGGTTCCAGAAAATAACATAATACCTCATATGAGCACCATTCAAATTCGAAATATTCTACTTGTAAGGATTTTGCGCATTTGTTTTTTTTAGTTGATAGTGTTAACAAGATCGGCCATAGGTAAGAATATGGATGCCACAATTCATCAAATTATTACTGCAATAAATGCCATGAGAAGCGGTTCGATTAAACTCATTAAAGCTTTTATTTGCGTATCGAGGGAATCATTGTAAAATATCGACATTCTCAAGAGCACTTCATCAATATTACCCGTCGTTTCTCAAACAAGTACAATTTGTACTAAAATTGGATCAAACAATGAATCTCATTCCATAGAATCGGCAAATCAAAATCACGCTTCAAGATCTTTTCTGATGCTCATCGCCTTTTTCTTGTAGGAGTAATTTTCAAAAATTTCTGCCATTTGTTCGAGCGAAACAACTGGATTTACTCATGCTTTGTAAAAATCCGAGAGGAGTTTTGAAAACCTATAAAGATAGAACGTCTTAACAACATTCCTCAAAAGTGGTATTTTTAAAGTTAAATTATCAACAATAATTTTAAATGGAAGAAAATATTTATATAAAGATCATATCGTCACAATGGACCCTCATATAATAATTGCAATAATCCACCAGTAGCTTTGCATAAATTCTGAAGCATTCAGCATAATTTGTGTGATCTGTGGTAACTCTTTACCAGCGAACAATCATACGAATGTTGGAATAACTTTTACCAAAAGAACTATAACCGCAACAACAGAAAATCATAGTAGCATCACTGGATATGTTAATGCGCCTTTCACTTTTCCTTGAATCCTTTGAAAGTTTTCTAGCTCCTGTGCTTCATTCATGAGTGCGTCTGGCATATTACCAATTGATTCTGATGCCCTAATCAACTCTATTTCATCAGGACCAAAAAATCATTTATGTTGCTCCATCGAAGTTGCAAAAGATGATCCTTGATTAATTTCATCAATTAAATCCTGTATAACAACCTTCATACCATAATTTTGTTCTGATTGATAGATGGAAACTAAGGCCTCACGCAATCCTAAACCAGCTTTTTGCGATACTGCCAAAAGTCTGAAAAATACGGTTTTATTTTTCAACGTTGGTTTATTCATGTACCACATGATTTTTCATAAGATTGACTGGTTTTCTTGAACTAATGACATATTAGGATAATCAATAATTAAATGCTTTATCTATGAGTTACAATTCTATAAATTTCTTCCAACGTGGTAATCCCTCTTATTATCTTAAAGACACCATCTCTTTCTAGATTTATCATTCATTTGGAAAGAGCAAACTTTTCAATCTCAAACGCTGTTTTGCCTTGCAATAAAAGATTCTTGATATCATCATTATATTCCATCACCTCAAAAATACCCATTCTTGACTTATATCTTGAGCCATTGCAGACAGGACATACTTCACCATTTGAGGTTTTTCATGTCCCCATTTTTACCTTCCCAGCAGTAAAATTTTGCCAATCCACCTGATCTATTCCTCTTTTTTTGAGTTCAGATAAGAGCGAATCTTTATCCATTTTACTTAACGTATCTTTTGCATATCAAAACTGTTTGTCTTTTGACATATCCACAAGTTCACTACAAGCTGTACAACACTTTCTAACCAAACGTTGTGCCATAACAAAGTTAAATGTACCTGCGATCATAAAAGGCTTAGCTCACAAGTTTGTTACTCTAGTAATTGTCTCTGCTGATGAGTTCGTATGTATTGTAGAAAAAACCAAATGTCATGTCATGGCTGCTTCCATTGCCATATCTAATGTTTCTTTGTCACGTATCTCTCAAACCATGATAATATCAGGATCTTGACGCAGTGCTGCACGAAGTCATGTTGCAAACGTATATCCAATATCAGATCTTATTTGAGATTGCGAAAGTCACATCATTTTGTTCTCAACCGGATCTTCGTATGTTATAATATTTACATTTACTCTATTTACATGATCCAAGGCCGCATACAGTGTTGCTGTTTTACCTGAACCAGTAGGCCCAGTATTAAGAATAATCCCATTTGGATATTCTAGCTGGCGCATGATAAGATCGTTGTTTGTCCCCTCTATACCTAGTTCTGATAGTTTCGGTATGCTTTTTGATTTATCCACGATACGCATTACTAACTTTTCTCACCAAATTGTTGGTAATGTTGATGCACGCAGATCGATCTCCTTATTTGTTAATGTGATAGTAGAAACACGCGCATCTTGTGGTATTCTTTTTTCATCTGGACGCATTTGTCATGATTCTATTTTGAATTTAGCTATGATACTTTCATGTATTGTTTTGGGATATTGAATGAGTTCAAACAACAAGCCATCTATTCTCAATCTTATTCTCCCAAAATTTTCAAATGGTTCAATATGAATATCCGAAGCGAGTTCTTCTACACCTATTGTCAAAAGATTATCAAAAAGCTTAATTGTATCTGCTTGTACAATTGCATCTTGGAGCGCTTTTCTGTATGTCTCTGTAGTTTTTGTAACCATTATGTTTTAGGAGTCGCTTGGAAATAAATTTTTTATTTTGTTGACTGGCACATGTTATTCTCTGAGAGCATTCTATACAAACTAAATAGTTGCACTGTTTTTTGGAATCAAGGCAATGAGTCATATTTTTGATTGATCGCATCAAACGCATCTCTTAGCTGTGCTAAATCTTTGCTTTTTTCATTACTTATTTGAGAGATAGAAGAAGCCTGTTTGATAACCTCATCAAGTTGTGCTAATGCAACGGATGGACTAAGCACTATATCATTAGCACATTTAGCTCCTAAGAAAGCAGCGATTTGTTGGACCTCTGCATCGGACATTGATTTTCAATATGCCTCAACACTTATTTGTCAATCATAAGAACCATCATTTTGCTTTTGGAAAACAAAGGATTTTACATTCATCATCGGAGGAAGGTTTTTCATAAACATTCTAAGTTCATATTCTTTGTTGGCTGCATCTGCTCCTAAAGAGTATGCAAAAGGAGGTATCGCTCTCATCTTCTCTCTAAATGTGTAGTAGCAATCTGACATTTTCATATCGTCTTCACAGTTTGCAGTGAGTTTAATAGCTTTTACAATATCATTATTTGTAATATATTTATCCTTTTTTTCTGGATTATCTGCTTCAGGGTCTGCTATCCATGCGCTTATTCTTTTTCAGATTTCTGAATCAACTGTCGTATTGTGTTTTTCTTTCAAAACACCCCACAAATTGAAAAAGAAGGTGTTTATAAGTGCGACATTGTCTTTGTTTGAAGTAATTGACATCTTATCGATAAAAAGGAGAAATGAACGTTTCGTCTTAGCTGTGAATGACACATCAAATGAAATAGAAAAGGTTCCGTTTGATCCCTCGCTAACTGAGCCAACATTTATGCTTTTGATGTCATTATTCAAAGAATCAACTCCAATATTTTTGAAGAAATCCGTCCATTGTGAGATAAGATTTACATCTAAATATGTGTTGTTTTGAAGAAATTTTTTTCCTATAAGTGTTTCATCAATTTCATTTGTATATTGGTCTTTCCATATATTCAAAGGCGGCAGAAGAGTATGTTGGAGAAGATTTTCAAATGGTTGTTGAATCTCCCTAGAGTATGTTTCTATTTGTTTGTGTTGACTCGTTTTGTTTAGGTACAAACTTTCAACTTCAGTAATCGTCGTACTTGAATTTTGGTCTTGTGGAAATCAATTAGTAGATTTAAGGTTATTTTTGATTTGCGGATACAACGAAAGCTGATCTAAAGTGACTGATTTTTGTTGCATTGAGATATAATAGCTCACAAGAAAATATCAAGAAACCAATATGGCGATTGCAACAACTCATATTGCCATATGCAGCATGAGAAGAATTGTTTTTAAAGAGAATCATTTTTTTATTTTCTGGGGAGCGACTCATATTATAGGCATCTTGTAAGAGGAAAAGAAAAATAAATATTTCGGTAATTGCAATTATTCAATAGGTCCATCAGGAGTTCAAATATCTCTAGATGGTTCCTTTTCAGCATAATCTCTAAGGTCTCACCTATCTATTGTTGGATTTTCTCTAGCTGTTGGTAGCGTAGAGCTTTCTTGTCATATTGTATTTAAGTTTATATTATCTTGTGGAGCGATAGAGTTTTCAATTTTTGGATTAATTAAATTTGAAATATTCTTCTGTCCCATATCAGTGAAGTCATAAATTTCTCTTTGAACATTAGATTGTAGTGGAAGTTGAAAACTAAACGATGAAGAATTTACAACATAAGTTTCTCAACCAACTTTTATTTTCTTTTTGTTTACTTTTAAAGAGCTAATGTTGATAGCGTCTGTGAGCACGTATCTACTTTCTCTAAGATTATTGATGATGCTTGTCACCAAGTAAATATGTGGGTTTAGTATTTTCTTTTTTTTGCTTAGCTCATCTTCATCATTTTTTATTGTGTTGATTTCTATGCTCAGATTGATTGTATTTTCAAGTGGATTTATGCTTTTCATAGAAATATCTAGCGAAGGCACGTCTGAGTTTTCTAATTTATCTTGGATAAGCTTCATGGTTGCCAAAAACACCCTTTGATCAAAACCAGTTGTTGGATAGATTGAATAATATTTACTAAAATCTCAAATGGTTGTACAAGTAGTAGAGGTTTCATATCCATTTAAATAACAAGATACAACATAATTATTTATATCTTTTTCTCATCTTTTGATAAATACATCTATCATTTCACTTAATTTATCTTGTGAAACAGAAGTAATAGCTGATAACTGAGTCATAAAACTATTTAAAGAGGAGAAAAAATTCAACGCTGTCGCAAATCTGACTGATTCAATAGAGATAATCCCTTTTTGTATTGAGTTATTGAATCATCAACCTTCAGAGAGTTTTTGTAACTCGACAGGGAAAAATCATTGCTGAGATATAGTCTTCTTTAGCTCTTCATATTGGTCATATTTGTTTGAAGTTTCTGTATATAAGTGAACAACTCACTTTCCTAGAATATCTTTTTTGGAAATGTAGTCTAACCTAGAATCATCAATTATTTCTGCGACAGCATTTGATCACGTTCATTTTGGGACAAGATTGTTTTCTGGATAGGTCGATGGGACAGGGTATCACAATAATTCCCTTGCTCAATAATATGCCTTTTCCACTTGTGGCATATATTTTTCCAAAGAAGTGGGGATGGTTTGCGAGTCTTTATAACGCAAAAAAGCATAAAAAAGTCCAACAACAAATAACACCAAACACAATAGAACTAATAGTGCAAGATTATTGGCTATTCTTTGAGGCATTTTCTTTTCTTTGATTATCTTCTGTTTATTTGTTTCTTTTTTCTCAATGTCCTCGCTTACGCCAAAATCAACCTTTTTTGTATCAGTTGGTTTTGGTCATGCTGCAGAAATTAGCTCTTCTAGATCGTTTTCTAGAGAAACGTCTTTTTCTGATAGTTGCGTAGATGTTTTTGGAATCACGACAGGTGTTTTTTCAACCTGCGCACTATTTACGCTCTTGTCATCTTTTATTGGTTGTTCCTTAGCAGGAAGATTACTGTTCCCTTGAGTAGTCTTTGACGTCACCGATGATGCGATTTCAGTGGTTTCTTTTTCAGGCGTTCATGTGAAAAGATGCTTGTCTTCGGATGTGTTTGTGATTTTTGTTTCCTCTACCATTGCGAGTAATAAGATAGTAAATATAACACAATAATACATACTTTTGAAAATTGGGCAAAGTTCATCTATAAATAGAAAGAGTTTTGGGGATATTTATAAAGACATTTCTTTGAAAAATTATATAATTAGTTTTATTTGTTGTATATTTATTACTTTTTTTTAATATAATCGGAATAATCGGATTTCTTTACTCCTTTTCCAGACAAATCCATGGCATCATGTTTAGAGTACGCATTAAAATACATAAGCGCATATCCGAAAACTGAGCAAGAGCTCAAAACCAAGCTATTTACGAAAAAATACAACGAGAGTGACATAGATTTCACGCTCGATTTCTTGAAAAAGAAAGGATTTTTGGATGATGAGCAATTCGCTCGTTTATACATCAACTCGGAACTTATCAAAAAAGGTAAAGTTCCTGAACTTGTCAGACAAAAATTACTTCAAAAATGAGTAGACAAAGATATTATCAAAGAATATTTTGCAAAAGCAGAAGGTGAAATTCAGCAATGAATACACGAACGCATTCGCAAAGAGATAGACAAATTGAAGAAAAAAGGCGTAGAGTGATATGATATAATGGTTAAAATATCACAAAAGGGGTATAAGATTAGCGACATTAAAAGTGCTTTAAAATAAGAAAATGACAATGGATTTTCGTGACGTTATCTTTTCTCTTGTTGAGCAAAATGAGGAAGCATGCAATGCGTATTTTTCTGTATATCAAAATCCAGTCGTAAAGAGTCTAAAAGTAATCACGCACAAAATAGATATCGAGGCATTCAAAAATCTGGCAAAACAACAAGCGCGAGAGTTGACCTCACCTTGATTTGGAAAAAACAGTGACTCTTATTACATACAAAGAAAAGATGAATCGACATGACTTGGGAAAAATCGGCTTCATGAGGCTGGTTTCTTTTATATACAAGAAGTAGCTGCCTCTCTGGCTGCTCCAGTTCTCTCATCGTGTTTCGAAAACACACAGAAAAATCTACGCCTGTTAGACATGTGTGCTGCACCATGAGGAAAATCAATACAATTGGCTGACGATCTACTCTCCAGATGTATCCATGGGATTGTTGTTAGCAATGAAGTAAATGCTACGAGAATGAGCGCATTGGAGCACAACATAAGAAGAACTGGATGTTACAACACCTGCACAACGGCTTACTCTGGAGAGTTCTTCTGAGAGTCTTTACCGGATTTTTTTGATGGTGTCTTGGTAGATGCACCATGCTCTGGAGAGTGAACATGATTCAAATCAGACGCATGAACGAAACGGCGACGCCAAGAAAATGCGCACAAAATATCTCGTATACAAAAGTCTCTTTTAGAATCTGCAATAAAAAGCTGTAAACCATGAGGATATATCGTCTATGCGACCTGCACGATCAATCCACGAGAAAACGAAATGGTTGTCCAGCACGCTCTGACAACTTTTTCACAGAGTATCTCTTTGGAAAACATTACGATAAACGGAAAATCAGATTGAATAGCACAATGGGAAGGAAGAGCTATTTTATCACCTGAAGATGCAACCAAAGTTGCTCGTTTTCGGCCACATATACAATGAACAGGAGGCTTTTTCATTGCCAAGTTTCACAAAAAAAACATACCTTCTGAGATCGCCCAATCTACCGATAGAACAGAGAAGAAAATGAAACTCCACTCCTCGCAACTTGATATGAGTGACGCGCTCCAAACAACGATAGCGCAACTCCTAAAGCATGATTATGGGATACTCATTGACACAACAAAATATTTTTTTGTAGGGACAGAGAGTCAAATATATCTCACAACGCCAGAATATAAAGAACTACACGCCAATCTATATACCAAAAAAATAGGCATACCAATATTTAAAAAAGACAAAAAACTCCTCATTCCGCTTCATGGTCTATGAACTACTCTTGGTGATCTTGCAACACAAAATACGATTGATCTAGCAGAACCGGATCTACAAAATTATGCTGATGGATACGATAGAGAGACAGATTTTATACCAACGAGCAAAAACAATTTTGTCATTTTGAAATACAAAAAATATGGTATTTCCGTTGGAAAAATAGTAAATGGAACAATCAAGAATAAATTTCTAAAATAATCTCTAGTAGTTAGATTTTATATTAAATGATGTTTGTAGATCGTACGTGACTGCACTCATGCTTCCACTTCAGATTCTGCTCCATCGAGATTTGCCGTACATCCCTGTCGTTAGATTTAATTTTATAAATGGATTCGTCTGCGAACTCGGTTCTGCCCATGCAAGTTTAGGATCTTTGGTTGGGAAGATTTCCATGTTTCGAGAAAATACAGAGATATCGTTGTTTATAAGATTGATCCATCCATCATCGCCATTTGCTGGTAGGCGATATCCACTATAGATCGTACTTACTGCGGGGCCATTACAAACGAATCACGCACTAGCATCGCACGCCCACGTATCGATCACTCCATCGTAAACTCCATTCGAATCAAAATCGTGATTTTCTCAAGCATCAAAAGCTTTGAGTTGGAGCATTTGAAGTACAAAATGTTTCTCTTGCGGAAGAGTAATCTGCGCATCGCCATTTACATCTCAGGATTCTATCAACTTGTTTCTGATAAACACTCTCGTTTTTTTATCTTTTGCAATCAAGTAGAGCTCTTTTACATTTGTGTTATCATAGATGGCGATAGGTCAGGTACCAATATCTGTATCATCATCATCTCATGCGCGTCATGGCTTATCATCGACATCTTGTTTCACATCGATAAATTGTTTTGCGTATTGTCCGTATGCCTGAAAAAATAATGGACTGCTAGGCGGAGAAAATTTTGATAAAAATCCTTCATAACAAGATCATGATTTTTGGACAACAAGATTTCAAGTAATAAGACTACTTTCTGGATCTTCTTCCACTAAATTATTAATACTGGAATCCGAAGAACAGCTATACAAATAATGTCAAGAGACTACAATACCATCGGATCAATTTAAATATGATGACTGATTTCACATTCAATCAAAGAGCAGACAATTTCATTGATCAATTCCCGTCCAAAGGAATGCGGTTGCACGAGAGCCGGAAGCGCACCCTACCATTCCTCTATTAAAATACTCTTCATAATCTATCGTATAATTTTGCAACACTACATTTATTTTTTCTACCAGATCATAGGTTGTTGTTATCACGAGCGCTCTGGCATCCAAAGACAACTTCGTTTTCATCAAATGTGAATAAACAGAAAAAATGATACTGAACATAACAGAAAAAGCTGTTATGGCTATAACTAATTCTGTAAGCGTAAATCATTTTTTTTTCATGCGAGAGGAAGAAACAAAATAAGTAGCTTATATGTACTCAACAGCCGGAACAAAAGCAAGCGTATTTTTTTCCAAAGTTTTTCGTTAAAATAGCGTTGTTTCATTTCCTCATGATATCCATTGCATTTTCCCAAAAGTTCATTATTACAGTATATATAAATAGATTTCGGAATATGAGAACAAGATTTTTTGCAAAAAGAGCTGATTTTGGTATGATTATATGTAAGATAGCTTATATTATCTACGGCGTATTGCCAAAAATTATTTATTACATTATATAGAGCACAATGGTACTTATCCCTACAGTCATCGATAAAACACCCCAAGGCGAAAGAGTTTACGACATTTACTCTCGTTTGTTGGAGGATAGAATTGTCTTTGTGTGAGATGTTGTTGAGGCAAATATGGTCAACACAATCGTTGCACAACTCCTCTATCTTGAAAAGAAAGATCCAGACAAAGAAATTATCATGCATATCAATACGCCTGGTGGAGAAATTTATAGCGGTATGGCTATCTATGATACTATGCAACATATCAAATGCGACGTGGTAACTATCGCCACAGGGCTCGCCGCATCTATGGGATCTATTTTTCTCGTGGGTGGTACAAAAGGCAAAAGATATGCACTTCCAAATAGTAGAATTATGATTCACCAACCATCGCATGGTATGCAAGGAACAGTATCTGACACGCAAATCGCGCTTGAGGAATGATTGAAGTTGAAAAGAAATCTGACACAAATCATGGCAGAAAAAACAGGACAATCGTATGAAAAAGTAGAACACGATATGGAAAGAGATAAATGGCTTTCTCCCCAAGAAGCATTAGAATACGGAATTATAGACAAAGTTTTGTAAAATAATCCCCCCACATACACGAGTTGGTAGCTATATGCTAGCAACTTTTTTTATATGAAATATCGACAGAAATTTTTTTATATGTACGCATCAAAAGTAGATATTTTTATCTTGTGACCGTACCTATGTTACGACCAAATCATTGAAAAAATCTATACAAAAATTTTTTACAGTAACAAACAACGACTCTCCCGTCCTATCTTTGCTTACCTCGGAACCAGCGACTCCTCGGGAGTAGCACTTCGTGCTTATGATTTCTGCATAAACGATTTGAAAAAAACTGAATGATGTTTTTTGAGAAATACAAAAAAATATATACTGACAATCAAATAATCAGAGTGCAATCCTACCATCTAACTATCTGAGAAAAAGAAATACACTTCCCACAACCAATATGCCTATTAGTGTAACATACACCCACAAAGCGGTCTTTACCATATTTTCTCCAAAAAGATAAATTACAACATAAATATTATGCATCTTTTTGAGATTTTGTCAAATATATATAAATAATTCTTTGTTCAAGGTACGGAAAAAGCATGACGCCAAGAAAATGAAATTATTAACTTACTATAAGGTACAAATAGATTTTCAGCACTTTTTACATTTGTCGGTTTTATATAGCCGCGAGATCGTTCTCATGCTACCCTTCTGCTTGCTCTCTTGCGAGTCTATCCACCAGATTGTTATATCTGTTGGTGTGATGCGCTTTTACTCGCTCTCGTTGTAAGGTTCATCAGGAGATAGCCATCTCTGCTTCTATATCACATTTCAGGGTGGAAAGCTGTTTTCGGAGGTCGATATTTTGTACTGGTTTTTTGTTTGCGAGCCTTCGTCATCTCGCTATTCGTTGGGCCAGATACTTATCTAATCAGTCATGGACATATGTACTATCCATATACAACACAACATGGGTATCAAAAAGCAACTCTTGTTGTATATACAACAGCGCAGAGATCACTGCAGTAAGCTCCATTCTATTGTTGGTTGTGTGTCTTTCTTTTCATGCGATCGAAATAGCTTTTCCTACGCTGGTATGTATTTTCTGAATTGTGTTTTCTAGTGTGTGCTGTTCTCCTCACGCCTCATCTATCGGGAATAGTGATTGTGAAACTCTGATCATATTTCATTTTGTTGGCTGTGGCATTCCCACGAGATGTCCCCTTCCTATTGATTGCATGTTTTTCAGCTCGGAGAGCTGATTTTCGTCGATTGTATCGCCGTGCGAAACAGTTCACGTACGGTCGGTTTCTAGCAGTGTGCCGGCGTTTCATCAAAGATTTTTTTTATCATCGTGAACTACCAAAATTGCCCATCATCATGGACCAGGATTGCCGATACTGCTTCCGTCGGTATATATTTTTATCATAATGCTTGTATTGCAAACGCTATCTAAATCTGTACATCTATGCTATGCGAGAACGAATCATAAAAATCATTTGATTACTACTCATCTCCACCGCACTCCTCAATCTACAAGTATGGATTGTAAGGACACTGTTTCCAAATGCAAAAGAAAAAACGAGAATATTCCGATATACACTTCTGATGTGAGGATTGGCAACAGGTATACTTTTGATCTACACGTACCTGGTACAACCACGCATGTATAGTTTCACGACTAACGAATCTAGCAACCTTCGATATAGTATTTTTGTGGCGATTGCTTGATTACTCATTGCACTCGTTTTTGCAAAACAAAAAAAACGATGGCGAGTTTTCGCAATTAGTACGATCACTATCATTGCGGTAATCACCTGAGGCGTTGAACGGTTGCTTGCGTGAAGTGCAATTGGCTTGTTAATCCTGAAGGCGACAAGCGAAGAAGTTCTGAAAACATCGGCTTCACAAGCGTTATCTTCACATACACAACTTTTCTCAAGCGATGTCATACTTATGAGTATTTTGGCGTGATTTGGTTTTGCATTGTTTGAAAACATTGTCTATTTCGTACAGTGATGAACGATTGGTGGATTTTTCCTAAGGTCGCTTACTACCTCACTTCTGCATGCAATTTTCACAGGAGTTATTGGATTTGTTTTGTGGAAAAGCACGAAACTGTCGATCTTCTCGTATATCATAGCGTATTTCGCAGGAATTTGTTTGCATATCTTTTACAATTATACGATGAGCGTTACGCCCGTTTTGTGATGAATCGTTTTTATCATCGGCGGTTATTTCCTATTAACATATCTTTTGTACAAAACCGATAGAGTCTATTTGGAGTAAACTAGTCGCTCGCATATGATCATCTCGCAATCTGCCGGATTTTCATCAAAAATATTTTTTGAAAAATAATAAATCAGATGTGACAGTTTGTTTGCTATCAGATGACAGATGACTGTAAGCTGTTGCAACGCAATCAATGAAACACGCAGGCAAGCGGCTAAATACGCAAGAGATCGGCGCACACGCAGACAATAGGCAGACTTCACATTCGAAAAAAAAATATACCCAAGACCAATCTCCAATTTATTTTAGAAAAACCATCATGAAACGCATAGCAATAATTTGATGAGGTGCATCGGGGCTTATGGCTGGGGCAACGCTCGCAGAATCATCTCCACAAGCCGAGATTCACATCTTTGAAAAAAACGCACAGCTTGGGAGCAAAATCCGTATTAGTGGCTGAGGGAGATGTAACATCACGACTGGCTTCTACAAAAAACAAGACCTACAAACCAAATATACTCGCTGACGAGATCTTTTGTCAGATGCGATATCGCAGTTTTGACCTCGCAAAATGCAACAGCGATGCGCGGACCACGACTGCCCTATTTACTGCCAAGATGACATGCGCTGTTTCCCTGTAAGTGACAAATGAGATGATGTTGTCGCTATGTTTGAGAAGATTTTGAGAGAAAACAATGCACAAATACACTTCACTGAACGCGTGGTTTCTATTCAGAAAAACGATCATTTTGTGATAACGACCGACAAGGGAACATATGATTTTGATTTCGTTGTGATCACCACATGATGAAATGCGTATGGGAAAACAGGTTCTACTGGTGATTGATATGTGCTTGCACAATCGCTATGACATACCATCACACCAATTGGGCCATCATTAAATAGTTTTTTGGTTGATGAAGAACGGATCAAAAAATGCTCTGGCATTAGTCTTCCCAATGCTACGCTCTGGGCGGATGAAGCTCGTGTTTCCTGACCAATACTCTTCACACATTTTGGGATTTCCTGACCAGCAACGTTTGCGTTATCATCACATTTCCCGTATAGTGAAATATCCCAGAAAGAACCTAAAATCATCTATTGTAAACCACACGCCGAGTACTGATATGAACGATGGCTCAAAGAATTGACCGCAAAAACAGTTGAAGACCCTAGGAAACACCTAGACAAAATATTGGAAGAGCTCTTTCCAAAGCGTCGAGTGATGTATTTTCTAGAAGTCCACTTTCCCTACAAAAATAGAACCGAATCTCTAACTATCCCAAACACAGCAACCATAAAACTCTCAGATCTTTCAAACGACCAAAAAAAACGCCTCGCTACTCTCTTGGGAAATGGATTTCCTATCACACTCATAGCTCGCAAGCCATGAGATGAGTTCGTGAGTGCGTGATGAGTATCTACAAGCGAGATTAACCCACATACGATGGAAAGCAATATCTGTCCATGAGTATACTTCGCAGGTGAAATATTGGATATTGATGGAGTCACCTGAGGATTCAACTTTCAATCTGCGCGGTCTACAGGAAGATGTGCGGGGAAAGAAATAGAAAAGAAAATATTATCTGCACGATAGGATATATTTTTTATGATAAATAATATCTTTTAAAAGGCATTCCGTGACAATTTACGATTACGATACTAACTATTTTAAAATCTACTTAAAATGTCCAAATTTCAAGGTTTTTGTTTTTTCATAAAAAAATCACGATATCACTTATTGTAGGAGAGTCATATTGGAAGCAAAAAAAATCATTTTTAAAAACTCATTATTCGGAATCCATCGAAATGACGGCATCTCATCTAGCTTTTTTATATCATGCCATCAATGCTGATTGATGTCAAAAATTCCTACTAAGCGACACTCCTCTCACATGCGAATCTTTTTTCGCAATCTACTGTATTACGGATCGAGTTCAATCAGTGCTTCCATCATTCACAAAAATTATCTCGTACTCATAGTGAGGATGTTCGAGGAACAATGCTTTCAATTGCTCATAAAATAAAGGAATATTTTGTTGTTCACAATACGCGGGAGAGACAATTGAAATGAGTTTTTTTTGATCGGCCATATAAGCTTTATATCTATTTATTGGGATTAATTAAATAGAAAAATTGAATTCTGGTGTATAATTGAAAAGAGGCGTGAAATGGCGTATAAGCTAGAAAGTAAAGGCAATAAATTCACTGCAACAGTAGTACATAAGGTATCGTTCAGAATACAACAAAAATTTATTTTTACTTATTTCAAACAATGAAAAAAACCCTCGGATATTCCTATCAAAGGGCTTTTCAAAAGTTATTTGGTTCAAAATTCACAGTAAACCAGTAGAATAGTAAAGAGCAAAAGCCAGACCTACAAGTAAGTATTTACTCTGTTTTCTAATAGTTAGAAAAGTGGTTCATCCCCACGTTCCCGTAGGGATACCTTGTTACGACTTCACCCCAGTCATCGATTCCCTATTCAACCCGCAGGGCGGATCTTCATAAGGCCTCAACTCCCATGGTGTGACGGGCGGTGAGTGCAAGGAACAGGGACATATTCACGGTGACATGGCTGATTCACCATTACTAGCAATTCCGACTTCATGTAGTCGAGTTTCAGACTACAATCTGAACTTAGGGAAGGTTTGGAGATTTGCTCCACCTCACGGCTTAGCTTCTCATTGTTACTTCCCATTGTATGATCTATGACGCCCTAGGCATAAGGGGCATGAGGATCTGACGTCATCCTCTCCTTCCTCCTCCTTGCGAAGGCAGTTCCTTTAGACACTGTAACTAAAGGTGAGGGTTGCGCTCGTTTCTAGACTTAACTAGATACCTTGCGGCACGAGCTGACGACGACCATGCACCACCTGTGTACCCCGCATATTGCTATACTAATCGAGTTTCCCCGATGACAAAGTACATGTCAAACCTAGGTAAGGTTCTTGGCTTAGAGACCAATTAATCTAGATCATCCACTGCTTGTGTGTTCCCCCGCCTATTCCTTTGAGTTTCAGTCTTGCGACTGTACTACCCAGGCGGCTTGCTTAACCCGTTAGGTTACAATACTCCAGGAATCAAGTTCCCAAAACATTTAGCAAGCATAGTTTACAGCATGGACTACCGGGGTATCTAATCCCGTTTGCTACCCATGCTTTCGTCTCTCACTGTCAGGATAATTATAGTTAGCTGCTTTCGCTTTCGGCATTCCTCCCAATATCAACGGATTTCACCCCTCCACCGGGAATTCTACTAACCCCTAAAAACCTCCAGATATGCAGTATCCATTCCCTTCCCTTGGTTGAGCCAAGATCTTTAAAAATAGACTTACATAACCAGCTACAGACTCTTTACGCCCAGTAATTCCGGATAACGCTTGGGACCTACGTATTACCGCGGCTGCTGGCACGTAGTTAGCCGTCCCTTATTCGTGGGGTACCGTCATTCGTCTTCCCCCAAAAAAGAAGTTTACACCCCGCGAGGCTTCATCCTTCACGCAGAATCGCTGGTTCAGGGTTTCCCCCATTGACCAAGATTCCCCACTGCTGCCCCCCGTAGGGGTATGGACCGTGTCTCAGTTCCATTGCGGCCGGACATCCTCTCAGACCGGCTACCCGTCATAGGCTTGGTGAGCCATTACCTCACCAACAACCTGATAGGCCGCACCCTCCTCCTAGAGCAATAAATTGTTTCCTCATGATATTTTCATTCTCATGAGCGTATGGGGATTTAGCTACGTCTCCGTAGTTGTTCCCCTCTCCAGGGCAGATTAAGCACGTGTTACTCGCCCGTTTGCCACTAACTTGTTAACCGAAGTCAACAAGCCCGTTCGACTTGCATGTGTTAGGCGTTCTGCTAGCGTTCATCCTGAGCCAGGATCAAACTCTTCATAAAAGATATTGAAAGATGTCAGAAGACATCATCAAGTATCAAAAATTGTAGGCTTGACCTAGCTTTTACTCTTTACTTTTTTACTGATAATAGACTGTGTGTGATCTTTTTGAACACATATTAACTTTTAATGAACGGTTGTGACAATCCCCATGATAGGTGGCATTAATCTACTTTCCCACGTCGTTTCAACGCAGTATCATCGACTACAGTAGGCTTGACTTCTGTGTTCGGAATGGAAACAGGTATTTCCCTACGATACATCAATACCACCAAGCATGAGAATCATCACGCCTTAACAAATAGATATATTATATTTTTAAAAGAGCAATAAGCCCCTCGGTCTATTAGTACATCTCTGCTTAACACATTGCTGTGCTTCGACATAATGCCTATCAACCCCATAGTCTCTGGGGGACCTTACTCTTGGATCACTCCAAGATGGGTAATCTAATCTTGTGACTAGTTTCACGCTTAGATGCTTTCAGCGTTTATCTGTACCGAACGTAGCTACCCAGCCATGCCATTGGTGTGACAACTGGTTCACCAGAGGTTCGTTCATTCCGGTCCTCTCGTACTAGGAACGACGTCACTCAAATTACCTACGGATACAGTAGATAGGGGCCGAACTGTCTCACGACGTTCTGAACCCAACTCGCGTCCCGCTTTAATGGGCGAACAGCCCAACCCTTGGGACCTTCTACAGCCCCAGGATGCGACGAGTCGACATCGATGTGCCAAACGGAGTCGTCGATATGAACTCTTGGACTCCATTAGCCTGTTATCCCCGGAGTAGCTTTTATCCGTTGAGCGGATTCCCTTCCACTTGGAAAATCCGGATCACTTTCACCTAGTTTCCTATCTGTTCGATCTGTTAATCTGACAGTTAAGCTTGCTTCTGCGAATATACGTCCAGTACGGTTTCCATCCGTACTAAGCAAACCTTTGTACGCCTCCGTTACTCTTTAGGAGGCTCCCGCCCCAGGCAAACTGTCCAACAGGCACTGTCCCACACTTTTGTGCGGTTAGTAACACTATATATAAAGGGTGGTATCTCACTTTTGACTCCGCGCCGGCCAAAGCCGACACCTCAACGTCTCCCACCTATACTGAGCAACACATACCATGTTACAATACCTATCTACAGTAAAGCTTCACAGGGTCTCTCCGTCTAACTGTATCTATCCGGCATTTTTACCGGAAATGTAATTTCACCGAGTCCGAGATTAAGACAATATCGAGATGGTTATGCCATTCATGCGGGTCGGAACTTACCCGACAAGGAATTTCGCTACCTTAGGACCGTCATAGTTACGGCCGTCGTTAACTAGTGCTTAAACCGCGAGCTTGCACAAGCGATCTTAACATTCTAGCACTGGACAGGCATCACCTCCTATACATCCACTTTCGTGTTAGCAGGAAGCTGTGTTTGTGGTAAACAGTCCCCCCGATTTCTTTTGCTGCGGCCCTCATTGCTGAGGGCAGGACTTATCCCGAAGTTACGTCCGCTTATTTGTCAAGTTCCTTAATCACCGGTTGTCTCGAGTACCTTGGTATTCTCTACCAACCCACGTGTGTCCGTTCTTGGTACAGGTTACTATATGATAAGCTTAGCGGGTTTTCTCGGCACCAGAACTCTATGAATCTAGTCATTGCTGACCATCTCTCTAACACTCAACGTTTTATCCCGCGACGGATTTGCCTATCGCAGGCGTACTACCTTACGGTAGATTTGCTTTGTGTCTGTGACTTACATCCTTAGTAAGCTCATACGTATCCCAATGCGTTACCACATCGCTCATATAATAAGTACGGGAATATTAACCCGTTATCCATCGACTACCCCTTTCGGGTTTGCCTTAGGTCCTGACTAACCCTACGCTGATGAACATTGCATAGGAATCCTTAGGTTTTCGGTAAGCAGAATTTTTATCTGCAATCGTTACTTATGTCAGCATTTTTACTCCTCAACAGTCCACCATTCCTTACAGAACAGCTTCAGCCCGTTAAGGACACTCTCCTACCACTCTCTTATAAAATAAGAGGTTTCCAACGTCGGTATATAGCTTTAGCCCCGTTACATCTTCGGCGCATACCCGCTTGTCAAGTGAGCTGTTACGCTTTCTTTAAAGGATTGCTGCTTCTGAGCAAACCTCCTGGATGTCTTTGCAGGTACACATCCTTTTCCACTTAGCTATAATTTGGGGACCTTAGTTAGGAATCTGGGCTGTTACCCTTTCGACCACGAAACTTAGCTCCCGTAGTCTGACTGCATATTTTTCCTTACAGCATTCGAAGTTTAACAAGGTTTGGTAATGCCTCTCGACACCCCTAGCCTTACAAGAGCTCTACCTCTGTAAGATCATAAATACACGCTAGCCCTAAAGCTATTTCGGAGAGAACCAGCTATCACGGTATTCGATGAGCTTTTCACTCCTAGACACAAGTCATCCAAAGGACTTGCAGCTCCAACTGGTTCGGACCTCCAGGTAGGTCTCCCTACCCTTCATCCTGCTCATGCCTAGCTCATACCGCTTCGGGTCTATTGATAGCAACTTGTCGCCCTATTCAGACTCGCTTTCGCTACGACTCCGGCTATAACTGCCTTAATCTTGCTACTATCAATAACTCGCTGACCCATTCGTCAATAGGTACGTTGTGATCCCGATAAATCGGGACTCCAACTCCCTTGTGAGCCATAAATTTCAGGATCTATTTCACTCCCCTTCCTGGGGTTCTTTTCACCGTTCCCTCACGGTACTATGCACTATCGGTGTAGAAAAGTATTTAGTCTTGGACAGTGGTCTGCCCGGATTCACACAAGATTTCACGTGTCTCATGCTACTTGGGAGTGCAAGCTAGAGTCTAGCGCATTTCGATTACGGGGCTATAACCCTCTACGGCTTGGCTTTTCAACCAATTCTTCTATACGTTAGTTTTGTAACTCTAGTAGTGTTTTCGAGAACACTCGTTTGCATCCCGCAACCCTCTCATACGCAACGGCCCGAACCTTGGCACGTATGGAGTTTGGACTCCTCCCCGTTCGATCGTCTCTACTAAGGGAATCTCTTACGATTTATTTTCCTCCTGGTACTGAGATATTTCACTTCCCAGGGTTATCACTGTGGTATTTCGATGTACGAAATGGGTTACCCCATTCAGAAATCTCCGGCTAATAATGGTTATTGGCACCTCACCGAAGCTTTTCGCAACCAATTACGTCTTTCATCGTCTTTTCTACCCAAGGCATCCATTTATGGCTCTTAAAAGACTTATCATCTTTTAAAAATACAATATATCTATCTGTTAAGGATCAAAACAAAAGAACACAATACTATTGGTTAATAGTATCCTTTTTTACAGTGTTTTGTTGTTTTATTTCACGCAAACTTTTTTGCGTCGTACAAGAAAGGATATAGATACAAGGACCAATTGCAAGAGATTTTTTGACTTTTTTCATACCACGAAAAACAAGTGGTTTTGTGTCCTCTGACGTTTTGAAGCCTATTTTGTGAAGAAAATGTGGAAAATTTGGCTTGGTATTGTTGAAAAAAAACCTTAGAGGATATCTCTAGAGTCCATAAGAATTATTGGTTACAGATTAATTAGATAATCTTTTTTAATGTCGGTTCAGTAGAAATGGTAAAAGCGACAACTCGTTGGTTTTCTGCCATCATGATAAATCAGTTTTTATATAACTTCTCATCGTTTCATTAGAGGGCTATCGCATCATTAGATCCCACGCATTCTGTTAATTCTCATTCATCATTAGCACTCAAAACGGCTTGTTCGCTAATCAAAACGGTCTCATCACTAGCCAAGACTCACTCATCTCACATCAATGCTGATTCGCCTTCAGTCAACACTGTTAAATCATTATTTGTTAGAGCTGATCCAACAAAAGCAAGCACCGTTTGATTTGCACTTAGAGTGCAAAAAGAGCTCGCTCATTTATTTGAAAAATATTGGGTAGCAGAAGAAAACAGAGTAAATCACAATAAAATTGAAACACCAGCTATAATATTTTTTGAAGATTTCATACACGCTTTTAAAAAGATAAATCCAAATGGCTTGCTATTATAATTTTTTTTAAATCGCTTATCAATGCATTTTATTATGTTGTTAATTGTAATTCGAAATGCACCACCAAAAGAATAGACAAAGATAATATTGTTTTCAAAAGATTGGTTGCGAAAATTTATTCTGCTAGCTTGAGATCAAATATCTGCTTCTTAAATGCATCTATTGGTTGTGCGCCAAGAAGCAATCTCCACTCTCCTGTTTCTGTGTTTATTATTACGCTTCCAGGAGTTCAACGATTACTAGCTAATGCAAAAGTAGCAAATTCGTCCCAGTTTGCATTATAAGATAATTGAAATGATTTACTTTCAACACAATTATTAAAGTTATCGAGACTTAGGTTCAATTCTTTTGCATAATCCACGATAGCAGAAGTTGGTACAACTTTTTGAGAATTAGAATTAGCATATATTTTTTCATACATACCATAGTAAGCTTTTTGCCCACCTAAGTTACCAGCACAAAGCATTGCTAATGATTTATATTCTGTACCGGAATGATTCACTCATTGAACAGGTTTTGTAATCATGTTTACAGAGCCACTATAGTACGAGATGAGATCCTTTAAAACGCGGTTTTGATATTGCATGATACAGTAAGGGCATTCAGGATCTGTGTATTCTATTATGGTGATAGTAGCGTCTTTATTTCCTAAAATATATGGATCTTTTTTTAATGTTTTAATTCGGTCGGCATTTTTTGTGCCCTTTGCATCATAATTTTTCATGGTAGGGCTTTTGGTGGTTGAGTCAGATGAATTATCATAATATTCGCGGCGTCATGATTCTGTAAACAACTCAACATATCTCAACGCTGTTGAATCCTTTTTGGCCGTACATTTACTTAAATTATCCTCAGTCATATCTGTAATAGTGATTTTCGGACATATTAATTTCGCCAATTTATTTGATTCAAGCTTGGTTGGATCTGGAAGTTTTACAAGTTGATTATTTACATCTACCCAATTTGCGGATGATGCATCGTATTCAACAGGTTGTATGCTAGTTATTAACATAAATCATTGATTTGGTTTTCAGTCTGATAGAATCGGAATATAAATATATCAAGTTTTCATCTCTCATCCAAAATGCAACCAATGAAAAAGCGAGGTGTCTTTTGGTATCTTGGCAAGATATGATGGTACTAAAATATTTTCTAAAGATTCTACTGAGAAGGTTGGATCATTTAGATTCGGATATGCGCCATTATCCTGCCAATAGATTCACAATCATTGTGCTAGTTGATAAAGTGAATTTTTTTTCTCTGCATTCAAAACACGTTTGTTTATCTGTGTTTGTCTATTTATCAAAACATCATCCCCAGTCATGTTCCCAAGTGCTTTTTCTATTGTTGCCATGATGTCTGCAATCGGCTTGCTTTCAGCAATACTAACAGGTTGATAATTGTCTAATTTCTTCATCTCATTTTCAAATCCAATTTGCACTTTGGCTCACATGCCAGAAAAAGCTAAACTCATTCACTTGCCATCATCTTTCAAATGAATAGCAAGAGACATATTCGGTTCAAGCAGATTCATAGTGAGCTGAATTACACCATCTATTTTCCTAATATCTCACGTCATAGCAACTCAATCAGAAAAGGTTGTCTCAAATGTTGCAGTGCCATCACTGTATACACTAGTTTTTAGATTCATTTCTCAAATTTGCAAAGAATTTATGCGCAATTCAACAAGATTTTTATCGTGTATGATGATGTATCAAGAAATCGGTGTTTTTAAGATCACACTAGAAATGATGCTTGAGATAAATGGTTGGTTTTTTAATTGTTCAGCACTGATTTCATCTGAAGAAGAGAAATTAGACAATAACGCTTCCAATAGCGAACTATCAAGATTTGGTATTAGCTCATTTACAAATCAAGAAACCCCAGCTTGACTCCAAGCTATTCAGTATGCGACATTGCCATCAATTTTGGTTTTTTCTGTTTCCTCTAATAGCGGATAGGTCTTAATAGTATTTTGATATGCTAATAAAAGATTTATTAACTTATCACGAATATCTTTTCAAACACTTTTACCACTACCAAGCATCGTCGAAATGTTCATGAATGCAGGATCATTTGATCACTGCTCAACAGATTCTCCAATTGGCAAAAGATAAATCCACTGATTTGCTACTGTGTTAATCGCTTTCGTTAATGATTTTGTGTCATAAACATCATTTGGCATCATATCTACAATTATTTTTTCTAGATTTGCATAGAGTCCGCTACTGTTCAACTGTATTTTACCACTAAAAGACACATCAACATTTGTTTCAGATTTTCCTGATCCTGCTTCAGAACGAACATCTTTTGTCATTGGTAATTCAAAAGTTTTTTTCACACTATCAGAAGTGGGTTCAGCTGTGGGTGCTGTTTTGGGTGAAAATGATTCTTGTGGAATGTTGTTTTGAGAGTTAACAGTCTCATCTTGCTCTATCTGTTCAAGTTCAATTCATCCTTGTTGCATTCCTTGGGACCGATTGTTGAACATAGAGTCAGTAAGTTGTTGTTTATTATCGATTTCGGTGTCTGATTCTTGTGGTCGTGTGTTTAACAAAGAATTACTAGCTCATCATCAAAACGATTGCATAAAAGATTTATCAAGATTGAAGTTTGCAGTAAAAGCAAGGTCAACATCAGCTATATTATTTGTGACATCATAATTCCCCACCGTGTCTAATCTTGTAGTAAGAGAGACCATATCATTATACGATGCGTCTAGGGTAAATTTTGTCTTTTGCCAGAATGGAGCTTTTTCATCAATTTTTTCTATTACCTCTGCCATATTCTCGGGTACAAAAAGACTATTGTACGCATCTTCAAAAGTCATTTTTTTGCCAAATAATGAACATCATGCAAGCAATGGTGTCATCAAAATAATCGCAACAAGAAGTGAAATCTTTTTCATTTTTGTTTTCTAAAGTATAAAAACCTATGAATTTATAATACCTATTATTAGAAAAAAAAGAAATATTAGGGCAAAAACAACGGAAATATTCAATTTTTTGTCTTGACGAAATTGACTTTGATTTTTTAGTATACTTCACTACTCTACCAATATGAAAACAGCATTTGTACATGATTGGATTGTTCATCTAGGATGAGCAGAGATGGTTCTGAAGGAACTTATTAGCGAGCACACACAAAAAAACGACACAGAGATGTGTGTGTTTACATTATATAGCACGCATCAATTTCTAGAAGTGTGAGACAAGAAGATACCCATCATAACCGCACTACCAAAGAGGATCAATAATATCTTTGGATATTTTGCATCACACAAAGTAGTAGTCCTCTCGACGCTTTTTGACTATCGCAATCTTATGTTTTGGTTTCCTGGATTGTGTATTCTTCTGAGAAAAAAAATAGAAAAATGGGCTCCAGATAAAACTATAATCTCTTCATTTGCTGCAGTGAAAAACATCGTTGAGCCGACCAAAAAAATTTCATCAAAAATTTTGAAAAATGGCAAGCAAAGGGCGAAAACCACACTCTATTTGCACTGTCCGATGCAATATATTTGGGAAAATTATGAAGATAATATAAAAAAATTACGCTTTCCGATCAAACAATTGTATCAATTGGCAAGCAACTACCTTAGACCGCGAGATCTACAAGAAAGACACTACGATACCGTTTTTTGTAATAGCAAATACACAGCGAAGCTCGCAAAAAAACTCTACAATATAGATGGGCAAGTGAGATATCCAAGCATAGACAATGCATTTATCCAGACACAAGTAGTTGTTGAACCCAAAAATTATTTTGTTTTTGTGGGAAGAGTGCAACGCTATGTCAGAGAGATCGACAAGGTAATTGAGCTTTGTAACAAACTTATGATCCCGTTGATCGTCTTGGGAGATGGACCAGATATGGAATACGCAAAGACTATTGCATGAAATAGTATCGTTTTCGTGGGACAGATAATTGACGTTGAAGAAAAAATTAACATCATAAAACAGTCGCGCGGATTGATCAATCTTGCAAAAGAAAGTTATGGTATTGCGACAATGGAAGCACTTTCTTTGGGTGTTCCCGTGTTCGGATATAATGCGTGAGGGACGCAAGAGCTTGTAAACGAGACAAGTTGAGTACTTTGCAACAGTAAAGATGCCAACACATTATACACAACAATGCACTTATTTTTGAACAAAAATTTTGATAGACAGCAAATTGCGAAAGAAACAAGAGAGAAACTCATAGCAAAAAAATAAATATCCATATACTATTTTTTCAATTGTCAATCTTACTTTTTGCAGAAAATGTGTGTTTAGAGTATACTTGATCAAGGGATTTTAGCACTTTGCGATATAGATGAAAACAAAAGAAAAAATTAAAAATCTTTTTCAAAAAAACAAGAGACACCATATCCTCCTTGGGGTATTTTGTGGGATGGTTTTGGCGATGATGAGTATGCAGTATTTTGTACCATCTGCATTTGCCAAATGAACTCCGGAAACGACAAAAACGATCAAATCTCGATGAGATGAAGGGACAAGCGCAAGCGTTATTTTTGACAATATCATCAAAGATGCAAATCAGTGAGATAAGATACAAACGACAGCGCTTAATAGAACAAATGCAAACGAGTGAGGATTTGATGACAGATATAGAATTACTAATACGGTAGATAGTCTAAGAAATAAAATTTCACCATATCTGCAATGGTTTTTGTATGCCTCCCTTAGTGTAGCAACAATTTTAATCATAATTACTGGGCTTCAACTGGTAACAAGTTCGCAGTCAAGTTATGATACCAAAAAAGCTATCTCTAAATTGAAAAATATCGCTATTTGAGTTGGATTGGTTACATGAGTGTATCTCCTTATGAAATTATTTTTGATTGGTCTTGTATTTGTTCTCAAATAGCACTCTTTTAGTATCTCTCACAAAAGTATGAAAACAAATCTTTTAAAAAAAATCTTCCTTTCTTTTTTATGCATAGGAGTTGGTATGGCAAGTGTGTTGCCTAGTATTGTATGATGAGCGATGGCTACAAACGTACCAAGTTATGAAAAGAATTTTAGAGACGAGCTTTTGGACAAGGGAGCAATTTACGACGGGAAAAAAGATTTTGAAATAGATAGGACTAAATCTTTGAAAGAAAATATCGAATGACTTTTTTCACCGAATAATGGTGAATCTATCATTTGGAAATACATCAAGGAAATTATGATTGGTATCACTATATTATTTATTGCATGGGCAGGAATTGATTTTCTCACACACACGAACGATCCAGCAAAACTCAAATCCAGTAGAATGAGTATGCTGTATATATTAGTATGAGGATTTCTTATTTATTCAGCAGTGTGGATTGTTGGTTCATTGTTTAATCTATCGGGCAATAGTGGTCCTGCAGATGTGCTTACGTACACACTTACCCAAAAATTATTTTTTACTATTCTTTCCTTTTTGAAGGCAGGAGCGTTCTTTTTGGCTATAATTATGGCCGTGGTCTATGGGTATCAGATGATAACAGCTATGGATAAAGATGAGCTTGCGATCAAAGCAAGAAAAGGAATTATGAATATTCTGCTTGCACTTGTGGGAATCAAAGTAATTGATTTTATTTATTTTATCGCACAGGAACAAACATTTGCAACGAAAATGCAGACACTGTTATTTAATGCCGCAAAAATGTTGTGATGGGCAATGGGAGGTATTATGGTTGCTGTGTTGATATATGGTTGATTTAGATATATCTCTGCGCAAGGCGATGAAACCAAAGCAAAAGATGCACAAAAAATGATCACCAAAATATTTTACGCTGTGTTGATTGTATTTATGTTTTTGTTGATTACACGACAGATTATAGAGGCGTTCACGAAATAATTAATTGATTATTTGAAAATAGTAGCGACTTACAAAAATATTGATAAAATCAAGAACAGTAGATTAATATATAGAAATAATAGAACAAAAGACCTATACAAAAATATGTAGTAATAAACACGCACAGATAGACGACGAGAGTCGTGGCCCGAACTGTCGACGGTCACCTCTACATTCACCGATAGGACGGGCCTCCCCGCCTATGGCGGGGATAGAATGTCTAGATTACACAGGTCCTCTTCATAAGAGGATTTTTTTATTAAAGAGTTGATAAATCAATAAAAGTTGCTATACTGCTAGCATGAAAACAAGACTTCTTCAGCGATATTATCGCATCCTGTGAGCGTTTGCGCGCCAGTATATCAAAAAAACAAAACCATATATTGTATGAGTCCACGGGAGCGTTGGAAAAACTTCTTGTAGAATGATTATCACTCAAACGTTGCAAAAACTGCTTCCAAAAACCTCTATCTATACCTCACCCAAAAATTTCAATGGAGAACTCGGGATGAGTCTAAGCATTTTTCAGATTGAAAAACACTCTCCAAGCATCATTTCGCTGATTCGTATTTTTTTCAAGACAGGACGAATGAGTTTTTTCGCAAAAAAAGAGATGGGTCCTGATGTTCTAGTTTTGGAGTATGGAATCGATCACCCAGGTGAAATGGACTTTCTCATAAGCATAGCGAAACCAGACTGCGCAATTCATACGCAAATCGATGCAGTACACTCTGAACAATTTGGCAATCCTGAGAACATCGCAAAAGAAGAATTTTTATTGGTACAAAACGCACGCGATATGGTCTTTTTAAATATGGATGATTCGTATGTCCAAAATATTTTGTCTACAATTTCATGCGATATTCTGACGTATAGTGCTACTGGGAAAAGTAAAGATACAACATTGCAGATACAAGATAAACAGGTACAACCTTGAGAGTACATACTAAGAAAAGGCGATCTAGGCGAGCCATTTAGTGAACAAAAAATACCACTTGTACAACGCGGGACGCTAACGATTAACGATAAAAAAACATTTTCTCTAGGCATATCATTATTAGGAAAATATCATCTCGCATACGCAGGTATTGGTATTTGTCTCGCCGATATTTTGACATATAAATTGGGAATAAAAACCAAGAATGTCCAATGAGAAGAAACACCGAAATGAGTACCACCTGAGGATGAAATAATTCTTGACCTCACTCTCCAGCCGTGAAGACGAAGTGTATTCAATGGCATTTATGAGAGCGTCATAATCGATTCAACCTACAACGCATCTCCTCGTAGCGTAAAACACATCTTGGAAGAACTAACCGAACGAAGAGATAAAATTTACCCGAGAAGAAAACTCCTTTTTGTGTTGGGTGATATGCGTGAACTTGGGTCACAAGAAGAGTACGAACATACTGCATTGGCGAAGTTTTTGCAATCATGTGACGCTCGCGTATTTCTGGTAGGAAAATCAATGAAAAAATATGTAGTTTCTTTTTTTCAAAAATATGGAGATGGGCGTTTGTTAGGTGTTGACTGGTTTTTGACCTATGCGGATGTTGGGAAACACTTGCAAAATTTTCTTCTCCAACACAATGAAGAGAAATATATTATCGTTTTTAAAGGAAGTCAAAATACGATTTTCCTAGAAGAAGCCGTGAAATACGTATTGCAAAACCACCAAGACGCTGAACATCTGACAAGACAGGGAGATCGACGGACGACGAAGAAAAAAGCATTTTTGAAAACTACTCTTGCGTAGCCAAAACTATTTCGTATAATTGACAATATCGTATTTATATGTTTTTTTATAAAAAAATGAGAAAAGTATTGTTTTGGATTTTGATGATTGTCCTTTTGTGTCTCCTTATTGTTCTTGGAGTAAGTTTTTGGACAAATAGAACACCGCTGAATGTATTGAAAGACTGGGCTGGAGCAAATTCTACTTCTGTGCAGATAGAAGAAATAGAAGAACCACAAACAGAAACAGGCGCCATAAATTCATGAGACGAGGCTACCAAAAGAGAAATTATTAGACAAAGGCTAGAAGCACAACGCAATAGAATACAAACTACGCAATCAGGAAGTGCGAGTTCAGCTATAACAGGCGATACCGCTGCATCATCAGCTACTACAACCACTAGTTCTACGCAGACAAAACCCTCTACTCCAACATCAGTAGACAAAGAAAACAAAGCTGCACAGGATTTTGTGGATAGCTTGATAATAGAATAATTGTATGAGTCACAATTGGGAGCAAATGCAAATTGTAGACTAGAATAAATTATGTAGAAACGCACGAGAATTTTTTTGGCAAATTATGCATCTTTTCTATACATAAACATAACGCTATATGAACCTAACAATTAGATCATATCTTGAAGGAATAGCTACCTGAGAGTTTACCGCTGAGCAGGTTCTAACTCATTATCTTGAAAAAGCAAAGGCGAACAATGCAAAAACAAATGCATACATCTCTTTTGCTGATGAGTATATCCAAAATAATTTTTCCACGCTCAAAGAAAAACCTCTTGCGTGAGCGCCAATCGCCCTCAAAGATCTTATTTTGACAAAATGAGTAAAAACAACATTCGGCTCATTCATGGGAAAAGATTTTGTAGCACCGTATAGTGCGACATGTTTTGAACGCCTTGAACAAGCCGGCGGTTGTTTGATTGGAAAGACAAACCTAGACGAATTCGCCATGGGTTGAAGCAACGAGACATCAGCATTTAGACCAGTTATAAACCCACTGGGAAATAATCGCATCCCTGGATGATCTTCAGGATGATCTGCTGCTGCGGTTGCAGATGATACATGTATCGCCGCACTTTGAACGGACACTGGATGATCAGTAAGACTTCCTGCATTTATGTGTGGGATTGTAGGTTTAAAACCAACATACGGAAGAGTTAGTAGATATGGCGTGCAAGCGATGGCGTCATCATTTGACCAAGTCGGCGTGATGACCAAAACTGTCGAAGATGCTGCAACTCTCTTAGAGATCATAGCATGAAAGGACGAACGCGATGCGACAACATTAGACAGAGACATAGACAAAGCATGACGAAAAAAAGCACTAGAAAATGGGACGTTCGCAGGGAAAAAAATAGGATTTTTAAAAGAATTTTTCGATGAATGAATTGATCCTACAATAGCACAACACACCAAAGATATTCTCGCTGAAGCAGAAAAACAATGAGCGACTATCGTTCCTTTGGACTTTCCACTCTTGAAGTATATGGTGGCTGTCTACTATGTTCTCATGCCAGCGGAAGCCAGTACAAACCTAGCAAGATTTGACTGAATTAGATTTTGACAACAAGACGACACAAGTGCATATGAAACGTTGCAAGAGTACTATGCAAACGTAAGAGACAAATGATTTGGTACGGAAGTGAAAAGAAGAATACTCCTTGGAACATACGTATTAAGTTCGTGATTTTATGATGCATACTATCGCAAAGCACAACAAGTGAGAGCCAAGATGTTGCAAGAGTTCAAAAATATATTTGCACAAGTGGACTGTATTCTCGGTCCTACATCGCCTGACCTAGCATGGAAAATCGGAGAAAAAATCAACGATCCGCTCAAAATGTATTTAGCAGACATCTACACAATACCAGCTAATATAGGTGGGTTCCCAGCGATGAGCGTTCCGACAACAAAGATAGAAAAAGACGGTGAACCATTTGCATTGGGAGTACAAATCATGGCTGACCAATGCAGAGAAGATATTCTGTTTGATGTAGGGAGAGCTATTGAAAAATTACAAAAATAATTTAATGCTGCCACATAGATAGCTTTTAAACTACGCATTCAGGGGAAATGCGATAAGAGTAGAAACCATATATTATCCACCTTCGGTGGATTTTTTTCAAAAAAACATATAAAATAATTGTAGATTTTTTCTTTTTATGTACTTATCACTTGATACTCCAAAGGAAAAGAATATAGAAAGAGTACTTTATACATTTAGGAAACAATATGGAATTACGTGCCTATAATGGAGAACATTTTGAAAGGACAAACGCGCGATTTATCGGCTTTGGAATAGTGCTATTGGCTATTATTGCTCTTTCAATATGGCGTATGAATTTTTTTGGCGCAATAGTTATGTTTTTGGTAGCATGATGATATGTGCTTTTCTGACTTACCAAAAACAAAATTATCTCATTAATCATACGCGAAGCTGGTATCGCAATAGATACAAGAATGCGAGTTTGGAATACTCTCCAAAATTTTGCAGTAGAAGTTGACGAAAAAACGCAAACATGGAAGAATATCATCATTGTACAAGAGAAATGAGACATTATGATTTTTTCAATTTCTGACACTCAAGAAAAAACACAAGCATTTATAGAATTGTTGCAAAAATATATACCTATGGTAGAAATGCCCGACCTTCCAACGATAGAAAAAATTTCCAGAAAATTGAAGTTGTAGAGTATAAATTAACTTTTCTTTCTAAAATAATTAATTATTTTTTCTTTATATTTACTTTTCCAGTCTTCCCAAATTTTTTTTCTTTGTCGACTAGGCATCTTTTTGGGGTCAGGATTCATATCAGGATATTTTTTCACTAGATCAATCCCCTTTTCCATATATTCATCAAAACTTTTCCTTTCCTTGAATACCTCTATTAACTCATTTTGTAACTCTTTGATGTGGGGATAATTGTGTTCGGTTATGGTGTTGATTTTTCAGGTCGCCAAGCTTTGACTTGTTCAGTTAATCATGTAAGTGCATAAGCTGCTATTTCAGCTAATGCCCAGACCTGTCAATCTGATAATCATGCGTCTTTATAGTGTTTTCTATATATTCAAAAATAATGTGAAAGTATTAATTCGTGTGCGACAATTCTTCTCATAAATTGCTTGTCATCTTGTGTTATTTTATATTTTGGTTGTTCATCCTCGCCTGAAGGCTTTTCTCGTCATATTCAAACATCAAGAGAAGTTTTTGGGTTTCTTGCGTCTTCGTTATCCCAATTAGATACTCATCACTTGCTAGTAAGCATGTTCGCATTATATTCTGTGTATTTCCACGGGTAGCCAGTTTCTTTTGCAACATACTCAAAAAAATCTTTGCCTATTTTATCTCGTGATTTTTGGTACGATTCAGCATTTTGTTCTAGGTAGTCTAGACTGGTTTCATAAATTTTATCAATTTCATTGGCCTGACCCAACATTTTTGTATGTTCTCTATCATAATTTTCATTGACACGAAATTTTACCAAAACTTCATTTTTCAAAAAATCTATTTGTTGTTGTTTGTCAGATGGTTTGCTAGTTATGGCGTCGTTGTTTGATCAAGGTTTGTTTATCATTTGAAATAGAAAAAAATAATATTTGTCCTTTAATTATAGCAAAAAAATATCCCTTGTCAAAAAAGACATAATGATAGAAAAAATATGGGGTTTTAATCTAACTTTTAGTAAATATTTGTTTCGGATATTAGCCCTTACCTTGCATCCTTTCTAAATACTCTCTTAACACCTGCATAGGATCTGATTGTTGTCAATCTTGTAAAGGACTGCCAGTCTTGTTTTGTGGATCAAGAGTATCTCTTTGTGTCATCTGATTCTCAATACTGTTACTAGAATCATCAAGAAGACCAGTATTTGCTAGATTTTTCATCACCGATCAGCCGATTAACCCAACGATAAATCCTCATATGTGTGCAAAATAAGCAACTCATCACTGATCACCTGTAGCAGCTGCAAGAGATCCCACGCCAGAGAGCAATTGAACACCAATCCAATATAACAAAAATTGTTTTGCACCGACAAAAAATATTTGTCCTCAAGAAAGATTAAGCATTTTTATACGAGCTTGTGGAAACATAAGTAGATATGCTCCTAGTAGTCCAGAGATGGCTCCCGATGCACCTAGATTTGGGATAGTCACAGATGGTCACATAATTATTTGCAAGAAATCTGCGCCGAATCCAGCCAGAAGATAAAATAAGAGAAACTTGAAATTACCTATACGAGCTTCTACATTATCACCAAATATTTTTAAAAATATCATATTCCCGATAAGATGCATCCGTCCGCCATGCATAAACATACTTGTGAGAATCGTATACAAATTTTGACCTTGCGAAACGTGTGCAGGAATCAAAGCAAATTGATTTATAAAGCTATCCAAACCCACCTCACTGAGAGTAACTTGATACAAAAAAACAAGCACGTTTATGATCAAAAACACCCAGGTGAAGATTGGCTTATGTCATCATTTTACTTGATCATCTCAAATAGGAATCATCTATACTGCGTGATAATGTAAAATAGTTCTCTACAACAATTATATTGTAAGAAATAGCCACTATATTTCCAATGGTTTGTTGGAACATATTTGAAGCTATTAGAAACACTAAGAAGAGGGAAATATAGAATTTATTTAAAAAAATCCCTATCCGAAGACAGAGATTTTTGTAGGCGGGGAGGGGATCGAACCCTCGACCAGTGGCTTAAAAGGCCATTGCTCTACCACTGAGCTACCAGCCCAAACTCCCAAACAAGTCGGGAGACTCTAACCGAAGTTAGAGTGGAAAAAAAAGCTAAGGCCTTTTCCTCCATTCTAACCACGATAAATATCGATGCTTGAAATTACTCATTTCTGCATAGATTGCAAGCATGAAATTCTCGTAGTTGAGTATTTTATAGTTCTGATTTGTATTTTTTGTAAAAACTAGCTGCTATTTTTACTCTTATTTTTTGACCATCACCAATATCAATTATCTTTGAGATAAGATTGGGTTTAAATTGTCTGTTAGTTTGTCTCATAGAGTGAGATCTATTTCTACCAGAAACTGTTCTTTTTCCTGTAAAGTCGCATACTCTTGCCATTATTATAAGGGGTTTGCAATGTAAAATAAAGTATTGTAAGAATTATTCTGCTTTCTTTTCAGCATCAATTGCTGCTGCTGTTGCCGTACCTGCTGCATCCGCTGGAGCTGCGATTTCTTCTACCTCATCTGCTTGTAACTCAGTTACAGCCACGATTGGTTGGTCTGCATCATCAATGATTTCAACCCTATCAGACACCTTAAGATCTCATACGAATACACCGTCTTGAAGTGTAGCCATACCAGAGATATCAACTTCGATATTGTGTGGTAAATCTCTTGGAAGTGCTTCTACAGTAACGAAATCTTTTACTAACTGTACAGATCATAATCATCCCTTTTCAACTGGTGCCTCACCTACCAAAACAATTTCTACAGACGCTCTTACCTTTTCATCCGCCTTAACAGCCAAGAAATCCACATGGATCACTCCATCAGTCACTGGATCTGTGTCAACTGAATGAATAAGAACCAATTCAGAAGAATCGCCTTGTAAATCAACTGGTGTTGACTCACCTGCTTGTCTATATGTTTTCAGAAATGCGTTTTTTTCAAACTGAATTGACATAGGAGTTTTGATATATTTTCCGTAGATAACACCTGGAACGAAACCTGCTTTACGAAGTCAGTTCACCTTTTTTCCAAATACTGTACGGTTTGTTACTTGTAATTCCATAAGAGTAAGTATAGTGCAAATAAAGATATTGGTTTGACACCTTTGCGGTGTCTATTGCATGGTCAAGTAGAACGACCATGGTATATGCTAACGTTTATGTCACACAATGTGGTACATTTTTATTCAGCTTTTTGTTGGAGGTCTATTTCTTTTCTTTCAGGAGGGATAATGCTCTTGAATTTTGCTCCCTTTCCTACTTTTTCTCTAATATAGTAGAGTTTAGATTGTCTAATCTTGTACTCATCATGGAGGATAACTTTTGAAAAGTTAGGAAACGAAAATGGATATACTTTTTCAATAGTATGCCCAGAAGTCACTCCTCTAATAGTAAAAGTTCCATCTGGATGAGACTTTTTTTGCGTCTTTATAACAAGTCCCTTAAACTTCCATATACGATCACCAAGTTTTTCGTGAAGTTCTAAGAACTGTCCTGTCTTGATATCCACCGTATTATATCATTTTTGTTGATATAACTCTTGTAGTCTAGCGTTATTCATGAGTATACAATGAAACTAATATAAAATTATGCAATTACATTTGATTGTTTTTTTGCCTTTGAGTTAAGTAATTTTGCTTTCCACTTCTTTTGCTGTTCCATATTTTTTCTTGTATCCATCATCACTACTTTTTCTACTCTCCTAAGAGTTTTATTAAGCTTTCTTTTAGCTTGGGTTGTTAGTCTAGACATGATATATACAATGGATTAAACAGCTAAAGAGGGTTCTTTGTGCATGGCATTTTGAATCATTTGCTCAGTTATTTGATATTTTTTTAACTTCGCTTCTGATTTGTATGTTGCCATTTTTATCCAAGCAGTTTTTCCCTCCGCTTGTTCTCTTTTTCTGAGCATAACAGCATGCTTGATAGCATTTTCTTTTTTGTCACCAGATTTTGCTCTTGCTCTGTTGAGATTATATAGCTCATGATTGAAGTTGGATTGATTACACTTTGGCATTGTCGAACGATAATTTGTATAAAAAAGAATATTTTGTTGATTATTTTACGTACTTAGCGAGATATGCAAATGCTTTGTTTGCTTCAGCCATTCTATGCGCCTCCTCTTTTCTCTTAACAGCTGGACCTTGTCCAGAATATGCTGCTAACAGTTCTTCAGCAAGTTTTTTATACATAGGTTTTCCTTTTTTACCTCTTGCTGCATCAAGGATCCATTTTGTAGAGAAGAAAAGTTTTTTATTTTGCTTCACTTCCATTGGAACTTGATAAACCGCACCACCAATTCTCTTTGATTTTACCATGATGTCTGGTGCTGCATTTTCTATAGCTGTTTCTAGTACCGCTTGTGGGTTTGGATGTCCATTTAATTGAATCTCTTTCATCGTGTCTACAAAGATCTTGTGTGCGATAGTTCTCTTTCCATCTTTCATCAAGTAGTTGATGAATTTTGTGATTCTAACATCAGAGAACATCTGCTCTACAGCAAATTCTTTTGCTGGCATTGTAGATTTCATCTCTACGCTTGCATGTTTATCTCCTTTTTTTCATGTATCTTTTTTGCCGGCTGATTTTTTAGCAGCTGGTTTTTTCGTTTCTTTTTCTGCAGGAGCAGATTCTTCAGAAGCAGAAACAGCATCTTCAGCAACTGGAGTCGTTTCCTCAGTAACCGGAGTCGTTTCAACTACCTCCTCAATGTTTTCATCTTTTTTTACCATCTATACATTGTTGATACAAATAAATAAGTTTTGTAATGATCTACTAGTTTTTCTGCCACCCTAATTGCATCGTACGATGCAAATTCCATCAGGATCGAGACAATCGTAGATTGCGATTGTAGCATACTCTTATATACGTACAACGATTCTATTATTTTTTAACTTTTGGTCTCTTTGTTCCATACACAGATCTACTTTGTTTTCTAGCGTCTACTGCATTTGCATCGTAAACACCTCTTAGGATATGGTATTTCACTCAAGGAAGATCTTTTACTCTCCCACCTCTGATCATAACCACAGAGTGCTCTTGCAATGTGTGCTTTTCACCAGGGATATAAGCGATCACCTCTACTCCATTTGAAAGTCTAACTTTCGCAATTTTACGTTGCGCAGAATTAGGTTTCTTAGGTTTAGTAACTGTAACTTTAAGACATACACCACGTTTGAACGGCGCAGAAATTTCTACTTTTTTGTTGGCATTTAGTTTGTTTACGCCAAATTGCAAAGCAGGAGCTTTAGATTTGTACTTCTTTGGCTCTCTTCTGGTCTTAATTAGTTGGTTGATAGTAGGCATATTGGATACATACGTGAGATTAAAAAATGCTCGTTTATTCGAGCGCGTATCAGAAAGTATAGCAATCTCCTAGCCTATTTCAAGAGAAAATTTGAGAAAATGATGATTGCAAGCCAGTAGTTGATAATTGGTCTTTCAGCCTAGATTCCATTGTGCAAGGTTGGGAGCTCGTTTTTTTCAAGGTTTTATTGAAGTCTGTTTTTCGTATTGGTGAAAAAATGGAAAACATAGAAACGATTGATTTTTAAAAAAATAGGAGTCAAATAAGAAACTTGATTTTAAATCTATAATAGATAGCATAGAATTATTGTATATTATTCTTTCAATATATGAAAAGCATAGGAAAATAGGGCTCTTTTACTCTGATTGAAATGCTTGTGGTAGTGTTTATCATTGGTATACTTGTATCAACACTAATACCAAGACTCGTAAATGCACAAGAGAGAACAAAAGATGTCATCATAAAAAAAGATTTGAAAGATTTGCAATTGGCCTTAGAAACTTATTACGCAGATGGCGGGACCTTTGTTCTTTCGGCGCAGGATTTCAAGGCAAATGATATTGACGATTATCACAGAAAAACGGTACATACCCAGTATCTATCATGACTAGATTAAATGAATTATGATATCTAAAAACTCCTATCATTCCTGAATGAAAAAAAAATCCCGATACGCGATGACCTAGGGATTATATGCTTCAAATCTGCAATGCAAATCTACAATATAATTTTTATGCGACCCTCTATATTCCCCATCCTGATGATATTGCAAAAGCAAAACTTTGATGTCTCTGACTTGCCGTCACAGATAGCCGATATTTAAAAAACTATACCGTAGGAAAATAAATTTTTTAATCACAATACAATATTCTACCACCCCGACTTCATCGGGATGCCCGCACTATCTGCGGGAAGTTGGCTTACAACGACAGGCCGGGCAACAAGTTGGTTGTCTCGCTTTCTCTTGCTATCTTTTTGGGTTTTTGTACACTATAACGATGCACAAAGTTACAAAAGAGTTACAAGGATTTTACGACTCACAAGCAGAAAAGTTTTCCAATACTCGCCAGCGCGAACGACCAGAGTTCAGCTATATTTTGACAGAAATCAAAAAAACTATCGCCAGGATTGAAAAAGATGCGTACGAAAACAAGTCGTCTCTTTTGCAAAAAAAAGATAAAAGTCATTGAGCGAGTTGAGCTAGTAATATGCCCACTCGCCCAGTTCGCATACTAGATTTGGGGTGTGGCGATGGAAGATTGTTGTGATACCTAGAAGAGAATATTGATTATGCAATAGAATACATCTGAGTAGATATCTCTTTAGGGCTCCTTGAAATCGCAAATAAAAAATATCCTCATGCAAGACGAATCCATCAAGATATGGTTTATTTTTTGAAGAACAGTCCACAAGAATGTTTTGATGTTATTGTAAGCGTAGCAGGATTTCATCATCTTCCAACATCTCAAGAGAGAGAAACGGCGTTGGGATTCATCTACTATACGCTCGCATATGAGGGTTGTATTATCATGACAAACCGGTGTTATTCGGATTGGTTTAGAGAAAAGTATAAAAAAGAGATCTGAAAAGCATTCGTTAGGTCGCTTTACACCTTGGGCAAAAGTTCAAAGAACGACATTCTCGTCCCTCGAAAGGCAAATGATTGAACGCTCGTTGCAAATAGATTATACCACATCTTTTGATACCGCGAGCTGAAAAACCTATTCACACAATCAGGCTTCGCACAGATAGAACAATGGTATATAAAAAATGA
>CAZXON010000005.1:50673-67891 GCA_964642385.1 uncultured Candidatus Peribacteria bacterium
CATTTTTCTAATCTAAAAAAACTGGCGATTCCAGAGAGGAACGATGCCAGTTTTGGTGATTATGTATGTAGAGAAATATACTAGATTCTATCGTATTTGTGCATAAGTAAGTCTGATTTCACCTTGTTCATGATCTCTTGTACCACTCACACGATAATAATAATACCAGATCCTGTAACAACTACTGGTAATGCTCCAAGTGATTGCGTGATGTCCTGGATAAATGGAAGGTATTCCAATAGATATGTGTAAATACCGATCAATCCCAGTCCAACTCATCCCCAAAAACATAAGTGAGAGATGATTTTGCTTAGATATGCTGATGTTTGTGCTCCAGGTCTAATTCCAGGTACAAACCCACCTCTTTTTTGAACATTGTCAGCCATTTTCTCAGGGTTGAAGACGATCATTGCATAGAAAAATGTGAATGCAACAATAAGAGCGAAATAGATGAATATTATGAGAAGTGACGGTTGCTGTGCATAGATATTGAAGTTTGATTCGATCCATTTCGCAGAGTCCATCACCCATCATTGTGCTGAACCGAATTTGGTAAGCATTTGGGCAATAAGATATGGGAAAGAAACGAACGCAATAGCGAAGATAATTGGGATCATTCCAACAGGATTCAATGGAATTGGTAATTTAGAACTCTCTTGTACCTTACCTTGTTTCGCATAGATAATAGGCACATCTTTTGTCGTCTTAAGGATCAACACTGATAAGAGAATCAATCCAACGACAATCACGAGCATAAATATTACCACTCAAAACCATTGATTTGATGCCGCTGAAACGTCAGTATATATTTTTCATACTATTCCAGATATAATTGATGCGAAGATGATCAATGAAACACCGTTAGAAATACCTTTTTCTGTGATAGTTTCTGCGATATACAACAACATAGTTGCACCAACAGACATCGTAAATGCTGACAACAAAACCACAGGGAAATTTTGCGCATCGATAAGTTGTCCACCCATAAGATAATTCGCAAAATAGGTCATTCCGATAGATTGGATGAATGCAAGTGGAAATGATAATCGTCTTGTATATTGTTGAATTTTTTGTGTTCCAGTTTCTCCTTGTTCTTGTAACTCTTCAAGCGCAGGTACAACAGCGGTTAATAGTTGCATGATGATCGAAGCATTAATATATGCACCCAATCACACAGCTATGATAGAGAATTTCTCCAATGTTCACCCTAACAGCATTGTAAAATATTCTAGTCCACTACCAGCAGTTGACACGCCATTCATCAAGTTGTCAATATTTACAAATGGCACAGGCAAAAAGACGAGAAGTCTGTATAAAGCCAGCAATCCAAATGTAATAAGGATTTTCTTCCTAATAGTTTTTGATAACCATAGGTCGCGTATAGTTTGCAAGAATCCAGTCATGTTTGTGTAAGAGGATATAAGAATATATTATTTTTTTCCTGACCTAGCGATAAAGCTCGCACATCTCTTATAAACTACGCTATTGAACCACCTGCTTTTTCAATTTTTTCTTTGGCAGTCGCTGAAAAAGCCGTAATCCCACTAAACGATAGTTTTTTGGTAAGCTCTCCGTTTCCAAGGACTTTTACTTGTGTGTTCTTGCGAACCAATCCAAGAGAAACGAGTAACTCTGGCGTAATAACTGCACCAGCTGTTATGCGTTCATCTTTTTCCAACGCAGCAATATTTACTGGTTGATATATGTTTAGTAATTTGAAATGTCTCTTGAAACCTCTTAATTTAGGAAGTCTCTGTACCAATGGAGTTTGTCCTCACTCAAAAGAACCACGCATTGATGCGCCTGCTCTAGCTCCTTGTCCCTTTAGACCTCTTCCAGAGTAATTACCTCTACCAGACGAATCACCTCTTCCTCTTTGGATACGAGGTTTTTTATATCAAGGTGTTCTTGTTAATTGAAATGCTTGCATTAGGAGTATATCAAAAATAATAAATTGGCAATATGTAACAATTATTCTGCAGAAGTTTGTTCAGCTTCAGGTGCTGGTGCAGATTCAGGTGTTGAAGCAACAGGTGCTGGACTTGGAGATTGTTTTGTGGCACCATCAGGTCTTGCTCTAAATCCTGGTTTTTTATTATCATTGTCTGTTCTACGAGGTTTTCTTCTATCTGATTTTGCTGCTCTTTCTGCATCAGCTTCTGCTTGTTGTCTTTTTCTTGTTTCCATCACACCTTGTAGATCTAATTTTTCTAATTTAGTTCTATCAACTTTAAACGCTGTAAGAGCCATAACAGCTGCAAGCGCATTATTTAATTTATTTCTTGTTCCCATGATCTTTGAGAGAATATTTGTATATCCAGCAAGTTCCATCACAGAACGCAATGAAGAACCAGCTTTAAGACCACTACCAGGCGCAGCAGGAATTAGTGTAATATATGCTGACTTGTATTTTTTGGAAACCATATATGGAATACTTCCTGATTCAGTGATAGGGATTACTTTCATGTTTTTGTAAGCCTCATTCGTTGCTTTTCTAACAGCGATTTGAACATCTGACCCTTTTGAAACACCAAGTCAAATTTTCCCATTTTTGTTACCAACAAGAATGATTGCTCTAAATGACAATTGTCTACCTCAGGTATTAACTCTTGTCACTCTTCTCACCTCCAAAAGAACTTCTTCAAACTCTTTTTTTGGTTTCTCTCTTTTTGTCTTTTCTTGCATAGTCATAACGACAAAGAAATAAGTAGTAAATAATGTACCGTATCTAAATTAATTTTGTAGTCCTCCTTCACGAGCTCACTCACTTACAGCCTTGATTCTACCATGGTAACGATTACCATTTCTATCAAAAACAACAGTGTCAACATTTTGCTTTTTTGCTTGTTCTGCTATATTTTTCCCAACAGCAAATGCTCTTTCTGTCTTCGTGCCTTTTGTGTCTTTATCTGTCGTATAAGCAAGCACTTTCCCTTGTGCATCAACAATTTGTGCAGAGGTGTGGGTGTTTGATTTCCAAACAATCAATCTAGGGGAAGACGCTGTTTTTTTGATAAGCGTTGCTACTCTATGTTTTCTTCTTTGGATTCTAGCATGTTTGCTATACAGTGAGTTTTTTGATTTCATAGTATGTGTAATTGATTACTAAAATAGCGTCTATTTCTTCGCAGATTTACCTGCCTTCATCTTGATAGTTTCACCAAAGTATCTAATACCCTTTCCTTTGTATGGCTCTGGTTTTTTGAGTTTTCTAATTCTCGCAGCAGACTCACCAATAAGTTGTTTGTCTATTCCTGTCAAAGTGATTATGTCATTACCTTTTGGATCTTTATCTATTGTAGCATTGATGCCTGCAGGTAAAATGAATTCAACAGGATGAGCATATCCAAGCGCAAATATCAATTTTTGTCCAGCTGTTTTTGCAGTGAAACCAACTCACAATACATGGAGTTTGATCTCGTATCAAGTAGACACTCCTGTAACCATATTTTGGATCAATGTTCTTGTCAACCCCCAAAGGTTTCTAATCTCATCGCTATCAACAGAAGTTGCAATTGTATCTCCTTCTACAACAGCATTGACACCAGGAAGCATCTTATATGACAACTCTCCCTTTGGACCTTTTACTTTTACAAGACTATTCTCCACCTGCACTGTAACTCCGCTAGGTATAGATATAACTTTTTTCCCAATTTTAGACATGGATATATAATAGTAATGAATAAACTATAAGAAAGACTAATAAATCTCAGCGATCAACTCTCAACCAATCTTTTTTTGTTTTGCAATATGCGCAGGCAATAATCCTTGAGAGGTTGATAAAATACCAATTCCTCTTCCTGCAGCCACTGGTTTGATATCTTTGTAAGAAACATACCAACGTCTTGATGGTTTAGAGTAGAATTTGATAATAGGAATATCATTTATCTCATCCTTTACATGTTTGAGCGTGATATGTAGGGTTTTTTTATTTCCTTGTTCTAGGAGATCATATCAGAGTATAAACCCATATTCTTTCAGAAGATCTAGCACGCTTGCTTTGAAGTGAGAATACACTACTCAGTCAAGAGATGTTCTTCTTGCCATATATGCATTTTTGATTCTAATAAGAAGATCGTGGATTGGAGCGTTCACAGAGCTCATGTTCAATAAGAAATAGAAGATAAATTTTTATCGGTTTGGAAAAGGACTATCGGCTTGCTTTTTTCAAACCCATAATAAGTCACTCTCTAGCATACTTTCTAAGGCATACTCTACATACTCAGAAGTCTCTAATGTGACCTCATACCCTTCAACAGAGTTTGCATCTGTTGTAGTATCTTGTAGATTTTTCCATCTTAGTTCAAGCAGCGATCGCAGCAAACTTTTTTTGTTCTAAGCGAGCTTGTTTAACTTTTAGTGCATTTCTTGCCATAACAACGAGATTATGTATGAATAAAGATTATTTTGTAATGAATATGAACCCAAGAGACTCAAGGAGCGCTTGTGCGTCTGTTTTTGTTTCCGCATGAGTTACGATTGTTATTTGAATTCCCATATTCGCACCTGATTCATCTGCCAAAAGTTCCGGAAAGATGGCTTGCGTAGATAAACCAATGTTTATATTATTTTGAGGATCAAAACTTTTTGGGTTTAATCAATTGAAATCCCTCACTCTTGGCATTACAACCTTGGTGAGTTTTTCAAGGAAATCATATGCCCTTTCTCTTCTAAGAGTAACCTTATACATCACAGGCATACCTTCTCTTAGTTTGAAGTTAGAGATAGATTTCTTTGAATTGATAAGCAAAGGCCTTTGTCCAGTTATCTTTACAAGATTTTTTTGGATGTCTGAAAAGTCTTTTACTCCCTTTCTAGTTGCAAGAGAACCAATACCAACACTTACTATAACTTTGTCAATTACAGGAACTTGGTGAGGGTTTGTCTTAGCAAGTGATTTTTGGAGCTTGCCTTTAATTTCTTTGTGGAATTGGGTATATAAACTCATTGACACACGAAACGTCAAATAATAAAATAGTATTTATGTTATTTTGTGATTTCTTTTTTGGTTTTTTTCAGAACTCTCACATGTTTACCATCTGCACTTGTGGTATTCCCTATTTTTGAGATTTCTTTACCATCAAAATATGCGACATTTGAAGCATGAATTGGGTGAATTTTATCTACAAATCCTTTGCCCTTTACTGCTTTTTTCATCACGTTTATACCATCTACGATAACTTTATCTCCATCAACGCTGATGATTTTTGATGTTTTTCCTTTGAACTTACCAGCGATAACTTTTACTGGATCGTTTTTGCGTAATTTTGTCATGGGAATATGTACATATGATAGATTAAATAACTTCTTCTGCTATCGTCGCAACATCTTTGAAACCAACCTCTCTTAGCTCTCTTGCAACAGGTCCAAAAATTCTTTTTCAAATTGGTCCGTTATCTTTGTCTACGAGTGCAACTGCGTTGTCGTTAAATCTAAGCAACGATCAGTCTTTTCTCGTTACTCATTTTTTGGTTCTCACGATTACTGCTTTTGCAACATCTCCTTTTTTGAAAGAGGAAGCTGGAGTAACAGATTTGATAGCAATAACAACCTTATCTCAAATTGTTCCTTTCTTTCCTGAAGAACCCTTCAAGATAGAAATCACTTTCCCTGTTTTGGCTCCTGTGTTATCCGCGATAATAACTTCCGATTCTGTTTGTAACATTGTATGTTTCCAAAGAATATATAAATATTGTTTTAGATAGTGGCTACTTGTACCACCTCAACTAACGCCCATCTTTTTGTTTTGCTAGTAGGGTTAGCTAGTCTAATTTTTACTGTGTCACCAATATGAGCACTATTTGTCTCATCATGTGCGTAGTATTTTACCTTTACGGTGTATCTTTTTCTATACAAAGGATGTTGCTTTACTGATTTAACCTCAACAACGATAGTTTTATCCATCTTGTCGCTAACTACAGCTCCAACAAGCTCTTTGATGTTCTTTCAACCAAAAACCGCCATTATTTACTATTTGATTTAGAAGTTAAAGCCGTATTTATCTGTGCTATTTGTTTCCTTAATACAGATATTTGATGAGTTTCTTTCAGAGATTTTAGAGCATTTTTCATACGAAGCTCAAAGAGTTGTTTTTTGAGATCACGACGAAGGGCCACCAATTCTTTGGCTCATCTACCAGTTAAATCTTGAAATGTGATTTTTTCAACCGCCATGCGAGTGTAATAAACATATATAAAGTGTAATTAGTTCACTTGTCCTTTTTCTACCACTTTTGTTTTCATAGGAAGCTTGAATCCAGCACTTCTGAATGCTTCTTTTGCAATCTTTTCGTCAAGACCACTTACTTCAAATATAACTGCTCCTTTCTTGATCCTAGCCGTATAGATATGTACGTCACCTTTTCCAGTACCCATCGGCATCTCCAATCCTTTTTTGGTTTGTGGAACATCTGGGAACACTCTAAGCCACATTTTTCCTACCTTTCTGGTATGTCTAACGATAACTTTTCTGGCTGCTTCCAGTTGTCTATTTGTAACGTAAGAACTCGTAGTGGCTTTGATACCATATTCACCGAAAACTACTTGATTTCCTCTAGTAGCAGGACCAGTGATTCTACTTCTCATTTGCTTACGATATTTCCATCTTTTTGGTGTCAATAACGACATGGATTACAATAATTAATATGATTAAAATACATTTCTAATAGAATTAATTTTCAACTTTTTTTGCATTTACTGGTTTCCTAACAGGAGCAGGTCTTGCAGGAGCTGGTTGCGCAGGAGAAACCTTTTCCATTGCTTTCTTTTTTGCTTCAGCGTTGTCAAGTTTAGCCGCTCATCCTTTTGTCATGAAGTCTCCTCTAGAAATCCATACTTTTACACCAAGGATTCCATATTTGGTAAGAGCTGTAGTAGCGCAGTAATCAATATCAGATCTCAATGTTTGAAGAGAAATTCTTCCTTGAGAAAACTTTTCACTTCTTGAAAGGTCTACTCATCCAAGTCTTCCCGATACTTGTACTTTGATACCAGTTGCTCACTTTTCCATAACTTTTTGAATGAGTGTTTTTGCAACTCTTCTAAACGGCAAACGAGCTTCAAGTTGTTGAGCAGCGAACTCAGCCATTATCTTAGCAGAAAGTTCTGGGAGTCTAACGTCTTTCAACACAACCTTGAACTCCCCTCCAAACTTTTTTTCTAGTTTTTTTTGGAATTCTTCTAGCTTCTTACCTTCTTTTCCTAAGATAAGAGCAGGTTTAGCAGTAAAGACAATTATTTCAGTTTCTTTTTCTGTCTTTCTAATAACAAGCTTTGCAATACCAGTTCTTTTGTAGGTTTCATCTACAAATTTTCTAATTTGCATATCTTGTACAAAAAACTCTGCAGCTTGGCGTTTTGTTTTGCCATACCATTCTGAAGATCGTGATCTTGTTACCCCAACTCTCAGTCCTCTTGGGTCTGCCTTTTGTCACATAAATTATACTATTTAGTATCTAAAATAACTTTTACAAATGATCTATGTTTTTCATATGGATGCATCCTAGATCTTGATGCAAATCTCATTCTTTTGATCTTTGTTCACCTTCAAATAAGAATATGTTGGATGTACAAAGACGATGGATCCTTTCCCAAAACATTTACAGCATTTGCTTGTGCAGATTTTATAACCTTCCAAAGCATTTTTGCAGCAGCTTTTGGCGTATTTTCCAATATAATGAGAGCATCATCTACTTTTTTGCCAGCAACGAGTTTTGCCAAAAGTTGCATCTTTTTGTATGATGTAAGGGCATATTTCAACGTCGCACTAAGACTTTTTTGCATTGTGTTCAACAAGAATAATAGTTAAAATGTTCTAGAATGGATGTCACTTGAATGTTCTTGTAGGAACAAACTCTCCCAATCTATGTCCAATCATTTCTTCATTGATATAAAGACTCGCGAATTGCCTACCATTGTGCACAGCGAAGGTAAAACCAACCATCTCTGGACTAATTTGGCATGCTCTATCTCGAACCTTTATTACCTTTTTATCTCCAGTTGCCGTCATAGCAGCGACTTTTTTAAGAAGCCTCTCGTTGACATAGAATCATTTTTTGAGCGATCTCGTCATGAATAACAGATTTTGATGAATAAATAATATATATTAATTTTTTGTCCTTCTTGATACTATAAACTTCGTTGACCACTTTTTAGACTTTCTTGTCTTTTTTCCAGCTGGAACCGGTCTACCATTGAACGCTTTAGGGAATTTCAAACCAATTTCTGAATGTCCTTCAGCACCACCGTGCGGATGATCTACTGGGTTCATTGATTTACCAAGCACATTTGGTTTGCGACCTAACCGTCTTTGTCTACCTGCTTTACCAACCACGATGTTTTTGTGATCTTCATTTCCAAGCTGACCGATAGTTGCGAAGCATTTTTCATCAAACTTTCTCACTTCACCTGAAGGCAATTTAACAAACACAACACGCAACGCCTCATCTTTACCTGTAACAGTTCAGAACGATCCTGCGGATTTGATTGTTTTCCCTTTAGAGTTTGGGGTGAATTCAAGATTGAATATGCTGAATCCTTCTGGGATATCCTTGAGTTGTTTTCTGTTTCCAGCAGTCAAAATAGCTTGTTCACCTGACATAATAGGATCGCCAACTTTCAATCACTTCCATGCGAGAACATATCTTTTTTCCCCATCTGCATAAGAAACGAGAGCTATCCTAGCGGTTCTATTTGGATCATATTCAATAGAAACAACTTTTGCAGGAATGTTTACCTTGTCATACCCTCTGAAATCGATGATACGATATAGTCTTTTGTGACCACCTCACATCCATCTTGATGTTGTTCTTCCATACTGGTTTCTTCCTCCAGAGCTTTTTAGTGGAGAAGTAAGACTCTTTTCTGGAGTTTTTGTGGTGATATTAGAGAAGTCATATCAGACCATAGCACGTCTCGAAGGTGTATACGGCTTATATTTTTTAACTGCCATTTGTTATACAAATAAGAATTAAGAAGTAAGATATATTTTAGACCGAAGTCATTATGCTAAGCATCAATTACACATCCAATACTGGTAGTTTTTTGCCAGCCTCAACCGTAACAATAGCTTTTTTGTAAGCTCTTCTCACGAGTTTCCTGTTTGCTCTTCCTTTTATTTTTACCCAAGAAAGATTAACAGCCACTGGTTTAACACCATATATTGCAAGGATTGATTGCTTTACATCATTTTTGTTTGCATCAGAGTGTACTTTGAAAAAATATTTTTTTTCACCTTTTTTTTCATCAACATCTCCTCCTGCATACGCTTTTTCTGTTAGAACCGGAGCAAGGATAATACTATAAGGACTAAGATCCGCCAACGCTTTTGTTGAAACAGATTTTTTTGCTCTTTGTCTTAGGATATCAATATACGCCATAGCGATAAGTACATGCACAAAATAAATATATAATTTTTTAGTTATCTGATCATTCAAATAGAGTGTTCCATTTGTCTAACGATCCAACACTTACTAGAACTTTTTCGTAATGAAGAAGATCTACTGGATTTACGTATGACGCAAGGATTGTTTTTACTGTTGGGATATTTGCAAGTGATTTCTCGAGAGCTTGATTTTTCTCAGGGATCACAACCAATACTTTTTTCCCTCATAGACCTACATTTTGGAGCATAACAAGAGCATCTTTTGTTTTGATAGCATCAAGTGCGTTGTCTACCAATCAAATAAGTTGTTCGTTTTTTGCCTTGAGAGTCAACAAACCAGCAAGCGCCAATTTTTTCATTTTCTTTGGCATAGCTTTTGTATGGTTTATTTCGTTTGTAGGACCGAAAGCAACTCATCCATGCTTCCTGATAGGAGAACGTGAAGAACCAACTCTAGCATTTCCTGTACCTTTTTGTTTGTACAGTTTTCTACCAGAGCCCGCTACCTCAGCTCTCGTTTTGGTGTGAGCATATGGAATACGAGCATTTGCTTGTTGCAAAACGTAGAACTCATGAATCAATCATTCGTTAATATTTCCATCAGCGAAAATATTTTCGTTTAATTGTTTCGTTTCTACAGCTTTTCCTTGTGTGTCGTGTATTATGATAGAATAACTCATCTATAATTATGATAACAAAATAACATAAATCTACCCAACGTATAATGATATGTAGCCATTGTATGCGCCTGGTATTGGACCTTTTATTGCAACGAATGGAACTCATTGAAGTACCATAGTTTCAACGATTGGTCTTTTGTGAAGAGTAACAGTTTCGTTACCCATATGACCAGCATGTGGATGTCCTTTTTGTACACGTCTAGGTTTTCTATTTCACAATCAACCAATATGTCTGTGGAATTTAGAACCATGTGTTTTTGGACCACCTTTTAGTCCAAATCTCCTAATAGCACCTTGATATCCTTTTCCTTTTGAGACACCAGTAAGTGCAACTTCCGTAACACCTTCTAGAACCTCAGTAGAGAGCACACTTCAAGCAGGATACATGCTTTGAAAGGTTTCGTCATGTGGGAACTCTTTAAGTAAACCGTATGATATTTTTTGACCCTTTTCTTTGTTTGATTCTTTTTTTCAAACTCACAAAATAGCAGCGTTGTAGCCGTCTTTTTCAAGGGTTTTATATCTAACAACTTCTTGAGGAACGATCTCCAAAAGCGTTACCGCTGTATGGTGGCCATCCAATCGAAGCTTGGTCATTTCTTTTTTTCTGACTATGAGTCATTTTGTCGTTTTCATGACAATCAAGTTGCTTAATGGGTATATAAAGATTTAGAACACTTTTACCTCCACTGAAACCCCAACAGGAATTGAGAGATTTTGTAAGTATTCTATAGTTTTGGGTCCAGTTTCAACAACATCGATCAATCTCGCATATGTAGATCTCTCAAATTGTTCTCTAGCGTTTTTGTAAACAAAGTTTGCTCTAAGAACCGTATACAATTTCCTTTGTTTTGGCAATGGAATAGGTCCTTTCATAGTAGCTCACGACTTTACAAGAAGTCCAACAATTTTACTTGTTGAAGTTTCGAGCATTTTTACATCGTAGCTCTTTAGCTTTATCCTTAACTTAGGTGATGTCGTATCAGCCATATGTGTATGAGTCTGGGCAAAATAAATAATGCATAGTGTGAAGACCGGTTCTCTTGTGAAAAACCAGTCCTCAAACTAGGTTATCGTTCTAGTAATTTTTTGTCTTCTAATTAGTCAAGAATTTTGATGATTGATCCAGCGCCAACAGTTCTTCCACCCTCACGGATAGCAAACTTTTGACCGTCTTCAATTGCAACCTTGTAGATAAGTTCAACTGTAATAGCAGCATTATCACCAGGCATAATCATCTCTCTTCCTTCCATTGATACTTCTCCAGTTACATCTGTTGTTCCCAAGAAAAATTGAGGTTTGTATCCAGTCATAAATGGAGTATGTCTTCCTCCTTCTTCTTTTTTCAATACATATATTTGTGCTTCAAATTTCTTGTGTGGTTTAACAGTACCTGGTTTAGCAAGAACTTGTCCTCTTTCTACTTGATCTTTTTCAACACCTCTCACCAAAAGTCCAACGTTCATACCAGCTTCTGCTGTAGGATGTTGTTTGTGGAACATTTCTATTCCTGTAACTACTGTTGCAGTAGGATCATCTGAAAGTCCAACTATTTCAACTGCTTCATTCATGTTAACAACACCTCTTTCAATTCTACCTGTAAGAACTGTTCATCTTCCTTTGATAGAAAATACATCTTCAATAGGCATCATAAAAGGTTTTTCAGTTTCTCTAGCTGGGTTTGGAATATATGTGTCAAGAGCGTTAAGAAGTTCCCAAATTGATTTTGCGTCACCTTCTGCGTCAGTTGGATTTTCTACCGCTTTGAGCGCAGATCATCTAATGATAGGAGTGTTAGCTCCATCAAAACCATTTGCAGTAAGAAGATCTCTTACTTCTTCTTCTACTAGATCGATCATATCCGCATCGTCTACCATATCACATTTGTTTAGGTATACGAGGATATAAGGTACATTAACTTGTTTTGCAAGAAGAACGTGCTCTTTTGTTTGAGGCATTGGTCCATCTGTAGCAGCAACTACAAGTATAGCACCATCCATCTGTGCAGCACCAATAATCATGTTTTTAACATAATCGGCATGCCCTGGACAGTCTATATGAGCGTAATGTCTAGTATCAGTTTCATATTCAACGTGTCTCGTATTGATAGTAATACCTCTTGCCTTTTCTTCTGGAGCGTTGTCGATGTCGGCATACTTTTGCACTTGTGCAAAACCCTTTGTAGCAGCTACTGTAGTAATAGCAGCAGTCAATGTTGTTTTCCCATGATCAACGTGACCAATCGTCCCTACATTAACGTGAATTTTTGACATAATGATATATAATAAAGAATAAATAATTGCATAGTGTGGTGGGCATAGATGGACTTGAACCATCGACCCCGTCCTTATCAGAGACGTGCTCTAACCAACTGAGCTACATGCCCACGGGCTTATAAGTAATCTGGTCGGGGATGCGGGACTCGAACTCGCGGCCTCTTGGTCCCAAACCAAGCGCTCTAGCCATCTGAGCTAATCCCCGATAGTAGTTCATGTTTTGTAATGGGTGGTGCCAGGGAGAAGAATCGAACTTCCGACACAGGGCTTTTCAGGCCCCTGCTCTACCACTGAGCTACCCTGGCATGGTATACATTATACTGCAGGCGTCTAGGTAGATTTGGTATATAATAGACCTCTGCGAACGGTTTCTTTCCCAAATTCTTTTTTTCTTAATTCAGACGAAAAAAAAGTTGCACATAATTATAGGCAGTGAACATCGACAAAGGATGTTTTTACACTAGTATATGTACTGGCTTACTAATTGGTGTTTTATGAGTTTTTTGTTTTTGCTATGTGTCAAATATTTTAGACTGTGTAAGGTATATCGTAAGGATTGGCAGACCGATTGCAAGAGAAAATTAATCGAAAGTTAGACAAAAGTAGACAGGCGAATATAGATAGGAAAATTTCAATTATATATTAGTTGTATATGTGCTTTTGAAAAGTAAGGGAAAAGGCGATAAGAACAAAGAGATGGTAGGTAAAACATATCATCAAATAGATTTATAAGGTGAAAACTTACAAATGGTACCAAAATTCTTTGAATGTGGGAGCAAAAAATTTCCCCTGTATTTTTTTTTTCTTTTTATTACATTTAAGATGTTTATTTTTCTTATTTTTACAAATGGAAGACGAAACTGGGTTGCAAACCAAAGTCTTGTGATTGATTTGTACCGTGTTTGTGGTCATAGCGGTAAGCTATGGCGTTTCAGTTATTTCAGATAGCAAAAGCAATGCGAGCAACATGAATTCATCATCTTGAGTGGTCACTGAAAAAACAGCACAGAGAGCTAAATTATTGTCCAATTCGAGCAGTGGTGATGATCTACAAGAAAACACTACTGGAGATAGTGTACTAGAAAGCACTACTTGAGATGTCGCTCAAAATAACGCTACTGGAAACGATTCCATCATAATAGAATACAAACGTGAAACCGAAATAAGCGATGTAAATATAACAGATTATTAATTACGGTATTATAGTTTTCGAAAAAAATAAAAAGAAATAATTTGACAATATGTACACGGGTAGCTAAACAACCAAAGTAAAATTTTTGTAGACATTAATTTTGAACAGATGGAAAAAACACCTATAAAAACAACTGCCACAATAACTAGCATTGAACGTTCGCCTTCGTGAAGCGTCTGTTTCGTGCGTTTTACGCCAGATGATAAGCTCTCTTTTCAAGAGGGACAATTTATCATGATCAGATCAGAAAAAGTGGTCGACGAGAACTGAAAACAGATCAAAAGAGCGTATAGCTTAGCGACAACTCAAAGCGAATTCGAAGAAAAAAGAACTATCTGATGTATCGTCAAACAAACGCATACTGGCGGTATGTCTTGCTATCTGACCCAAGAAGTAAGCATAGGCGATAGCATCAGTATCGATGGACCGTATGGACATATGGTCAATACATGAACATACCAAAAATATTTGTTGATTGCGACAGGAAGCGGATTATCGCCCATCCTTTGAATATACGAGGCAATCAGGGCGAAGCAACCAGATGCACAAGTTGCCATGCTGTATGGAGAAAGATATTTGAACATGCTATTACCATCGGTCGTGGAAATATTTTCCAAAAATTTGGTGAAAGAAAAAAATCAGGACTGAAAAAGCATGCACTCGTTGTACTTATCAAAAGAAGAGATCGTCAATAAAGAAGCTAGCTTTCGGAATGTTTGACACGTCCAAGATTGACTAGATGCTTCGGTGGCGTTTTTGGGAGATGGAAAATCAGAGTGAGAGAATACGGATGTACAAGTGTTTATCTGTGGGATGCCAGCAATGGTTGATGAGGTCAAAGAGACGCTCTTGGCAAAATGATTTTCAAAAGAACAAATAGTATTTGAGAAATACTAGAAGACAATACAACTAAAATTTTTGTTTTGAAAAAACAGCCCGTTCGTGAGCTGCTTTTTTTGTATGGTTAATTTTTCGTTTCTATTGTAATCTATATAACATCAGTATCACTCGTCATCTCTTCTCTCCATTTTGCAATTTGTGCGTGGTTGCCACTGAGAAGAACTTCAGGGACCGCGTAAGTATCATCATCAAAAGATAGTTGTTCTGGTCTGGTGTATTGTGGGTATTCGATGTTTTGCATATTTTGATCTGGATCGTAACTTTCTAGAAGATGGCTAGCTTCTTCTTTGATAACTCATGGAATAAGGCGAGTAATCGCCTCAGCCATAACCATAGATGGTAATTCTCACCCCAATGTTACGAACTGCCCAAGAGAGATTTTGCAAAAATTATGTGCGTATTTTTTTTGCATGTATTGTTCAAAACGATTGTCTATACCCTCATAACGGCCAGAGACAAAAATTATGTGATCGAGGTTTGCGTATTCGTATGCGAGTTGTTGATTGAAAACAGTTTGTGATGGCGAGAGGAAAATCACTTTCCAAGATGGATTTCCGTTGGTATCAGAGAGAGCCACGAGATGATTTTTCGCAATAACGTTCTCTAACGCATCAATAACTGGCTTCGCTTTGAGGAGCATTCATGCGCCACCTCCATATATCTCATCATCAACTTGTTGATGTTTGTCATCACAAAAATCCCTAGGATTGATCAGATCAAATGACAAAATATTTTTTTCTTGTGCTTTTTTGATAAGCGATGTTTCCAAAAAACTTGTGTAAACTTCTGGGAAGATAGTTAGGAAGGCAATATGCATAGTATAGGTGAAAAGCCATAAAACAGGCGACCGCGGAAAGATAATCTCTCATGTGAAACATCATCAAAAATTTTGGGTTGTAGTCCACAGGGACATTCTACTTATTTTACAGTTGCAAAACAATACAAAAATAACTATATCAAGGTGTGAATTTTTTTTATTTTTTTATAGCACGTTGGGAAAAATGGAAAATGTGAATAGTCAAGATTTTACGCAGGAATTGAATCCAGAAGAATCATTAATCACAGAAAACGCTACAGAAAAGCTCTTTCACGTAACTGGTAGGAAACGATGTTGTGATGAAATACAAAAACGCATCATAACACTTCTAGAAAAATGAAACCGTCCTTTTGAAATCAAAAAAGAATTAGAAGAAATTTGAAAAGACATTGCACTACGTACCATACTAGAACTAGATAGAAAAAGACACGAAATGAGTCGAAACCATAACATTGATCAATATCCTTGGGAAGCAACCGAAGACAACGACAAAAAAAGAGCATTAATTAAAGAACTTTTTAAAAAAAGAACCGAAAAGCGAATTGAGAAAAAAACAGAGAAAAAGGACGCAAAATTAGATATCGGAAGAAGCGCGCCTCAACCTGAGAAAAGCGAAATGCAAAAAATTTGGGAAAGCCGCTCGTTAAACTAAATATCCACTGTTTTTAAAATTTTACACAATAGAAATGTTTCTAAAAGAAGAAATTGCAGCTCGTTGATTTTTGAACCAGTACACCAGCGAGGATCTTTTTGGTATCTATGAAAAATGAGGAGAAACATTATATTTTGGTGTGGATCCGACGGCAAAGTCGCTTCACCTGGGCAATTTTGTTGTGTTTATGAATGCGATAAATTTTATGAAAAGATGAAATAAACTGATTTTGATCATAGGTGGAGCAACTGGTATGATCGGTGATCCAAGTGGGAGAGATGCAGATAGAGTTTTTTTGACCAAAGAAGAACTAGCTGAAAACGAAGAAGCTATCAAAGAACAAGTTAGAAACATATTGGAAAATCTAGCAAGTTTGTCAGGGATCAACTTCCCATTTGAAGTCTACAACAACAAAGATTTCTATGAAGGATTGGGATATCTAGATTTTCTTAGAGAGGTTGGAAAATACATCACAGTCAATCAAATGATGGCCAAAGAGACGGTAAAAAGAAGGATCGAAGATCCCGACAAATCAATCTCCTATACCGAATTCAGTTATATGCTCTTGCAAGGGTATGATTTCTTGCGTTTGTTCCAGGACAAAAATTGTAAATTACAAATAAGTTGATCTGATCAGTGGTGAAATATCGTGACGGGAATAGAAATAATTAGAAAAAAAATAGACAAAGAAGCATATGGGGTGACATCACCGCTTGTGTTAGACAGCACTGGAAAGAAGTTTGGAAAATCAGAAGGCAATGCACTATTTTTGAATCCAACGATGACTACTCCATTCCAAATCTATCAATATTTCATGAACGTGGGTGATGAGGACGTGGAGAGATATTTGAAGTTGTTTACACTTTTGTCATTGGAAGAAATAGAGACAATCGTCGCTAAACATGCCCAGAATCCAGCAGACAGATATGGACAAGAACAACTCGCGAAATATATTGTCTACACACTCCATGGCTCAAATGCCGTTTCGCAAGCCGAAAAAGCAACAGCGTTTTTGTTTGGCAATGATGACAAACTTGCCATGCTCAAAGAGATGTCAGAGCAAGAACTAGACGCAATCGGGAGAGAAGTTGGCATAACTCACATCCGAGAGAGTCAAGCAAGCGACAACGAGGTAACTTCTGAAAATAGCACACGAACGATCCTTGATGCTCTCGTTGCAAGCTGATTAGAAACATCTAGAGGCAACGCAAAAAAAGATATAGAAGCCGGCGCAATCTACCTAAACGAAGAAAAAGTATCAGAAATAAACATACCGCTAGATTCATGAAACGCAATCAATGGGTATTTTGTTTTGAGAAA
>CAZXON010000005.1:67991-72858 GCA_964642385.1 uncultured Candidatus Peribacteria bacterium
TAAACATACCGCTAGATTCATGAAACGCAATCAATGGGTATTTTGTTTTGAGAAAGGGGAAAAAGAGCTACAAACTAGTAAAGATGTAGGACTATTAATTATTAATTGTTAATTATAAAGGGTACTTTCTTTGTTCTATGTTGTTTTTGTATTTGCTACATCTACAGGATACATTTTATCATCTTTTCACTTCATTTTCAGCTTTCCGATAAAATCGGAAAACTCAGTATTTCATTGGGAAATTATATCATTTTTCAAATCTGTCCAGTATTTACTAGGTCTTTTGTTTCAAACTAGAATAGCTATAACATCGACAATAGAAAAATACCATTCTCCATTTTCTCGAACTTTCCTAACTTCCATTCAATCAAACAATGCGGTTTTTTCATCAGGAGCCAATAAATTGTCTTTCATTCTATAAAATATTTTATGCTATATAAAATTAATCGTAAGAAAATCGCTATGCTCATACCTCATTTGTTTCTTTGATTGTTTGTCATTTTATCTCTAAGACCGGACTTTTAGATTTCTTTAACTCTTTCACACAACTAACCATAAACAACAAATCTTCTAACACCTCCTCTTTTGTTTTATATCGAATTTGTGGTGTAGACCATCAAATCGGCTCGCCTTTTTCAAAATACACTTCTGCTAATCAATAATTATGTGTACTTCACGCAATAGCGGCGAGTTTTTTAGGAATTGGTTTTTTAACAATCCTATATTGTCGATATTGTTCTAGTTTTTGTTGTTTCATGGTTATATAATATGATATAAATTTTTTTGTGTCGTTTTCAAAGACAAACCTAGGACAAAATTCTTTCCATGTCTGCAAGGCCGATTTCTTCTAGTCTTTTTCCTGCGAGATCTTCGGGCAGGTTGTAAGTTCATTGTAATCAGGCCATTTTTCGGCATTTTCAGAGAGTTTTGCGTTTGTACAGCGAGATGTGATTGAGCAATTCTATCATTTTTTCGTATGAGAACGACGGTCTACTAGGTAATCTGTCGGTTGATGATCAAAAATTTTGGGATGAGATGTTTACTCACGGCGTGTTGGATGACGCATCAGACATGCTCGAGGTAGCCGTCTTCGCCGTCAATGCTCTAGACACCAGTGAGAATATCGCTGATTGCACCTTCGGCGCTGGCGTAAATGCCTTGGCAGGGACTGTTTTCAGATAGGTAACCTCATACTGATAGTTCAATAACCGCCATAGATAGCTCTTTTTCGGAGCATCGGTTTTGATCTTATCGGCGACTTCTTTCTGCACCATAAACACACCAACGGGGAAAACAGCGTTTCATCATCCAAAAAACTTGGTAAGCAAAGGTGATGTAATGTAGTATGGTAAATTCCCCACGACAACGGTTTGGCGAGCGTCTCGTCAAATTTGTTGTAGTTCTCAAGCCACATCTAACTGCAATGCATCACCCATTTTGATAGTGGGTTCATACATTTGAATGTCTGGTGAGTGATGGACAGGAGTGCTAATAGGTTCTGGGTCGGTCTTCGTGAGAGCGAGGGCAATAGTTGTGTGAAGTTGCGTTAGCAAAGTTTCATCTTTCTCCAAGAGCAAAAGCGGTTTACGAACGATCTGTATAAGTTTTTTGGTAAGCGCGCCCTTCCCCGGTCCAATCTCAATACACTGTTCCAATCTAAATCTATCAGAAAACTGCGCAACCTTCTGTGCGATAAAAATTGTATAGGTAGAATCTTTTAGAAAGTTCTGTCAAAGGTAGGTAGACATACGCAGAGAGATAACGTTGAAACGGGTTTGGTGTTTGGTAAACAATTCTAACAATTGATTGCTAATCTCCTAATTTGCTATAATTTAGGGGAACGCAATCTCCTAATTTGGTATGATTTAGGGGAATAGACTAATGTGGTTGATGATTACCTAGTATACTCTTTTCTGAAATAAAATCTACTGACAAAATGAGGAAAAAATACGACCTGAGACCGCCCCATAATTTTCATAAAAAGAAAAACCCTCCCGAAGGAGAGCTTTTCAGTAGGTATAATTATCAATAATCCCTTAGAAGAGTTATTGAGTTGTTATACTAGTAGTTTTTAGCAGCTACTGGTAGTTTAACAGTATTTGTATAACTGTTTCCTACTAATGCAGCAACACTACTTGTTCCATCACCAAATGTTTGTGAGTATTCAACATTTGAGATTTGGAATACTCTATTTCCAGCAACTGGTGTACCAGCAGTATTACCAAATGGAGCATCTAGCACAACACGGAATTGTACTGTTTGTCCAGGAGCAACTACTGTATCAGTAATATCTGCAAGGGAATTAGAATCAACAGCTAATGTGCCATTCCATACTTGAGTATTACCGTTGAATATCTTAGCTGCTTTGTTCATATCTGCAGGAACTTGCGCAGTAGCATAGTATTGAAGTTGTGTTATAGTTAAGTTAGTTGAACCAGGGTTTGTAACACTGAATGTCAATAACTCTGTAACATTACCATCTGCAACATGTGCTACAATTGGATGTGAAGCTACAACATTTAAGTTATTAGTAATAGCTCCAGCAGGAACAGTTATATCTCAAGCTACAAGGTATGATCCTGCATTTACTGATAATATTCTGAATCCATCTGCATCATCTGTATAGTCAGCATCATCGTATGCAGCAGCAATAGATATTGTGAATGCACCAGCGTCAGCAGCTGTGTTTACAGCAGCAATAGTACCATATACATCAAATGCTTTAGATGTACCAGCTGCAACTCTAGCAGCTCCATCAAAAGATGTGAATTTAACAATATTTCCATCTCTTGCTGTTTCTGTTGCTATAACATTACCAGAAGAATTCTTGATAGTTAACTCTGATAATTGATCAATATGAGCACTTACATCTAAGTATAATGCCTTAAGATCCATATCATCATTTACAGCTTGTAGATTAAATGAACCAAGCTTGTAGTTGTGTGATGGTGTAACAAATCCTTGAGCTACTGTAGCAACATTTGCTGAAACAGTAGAAGTACCTGCACCAATAACTTGAACAGTTGCTGATGTAGCAGGAACACCTGAGATAGATGTTACAGAAGCAGTTGTATTAGCATCTGTTACATCTCCAGCACTAAAGGCAACTCCAAAAGTTGAAGTTTGTCCAATTGCGATTGATCCTAAGAAGTCTGCAACAAATTCTAATGTAACAGGTGTTCACTTATTAACAAGGATATTCAATCCATTAAATGTTGTGTTTGCACTTGTTATTGTTCTTGTTTGCGTTGCAACTCCATTTACTTTAAGAGTAACAGTAAGACCATTATCAAAAGTTGTATTAGATCTTGTAAGAGTTACCGCACCAACTCTAATAGAATTTGCTTGAGAGTTTGTAAGTCTAACTCCGTAGATTGTTTTTCCATAAGCATTGTTAGAAGTCTTAACTGTAGATCCAAGACCATCATTTCTTGAAACAGACAATCTAGCATCTACTAATGTCACAGAAGAACTAGGGATAGAACCTATACCAGCAGTAACAGGCACGATATTTTGATTGCTAACATATTCTGCAGTTGCAAAATCAACAATATCTAATGGTTCAAATGAATATGGACCATTATTAGCTACTGTTGAGTTAACGTCAGCCCATAGAGAAACAGATACTGTTCCATTTATAGTTACAGTTCCGTCAAACTCTGCAATAGCATTATTTCCTGGAGTTACTGAATCTGGTGTCCATGTAAATGTACTAGAACCAATAGTTAAGTAGAATACTGGAGCTACTTGATGTACTGTTGGATTACCTGCTGTTACATCCAAAGTAATATCTTCAAGAGTAATTGCTTGTTTTGCAACAATAGTACCACTCATGAACTCTACACGCTTAGTTCCTTTAGCAATATCTTGTGTTGTAGGAAGACCAGTGTTTCTTACGAATCTCAAGTCTCCACCTTGAACTGTATAAGCACTTGTTAAAGTTGTATCATTTGCAACATTATTTGTTACACCTACAGCTGTTCTAAATGAAGTAACAGCCTCTACAACATTTAAGTCACCTACATTTCTCAAAATGAACTTATAAGTATCACCTGCTGTATTTTCTACATCTACTACAGTGGCTTGAACAGAATACACAGCTGTATTAGCGTGCTTAATAGTATCCTTTAGAGAGAATGTTACATCTCTTCCATTTATAACAACATCTGTAGATACTTTTTCTCCACCTTTTAGAAGAACAAGTCCTGAAAGACTTTTAGCAACATCTCCATTTCCAACATTTCTTAGAGTAACTGCTTTCACATTTACATCTTTCATTGTTGCATTTTCTGGAGCAATACCAAGGTTGTCAATTTGAAATCTACCAAGTTCTACAGCTGTGTTACCACCTGGATAAGTCACACCAGCATTTTGGTTTAAGAATCCAACTTTACGAACAGCATAGTTAGCAGTTCTTAAAATAGGAGTAGTGAAACCACCAATTACATTAGCAGCTGATGATTCAATAGCTGTAGATGCAAATTGATGTTCTGAACCTGGATTTGTAGTATTTAATTCAGCTACTAGATCTAGTGATACTGTTTTTCCAGCAGGAATTACTAAAGCTGGAGTAAATGAAACAGTAGCCACATTCTCAGCTGTAATAGCAGACCTAGAAGAAACTCTTATACCGTCTTTTTCAAAATATACTCTGTCAAAGTCTGTATAAGCTCCAAGTCCGCTTCTCTTAATAGTAATAACATTAAGCGAAACATCACTTGCACCAGCTGTAAAGTCTACTGTAGCAAATTTTGAAACACCTGCCATTGGCACTGAAGAATAGTTTACTGGAGAAGCTGGGTTAAGAGCTATATTAAGATCACCTTTCTTCACGATTGGAGTTGTAGGATTAGTAGAACATCCAGGA
>CAZXON010000006.1:0-10367 GCA_964642385.1 uncultured Candidatus Peribacteria bacterium
AAAAATTTATTTCCCATATAGTATCAATGACACCATTAACGTTTATTTTGATTGTATGTAGTGTCCTGTTTTTGTTCTTCGCAGTAGACGCCATACAAAGAAGAAAATTAAATTTATTACATTGAATGGTATTTGGATGAGGATCAATATTGATTTTACTTTTTGTTATTTATCCTAATTTTCTTACTAATTTTGGAAATATATTTGGTGTCGCTAGAGGAGCTGATGTAATCGTATATGGCTCTTTAATTATTCTTTTTTGGTTGTATTTCTGAGCTTATAATAAAATCTTAAGACAAGATATTAGACAAACTGATCTATTGAGAGAAATTGTTATTCATGAATCTTTGGGGGGTATCGAGAATAATATAAAAACAGTAATAATCATGCCTACATACAAACAAAAAGAAAAGGTTTTGCATTTGATACAACAGTTGCGTGATCTGGGATATGGTGTAATAATGGTTGATGACGGCTTGAATGGCGATTTGAGCGACAAGATTATAGAGAAGTTCCCACAAAATGTTGTTGTAATAAAACATCCATTTAATCTTTGACAAGGCGCAGCGTTACAAACAGGACAACAATATATTCTAAAAATGCTTCCTTCTATCCAATATATAGTCCATTTTGATTCTGATTGACAACACCAAGCGAAAGATATTGCATCGTTTGAAAAAAAGTTTTTGGAAAATACAAATTTAGATATTGTTTTGGGATCTAGGTTTTTACCATGAGCTGGAAAAATACCAAAGAAAAGAGCATTTCACAAAAAATTACAAATCTTTTTTATGAGAGTTATTGTGGGTATCAAACTTACTGACACAAATAATGGTTTTAGAATGGTCGCTCGTAAAACACTTCCTAAATTAAAATTAACAATGAATGATTATACTCATGCTTCAGAAATTGAATCTCTTATAAAATCACAACACTTACAATATGCAGAAGTACCTGTTGATATTATCTACGATGAAGAGCATATCAAAAATGGACAGAAACTTGGGAATGCTTTTAATATAGCAAAAAGCATCATTTATAAACAGTTTTTCTTTAAATAATAAAAAATGACAAATAACCCCCTAGTTTCAATACTTATTTGTACATATAATGCAGCTTCTACTATAGAAGAGACTTTGTTGTCGTGTTTACATCAAACATATGAAAACACAGAAATTTTGATCCATGATGATCAATCGAACGATGAGACGCTAAAAATCATCAAACAACTCGACAACCCCAAGGTGAGAATTGTGGTTTCTGGACAAAAATTATGACCTTATGGATGATTAAACTTTCTTCTGGATCAAGCGAAAGGTGAGTATATTGCAATTCAAGACCATGACGACATCTGGAAACCTGAGAAAATAGAAAAACAAGTAGCTGTGTTAGAGACGCATCCTGAATATGTGTGAGTTTGAACAAAAACTCGTATGTGGTATGAGTGAGATAATATGTATTTTGATTATTTTCTAGGAGAGAGGGGTTATTATACCCTTCATCCATCACTTCTGTTTAGAAACAAAGGATATAGATACCCAACAGATGGAATCTATATGACAGATGCATTGTTTCAAAAAACCATTTTATGTAAAGGAGAAAAGTTGATCTACAATATAGATGAAACACTAACCGTCCACCGCATCAAAGCATGATCACAAAATTATAGCTATAAGTGGTTTACCTATGCAAGCCAAAATATACACACACTCTACACACTCCATCCTTGGCGATATGCGACAGCTGCATTGGTGTGGGAGTCTATGAGAAAAGTGGTTTATCCTATTTTACAATGGTTAAAAAAAGGCAATCGAATAGATGTGATAGAGAGGGTACCGTTTAGGGTGCAAGGGTATAGAGTGAAGGGAAATAATACTATCTCTTAATTACCCTTTTCAAAACTAGATCGATTATTTGCTTTGGCATTATATTTAGTCCTAATACTCATATTTTCCGAACCATATTAGCAAATGGATCTAATCTTGTTGATTTTAAAAGTGCTTCAAGGGATTTTTTTCTCTCACCTTTCTCAAGGTAAGATACAGATTTGAGTAAGTGAATGAAAGCTAGTTTTTTTGCAAATAACTTTTCTGTTATAAATCCTGTTTCTCTATATTCTTCTATCTGTTTTGTTAAATCATCAAACAGTTTTATATATTGTCATGAGAGATTTCAAGCATGCCTTCTATATAATGTGAGAGATTCAGATAGTCAGTAACAGTTATATTTAGTGCAAATTCTAAAAAACAAATCTCGATCAGATACGCCAAACAATTTATCATTAGTTATATTTCTAATTGGAATCTCTTCTAATATTTTTTTTTCAATCATAAGCGTAGAATATGAACCATAGAATGTTTCATGCTTTATAAATAGTTCTTTCGAAAGCGACTCATTTCTAAGATAGAATGGAGCTTTTCTCAAAAAATTTGTAAAGAACACTTTGTTATTTTTATCGATAAAATCCAAATTATTATAAACCAATTTCACATCAGGATATTCATTAAATATAGCTATTTTCTTCTCTAAATTATCTGATGTATAGAAATCATCTCATTCAAGAAATGCTATATAGTTTGATTCAGAAGATATTTGAGATATAAGAAAATTCAGATTAGCAACAATTCATTTATTTGGAGCGTGATGCCAAGCCGTGATTTTATCGGGATGTCTTTGAACATATTGTTGAATAATATTTCGCGTAATAGCATCTGGTGAGTCATCTCAAATTAGCAACTCCCAATCTGTATAAGTTTGAGCTAAAACAGACTCAATAGTTTGAGCTATAAAATCCTGATGTTTATAGGTTGTAGTAATAATGGAGACTTTTTGCATGATTATTTAACTTGTAAAATGATTATGAACTTACAGATTCTTCGTTGAGGTGGTCGGCATATTTCACTTAGATGTTTGCTGGATTCACTGGTGTAGGATTAATAAGCTATCCTATTTCTATCCCATGTCCTTTTATATATTTATAAGCTTGGTATTTTCTGTGTTTTCTGGTTTTTCTGATCTTTAAATAATAGTAAATAATGTTGATCATCCATCATCACAAAACAGTTTAGGTATATTTAGTTTGTTGAGCGTGTGTTTTTTTAATTTTTAATAAATTCAAAATATATGCTTTTGGGGAATTTGTTATCGAAATAGGATGGATACATTTTATATGCAAAGAGAAGTAATCAATGTCTTAATAAAAATTTTAATTTCATTGTCATGTTTATCTTCATTTCTCATTTTTGATTTATGATGTTGGTTCTTTTAAACAAATATGATAATATAATGTTTTCAAAAAATTTTATCTTTTTTGTTTTTACTAAAGAATATCATAATTCCTTAAACATTGTTTCCATTTCGCCATCTTTGAACATTCTTACGTGATGTACTTGTTTTCGATATTCAGGTTTAATCTTTAATAATAGTTCTTCTGATTCCCAATACGGCACTTCTATCATAAACTTTCCTCATTTTTTGAGCACTCTTGTCGTTTCTGTGAGGACAGTAGGCAAATCGTCTACATGTTCCAAAACGTCCATAGAATGGATTATATCAAAGAAATTATCAGTGAAGGGAAGCGTTTCTCCGTCTATTTTTATAAATGTATGTATAGGGAATCTTCTTTTGCAGCAATCTACATTCTCCTGTTCTATATCAACTCAATATACTTCATTATTTTCTGCGTAAATTTTGTGTTTATTGTTTCAGTTTCAACATCACAAATCCAATATTTTCATTAGTAATTTTTAATAAATTAAAATATTTTTTAAAAAAACATTCTCCATATCCTTGAAAAGAAATGATAAAGTCAAATTTTCTTAAGCAAAAAGGATGTTATGTAATTAAAGATAGAAAAAAACAACCTTGATAATATCTTAATGTAGTTTAAAATTCAATAAGATCTATGTTTTTTTAACATTTTTATATTCATTCTTGCCCATTTAATATATACATTTATGAAATTTTTGTTTGATGTAGAACTTTCAATATCTCTCTTTTTTAGTAGTATTTTTCAAATATTAGCAACAATAAATCAATTTAATATTAAATAAGTATAAAAATAACTATCCCATATAACTCAATATGAAAATTTTCAGATACTATAGTATAATTCTTTTTTAAACATTATTCAAGGCGTGCAAAATTGGAATTCATACAAATATTTTTGCTTAATTTTTTCGTGATGTATTTCCGTTTTTCGTACAGCTACATGATTATTTTTTTGATCAATTATTTCCGCCCGGCACCCTACTAGATGTATCGAAGAATTAAATTCTAAATATTTAGTTTGTTCATAAAAACGATCAACAATTGATACATCATCACTTTCCATAATTGCAACAAATTCTCATTTTGATCTATCCATACAATCATTTAAATTAGCAATGATTCATCTATTTTTCGGATTATCTAAGAATACAATTCTTTTATCTATTGTCGCATATTTCTTTATGATCTCTTTAGATCAATCAGTGGAACCATCATCAGAAATAATAAATTCAAAATCCTTAAAAGTTTGATTTAATATGCTTTGTATACATTCATCTAAATATTTTTCAGTATTATATACAGACATGATACAACTTATTTTTGGCATTTATTTGTACAAATTAGAAATTAAAATGAGAGTTTTTTCTATGTTTTCAATAGTAGTGCGCTTCATCTCAATAGAACAATATCAGTCATATCATATTAATAATGCAACCATTTTTTTATGTTCTTTTCTCTCTTTTATAACTTCTAAATTTGGTTCTGATATATGAAAATGTGTAATATAGTCTTTTGCCTGACTGATTCATTTTATATCTTCATTATTTGCTATAATTGTTCACAGATCGAGATGTAGTTTAATTCAAGGATTGTTTATTTCTTTCACAAAGTCTAATGTTTCAATTGTATTGCACATAAAATTTCATCAATAAATTTGAGGATTGGGTTCTATACAAATAAAAACTCATTTATCTGAAGCTATAGTTCATATTTTTCTAAAAAAATCAATTGCGACTTTTGTGGCTTCATCTTTTGTCATATTTTGATAAATGCGATTCTTTGGAGATCCAAAAATCAAAGACTTTATTCAAAAATCGTTTGAGAATTCAATTATTTTAACTAAATAATTAAATAATAAAATTCTTCACGCATTATCAAAAAGTTGCAACTCTGGTTTTCAATAAAGCAAAGATTGCATTGCAACTGGCAATATATTATGATTTTTTATATGATTCAAGAAAGACCTTCTTTCAATCTCTGAGATATTTAGAAATTCATCAAAGGTTTTTGTGGGAGCTATTTCCAATCAGCTAAATCAGTGTTTATTCATGAGAGAATAAACGGCCTCATCATCTTTTTTCTCCCGAGCGATATTGGATATTGCTAGTTTCATGCGTTTTTATATTTCTTGATAAAGCGTCTTAATTCTGCAAAGATATACCATTTATCATATAAATATCAATTTTTTCATCAGAATTGTTCGGCATATATACTTCTAAAATCATAACATACAGGATTTGAGATTTCATTTCCAATATTACTATCTTTAAAAAAGATGTTTACCATCTCTTGTGTCTCTATGGGCTCTGTAGATAAATTAATTATTCAAATATTATTTTCTATAATATGTTGTATGTCATTTCGAATGTTGCCGAGATAATAGTACTGGAATTTTGAATTTGGTATTATTTTTTCTGTTTGATTGTTGTTCAATAAATCAAAAATCACATTTTTTTTAATATTATCTCAAAATAATCATGGCAATCTAATGATATGATAAATCGTAAAGTTTTTTTTAATAAAATCTTCTAAATAATATCTGTTTTTTCAATATGCATGATTGTTTTCATAATCGATTATGGAATTTTCATCTACTCAGTTAGGGTTTTTATAAACATCTATAGTCGATATTAGAACTATTCTCTTTGTTGTTATTTTTTTTAAATTATCTATAAGTTTATTTATTTCTTGTAAATCTTCTTCTGCATTTTGGTTTGCTCGTCGCTTTACGGATTTTACTCATGCACACACAACTAAATCAAAATCTTTGTTTTCTATTTCCTTTATGTTTTTAGAATTATATTTAAACGAAAATTTAAATTGTTTATCTAGGTTGCTACCTACAAATCATGTATAGCCTATAATCGCTGTTTTGTTTCGGGACATGTTTTAAAGTGTGTGAAATGCATAGCTAAAAATACTATATAAGACTCAACAATGTATCTTCTAACTCATAAAAAGTATTTAACTTTCCAGACAATACTGATATAAATATTGGTTTATTTTGTTTTCATATTTTTTTTATTAATGTAGGCCTCGAATCATCTTTTTCAGCAGAAGATAATATTATTTTTGGCGTAAAGATAGATGATTTATATTTTATTTTTATGTCGTCTATCAAAAACTTATAAGCTAAATTGGTCATTTCTTGCCATGCTGTTTGTGGTTTCAAATTACATAAATTGCAATTATCAAGACTATATTCTGAACATGTTTTACTGTTGTTTTGGCAATCAAATTTTGGTAATTTATTGTATGATGTTTGGTGTGGTGTGTGCTGAACTGAAGTTAAAGAATGAAATCAAGATAATCCGAATGGCATAACTGAGAAAAATGGTCAATCCATGACTGTTATTCAAATGTTTTTAATAATGTCATTTACTTCACAAAATATTACTTCGCAAAGTTCATATTTAACATCAAATAAATCATGAAATCAAAATTTGCTTATTATCTGATTTGTTGAAGCATAGCTTGTATTTAAGACCTTATCTGTTTCAATTTGTTGCAATTCGTTGCAATTTGTTTCGATCTGAATATTGAAATTTTCATCGTTGCTTTCAACTTCTGAAATCCTTGTATTATAAAAGACACTAATGTTAGCGTGCTGTTCAATTTCTTTCATAAAAAAATCTCTTATTTTCAAAGCATCAAAAGAATACTCCAATGTATCAAAACTCTTTTCTACAGATCATTTTTTAAAATATTGATCACTGTTTATCTCTTCACAACGAATATTAAAATGTTTACAGAATTCTTTATATTCACTTGCATTTACTTTTGATCAAGTATCTGCAATAGCATATATTTTTTGAAAGCCATCATTTATTGCAAATCTAAAATCAGTATAGAATTTTTCAAAGTATTTTATAGATTGTTCAGCTGTTATTTTGCTTCTAGGGTAATGATATCCACTATGTAATCTTGCCTGATTAATATAGGTTGCCCTCTCAAATGGCTTTCAATCAAATTCCAATAAAGCTACTTTTAATCATTTTTTTCATAGAAATAATGCAGAATACATTCAAAATATTCAAGCTCAGACTATGCTAACATCAAATTTCATTTTTTAATACTAATATTTTAAAAAACTTACTATTTCTTCTTTACATAAATGAGATCAAACAAATCAAGCTCATCCAGTTACCAAAATTTTCTTTTTTAGAAACATAATATTACATCAATGATCTAAATTTTACCCTCTCAACTTCTTAACTTCCTCTTTTAACAGCATAAACTTTTTATAATTGAATCCTACAAATATGCTATAAAAAATCAATCACAATATCGCCATTTTTCGGAAGTTCGAATATCTTTGCAGATCGTCTAGGATAAATATATCTCATTTAATCAGCAATAAAATGGCTCCCATAAGCACCAAAATAATGATGTTTTTGATGATAAACCTTCGATTGACGCTGATAGAGATATCTTTCCTCAACAGTCTCCAACTCAATATTCACAAGAGCAAATAAGATAACCCAAATGCCAAAACCGCACCGTATGTGCCTGCTATTTTCATGCTGATGAGACTCGCACCGAGCAAAAAAAGCGTTGAGATACCCATGATTGCGACTCTTTGTTTGATCTTTCCCATCCCCGCAAGGACAGAAAAATTGAAATTTGTGAGAATAATAAACACACTAAAGATACTTCATGCTGTTAACAGGTTCCCCGAGAAGATAAATTTTTCTCAAAAGAGGACTAACGCCACCTCTGGTCCGAGCACTATCAAAAACACAGCTAGACTTAGTGTAAAAATAGAAAAGAATGTATAGAAGAACCCAAACAGTGTCTCTAGCTTCTTGGTCTCTTTTTTCCCTACCATTTCAGACACCATAGGGAAAATCAGCCCTATAATGGGAGAGATCAACACGACACTGATATTTGATAGACTCAAAAAATTGGCGAAGAATCACGCTTGTTCAGCACCCAAAAAATAGATAACGAGCTGTTGTGTTAGTTGTCAAAAGACCACTCCAATATTTACTCCAAGAAACGACCATAACGCATAGGTTTTATACTCATTCAGTGCAGGTTTATTCCACTCAAACTTGCCTTGCATAAGCTGTTTATGGTATTTCTTCCTATACAATATCCATGCAATAAGTATTCCAACGCCCAATCCCAAAACCCAGTTTAAACTATACCACAGGATTGTTTGCTTTCCGGTGAAAAAGAAAAAAACTGTAAATGCGACAATCGCTCGTGTTTGGATAAAATCAACAAGCTTATAATCAAATGTTTTTTGAAATGCAATAAATATGGATTGTAAAGTCTGGAATAGATTGATACCAAGGAAATAGATACAGAAAAAATGCAATATTTGTGCTGCTGCCTCCGAATGGAAATAATGTACCGCCAATCGATCTGCTCCAAACCACAATCAAAGAGCTATAAGGATCGAGCTAACCATTTGCACACCCAAACTTAACCAAATGGTTGTTTTGATGTTGTTATACTCTTTTTTTACTCGGTATCTTGGCAAAAAATACTGCAAACTTTCAGTCAACCCCAAATCGTTATATATATTCAAAAAACTAACCAAACTGATGATACTATACAATACACCAACATCAGCCACAGACACACTCGCAGAGTTCGAAATCATCATCCTGATCAAATACCCAGCTGGTCCAATCAAAAATGAAAAAAAATAGAGCCAAAATCACTTCTTAATGAGCTTTTGACTGAGTGTTTCATCTTCTAACAGATCTTTTGGAGGAGTATGTGTAGACATTATGATTTTCTATTACTTCTAGTGCTTTTATTGTGCGGTTGGATGAATTATTCCATACTACTCAAAAGCGATATAAATGACTTATTTTTTTGATTATTTTTTAAGTTTTTTCTTTTCTTTGATATCATCAATTTCTCTTTTTGCTCATGAACCTATCGATACCATATCGAGCACCTCCTCGAAATGCTCATCTGGATCATAACCACTATTTAATTTATCTGCTTGGCTTGTTCAAAGATTTTAATATCCATTGCTCAACATTAATAAATACGCTTTTTGTAGTATAGTTTTTCTATCTTCTCTTGCAATGTATTTTCGTTTGAGTGTAATAAAAACAACTGCCAGATTTTTACCAATTACACTATCAAACCATGAAAACAAAAGGGAAGTCAAATATCATTATCTATCAGGCTCCAAACGGCGCCATAGAACTAAAAGGAGATTTTGATAAAGAGACCGTCTGGGCAAGTCAAATTGAGATGTCGCAAATTTTTGATGTTAATGTGCCAGCAATATCAAAGCACATTAAAAATATTTATTTGGATGGCGAACTTGATGAAAAATCAACTGTTTCCAAAATGGAAATAGTTCAAAATGAAAATTGAAGAAAAGTAAAAAGGACTGTGCAATTCTACAACCTAGATGTTCTTATATCCGTATGATATCGCATAAATTCTATAACATGAACAAAATTCCGTCAACGAGCGACAAAAACTCTGAATCAACATATTACTCAATGATACACCATCAACAAAAAAATCCTGCAAAAAAACTATCATGCTTTTATGAAAAGCGTAGAGGAGGTGAAGAAGCTCGTATCAAAAACTGCTTTACGTACAGATGATGTCTTAGAACTTATCAAATTTTTTGGACAAACGTGGTTTTCACTTGACGCATATGATAAATGAGAGATACCCTTACGCAAACAAACATCCAAAACGGTGCACTTTCACGCACAAAATCTGTATGACGCAATAGAAAAACTTAAAACAGATTTGCTAAAAAAATGAGTTGCCACCGATCTTTTTGCACAAGAAAAATATACCTGATCACTAGAGGGGATCTTAGGAAATATTCTACAAACAGCTTTTGGAAAGGATCTCTATCCAAGTATAGAAAGCAAAGCCGCACACCTATTATATTTTATAATCAAAGACCATCCTTTTAACGACGGCAACAAAAGAACCTGAGCGTTTTCATTTGTTTGGTTTTTACAAATGGTCTGATACGATTTTCGTGCCAAAATCACACCAGAAGCGCTGACAACTATAACTCTTCTCATAGCTACAAGTGACCCAAAAGATAAACAAAGGTTGATAGACTTGGTTATGATGATGTTACAAGGATAAATCATAGG
>CAZXON010000006.1:10467-20774 GCA_964642385.1 uncultured Candidatus Peribacteria bacterium
ATAAACAAAGGTTGATAGACTTGGTTATGATGATGTTACAAGGATAAATCATAGGTTGCAATAGAATTTACAACGAAGATTTTTAAACATTCTATAATTTTTCAATGCTCTTGATTTCTCTTGCAATTCCATTTCAATTCTCTATAAAAGTAGCACCTAGTATCTTTATGTGATATTAGCCAACAAAGATAATAAAAGATAAAAAAACGCCCATCACGCACATTCCCGACTTGTCGGGATGCCCGTTCAATCGACGGGTAGATAGCTTGCAACGACAGGACGGGCAGCAACTTCGTTGCCTAAAATCCCTCGGGAAACTGGAAAAATCCATTGCAATATTGATCGAATACGCTACACCTATAGAACACAAAAATTTATCTCCTTCATCTCACTATCATGAAAGAGTTCAAAACAGAAAAGAAACTCAATAAGATACTCATTGGCGCAATCCTCGGAACAACATTACTCTGAATCGGGGCAGCAACGATGACACCCAAAGGAAGAGAGGTAAGCAAGTCTACCTTTGAGAAATTTAAAGATTTTCTAAAATGATGAGTCAAAGAACTCAAAAAAACAGCTGGTGAAACCGCTTTGAAAAAAGGGAAAAAACGAACTGAGAAAATCGACGAATAGGATTTGACTATAGATTTTTCAGAGTACCAAAGGATTACGATAAACAGTATATTTATATCCTATTCGTTCTAGCGCTCGACTCGCAGATCTGTTGAATCCATCCTGGAAAAAATCCAACTACCAAACGAAGAGAACTATTATATCTATAACCACGACGACTATGCCAAAGAAAAAAATAGAAGAATGATATGATCATATCCGTTGTTTAGCATATGCAAGCTTATTGAGCGCGTCTGCTGATAAACCAAAAATTACCGCTGATGAACTTTTCTTGTGAGGGTATTTATATACCAAAGAAAAGAATTTTTTTGATCTTTTTTGGAAGTATTTGGGCTGTATAAATCCAGAGATATTCCAAACATACATCGATGGATCATATAATGTAGAAAAAGCAGCATTACAATGAAATATTTCTGCAACGCTAAAAATAGATGCGAATATTCATCTAGCGCTAGAAGCTATGATTTCGGAAACCACACTCCAAGAAACTGAAGAAGAAAACGATACCACAACACAGAAAACTTCTAAAAAATCCAGAAAAACACCCGTATATTCGAAAGGGGATGATGCTCCTTCCAAGAACAAAAATATACAACTAGCAAACAAACAGGCATTTATAGCATTATTATACATATCTTTGGAGTACTTGTCAGTATGATTTACACACTACCTCCAGGAGCATAATATGGAGGTAAAAGTGCTCAAAAACAAGCTCTCTATGCTACTTCATAACCCTGTCGTGAGTGATATTGGGATTGTTGCGTTTTTCGGAATAATCACTAAACTTGTGAAAGAATTACATTTATCGCTCAACGACATATCTATGATGCAATTTGAAACCAAAGAATCTATCGATGCACTACTGGCTGGTATGAACCCCTCATTTCCTGGTGACGATGAGATAGAAGGATGAAATGATACACAAAGCACTATCAAAACATCAAATCCTTTTTCCAAAAAAGATGACGAGAAAAAATTGACAATAGAATTTTTCGGTACAGATCTTACACAAGAGGCAAAAGATAATTTACTCGATCCTGTGATTGGAAGAGAAAAAGAGATCAACCAAATGATGTATACGCTTTTGAGAAAGACGAAGAACAATCCACTCCTGATTGGTGAAGCTGGTGTTGGTAAAACAGCAGTTGTAGAATGACTTGCGCAGAAGATGGCTGAAGGAAATGTTCCTACCAAACTCAAGAACAAGCGTATTATGATGATTGATATGGGAAGTCTTCTTGCTGGTACCAAATATCGTGGTGAATTCGAAGCAAGACTAAAAGCTATCCTTGATGAAGCAGCTGATATAACAAACAATATCATTCTTTTTATCGATGAGATTCATACAATTATCTGATCAGGTAATCAAGAGGGAAGTGCAGATGCAGCGAACATGCTCAAACCACTGTTGGCTCGTTGAAAAGTCAAATTAATCGGTGCGACGACATTTGATGAGTATCAAAAACATATTGAAAAAGATGCAGCTCTCAAAAGAAGATTTCAAGAAATCCATGTTGCAGAGCCATCAATTGAAGACACAATCACCATATTACAATGAATCAAAAAGAACTATGAGGACTACCATGGTGTAAATATCTCTGATGAAGCACTCGTAGAAGCAGTAACGCTTTCAAAAAGATATATTCTCAACAAACAACTTCCAGATAAAGCAATCGACATCCTCGATGAAGCATGTGCCAGAGAGTCAACGATGTCTGAAAAAATGGAAAAAAATGATGATTATGTCCAACACGAAAACTCACTTGCTATATTGGCGAAAAAGATAGAAACAGCTATAGAAAAACAAGATTATTTCGCGGCCGCAAACTACAAACAACAAGAAGAGACTATCAAATCAGAGATGAAGCAAATGAGAATGCAAAGCACGCTTCCAGAACATCTTAGAGCAACGATTGATAAACACGATATTGGTATTGTGCTGGCAGAAAAAATTGGTGTGCCAACAGAACAAGTAACATCCTCTGAAATTGACAAACTTCGTCGTTTAGAAAGTGGATTAAAATGACAAATTCTAGGTCAAAATGAAGCGATCGACGCAATCATTCATGCGATGAAACGTAGTAGATTGTCAGTTATCCCGAAAAATAGTCCTATTGCATCATTCTTTTTTATGGGACCATCGGGAGTTGGAAAAACATACCTTGCGAAACTTCTCGCAAAAGAGTACTTCGGCGACGAAAAAGCTCTCATAAGAGTAGATATGTCAGAATTTATGGAAAAACACAGTGTATCCAAACTTGTATGATCTCCTGCGTGATATGTGGGATATGATGAAGGAGGGACGCTCACTGAAGCAGTTCGTAGAAAACCATATTCCGTTGTACTGTTCGATGAGGTAGAAAAAGCATCACCGGATGTACTAAATATTCTCTTACAAATACTAGACGAAGGAACACTAAAAGACAACAAAGGTCGTTGGATAGATTTCAAATCTACAGTGATTATCATGACATCAAATATTGGTTCTGAAATATTTTGAAAAAAAGGTGGTTCTATCGGATTCCATACTGCAACCATAGATGGACAAGCAGAAAAGACATATCAGGAACAAAAAGAAAAAGTTATGGAACGCTTGAAAGATCGGATGAAACCAGAACTTTTAAATAGAATAGACTACAAGATCGTTTTCAGACCACTCAGCAAAGAACACATACTCAATATTTTGGAAATGCAATTGGAAGCATTCCTCGCACAATGGAAGGACTCTTCATACGAAGGGAAACTACCGAAATATACCAAGAAAAAACTAGAAAGCATCGTCGATGAGATCTACGATCCACAGTTCGGCGCGAGACCAATAGAAAAATATATTTATGAAAAAATAGAACCCGAAATTATCGATTCTATCATGGGATAAATTATCATGCTACGAAAAAAGAGGCGATTGGTGCCTCTTTTTTTTATAGAAATGAATCGTCTATTATCTTTGTTGTATTTGATTAAAGTAATTTTTTTTGGTAAGAAGTTGTGTGTTTTTTGTGGTAGGAAATGTGTTTCTATATCGCTTGGTAAAAGTCTCTGCGTAGTCCTCATCTGAATTTAACATTGCATAATCTGACACGAAACTTTGTCTATTACAGGTGGATTTTAGTGTCTCTCCATTCCGACATATGCTTGAGAATATATCTGCATTTTTATCATGCATGAAATTGTATACATGTCATAACTCGTGTGTTATGATTTCAGGAACGCTTTTTTTGAGAAATGGATAGATTGTCGTATCATTACATACATTTATTTTGAAGAGGATGCCTACAAGATTTGATTTTGTAACTTTATTCGTCGTAGGGTCGAGCCATTGCTCAACAGTTGTTTTTCCGTTTAGGTTTTTGCAGTCTTCAACGAAATACAATATAATCTTTTTTCTCATAGTTGCCTTATCTAAAGTAGTCAGGAGTCCATTTGAAACCATCTCTTGAAGGATAGACTGAAAGTTTATTTTAAATTGAAATGTCAAATTATCCACAATTGCGAGAACTCAACTGGAATAATTTTTCAAAATTCCCGTATTCGTTTCAACAAAAATTCAGTTATCTAAAGTAATATTTTGGGTCAAAATTGGCAAAACAGCACTACCACTGGTTTTCCCTGCAGTAGAATTTCCTGTTGAAATTTTTCAACCAGTTGAGGTAGTAGTTCAAGTTCAAACTGTAGCAGAACACAACACTCTCCATTTAGCCACATAAGTATTCAATGAAATTCTATATGATTTTTTTTGTTCCTCTGTTTTGGCCGTTGCAATCAGTATTCTATACTTATATACTACTCAAGTGTAATTCTGAGTACAAATTGAATTGGTTTTTGGAACAGGTAAAACAAAAGACGAGATTGAAGATGCTGGAATTAGTTCACTATCGTTAGCAGAAACAGTGTTTTGCACAGACAAAAATCAACTTATTGTTATCAATCAAATCACATACCAAAGAATTTTTGATGTTTTCATAGAAGGAATGAAAAAAATAAATTATTTTTTGTGATTTATCAACTCCTGAATTGCGACTCTTTCTTGTTGCATTGTGTCTCTGTCTCTTACGGTTACAGTATTGTAATTTTCGCTATCTGGGCTTATCGTATCATGATCAATAGTTATACAATATGGCGTTCCAATTTCATCTTGTCTACGATATCTTTTCCCAATATTTCCTCCAGCATCAAATTCACATTTCATACTCTTAGATAGAGTATTATAGATTTCTTCACCAACTGCAATCATTTTTTCATCCTTTTCAATCAATGGTAAGATAGCATATTTCACAGGAGCTAGATCAAAAGGGAAGCGCATAACCGTACGCATCTCGCCGTTTTCCAATTGCTCTTCATCATAGAACTCTAGCATACTCACCATTACTTGTCTACCAAGTCCAAATGATGCCTCTATAACCCACGGAATATATCTTTCTCCGGTTTTTGGATCAGCATATTGCATATCTTTATTTGAGTGTTGCTGATGCTGGGTGAGATCAAAATTTGTTCTATTATGGATACCTTGAATCTCGCCAAACCCTCGAGGGAAAGCATATTCTACATCTGTCGCTGCCGCCGCATAGTGAGCCAGCTTTTCGTGATCTTTAAATCTAAGATGATCTGGATTGATACCAATAATATTTTTCCAATAGTTCATGCTGTCTTCTTTCCATCTTGCGAAAATTTCTGCAGCTTCATCTGGATTTGCAGGGACAAAATACTCAATTTCCATCTGTTCAAACTCACGAGTTCTAAAAAGAAATTGTCCTGGGGTTATTTCATTTCTAAAAGCTTTTCCAATCTGCGCAAGTCCAAAAGGGATTCTATTTCTTGTTGTATCTGTTATCTGTTTAAAATCAGTAAACAAGCTCTGACAGGTCTCCGGCCTCATATATACGACACTGGAATCATCAGCCACTGGACCCAGATGTGTTTGTAGCATTAAATTGAAATTTCTGGCTTCTGTCCAATCAGCTGGATTACCTGTTGCAGGATTATTTTTGATATGTGCAACGATAAAATCATGCATTCCATCATTTCATCGAGACTCTGGAGAAAGATTAGATACTCATAACTCTGTTGCTAGATCTTCATCTGAGAGGGGAGCGTTCTTTTTCTTTTCTAACGATTTTCTTTGTTTCTCAAAATATTCTTCAATAATTTTATCTGCACGGAATCTTTGACCTGTTTTTTTATCGTCAATTAACGCATCAGCAAAAGAGCCAACATGTCAGCTTGCAACCCACGTTGTGGGATGTGCAATAATAGCAGTATCCATGAAAACCATATCTCTTCTGCTTGTAACGAAATAACTCGTCCACAAATCAGCGATATTTTTTTTCAACAAAGCTCAATATGGCCCATAATCCCAAGCATTTGCAAGTCAACCATATATTTCACTGTTCGGATAGACAAATCATTTTCTTTTTGCCCAAGCGACAATCGTTTCTAAGGGGAAAACCATATTCAAATAACAAAAAATAAACTATTATACTATATACGAAACTGCTCTCCAAAAACAAGTATTAAAAAGACAGGTTATGTGGCGTCTGTCAACTCCAAATAATCAATCATGATTTTTGTAATATCTTCGATTGGGAGATTTCCATCAATATCAACTACTTTACCTTCTTGTCTATACTCATCAACGACACGCTTGATATCCGAATAATAAGCAGCAAACCTTTGCGCAATTGCATCTTGAGATTGGTCATCGCTACGCACAACCAACTCTATTCAATCTTCCGTACAGTTAGTAATTCAGGGTGTTAAAATATCGCTATATGTTGTACTACATACAGGACACATTTTCCTGTTTAATAGTCTTTGTTTTGCTAGTTCATCTGAGAGTTCTAAATTAAACACCACAAACTCTCTGTTTTGCGTAGCTACGATATCGTCGAACATTTTCTTTTGCGAGTACATTCTAGGAAAACCATCAACCAATAACCTGTTTCATTCTTCTAAACATGTAAAAACCAATCAAATAAAATTTTTGAAAAATACATCAGGAAGTAATCTTCAAGTAGATGTATACTGTTTTGTATAGTTTCCTATGATATTATCGTTTGATCCAAACGCACGAAATACACTTCCTGGTTCAAAATATTGGATATTTTTTCATAGATTTTTTTTCAGTTCTCTTGCCTGAGTGCCTTTTCCTGACCCGGCGATTCACGCGATCAAAATATCTTTCATAATTTATTTTTGGTTAACAAAAAATAAAAAAACCTACCAAAGATATAACTATATTTTTCTTTTTTTCCACACATTTTATAAATTAAGAAAAATTGTTGAAAAAGGAAAGCAATTCCATATATATATGTAGGTAATGCAAAAAAACTTTATATTGCTATAGTTTATAAAAACACACAATGGCAGCTAGAACAAACAAACAAGGTATCGCTACAAAAAAAGCGCAACTCCAAAAACAAGCATCTCGTACAAAAGGACAAAAGAAACGAGAGTATCCGAAAAGGAAAGTTAGTCTCGATGAAGGGAAAGAGTTTGGTTTTATCGGATCGCAGATGAACCCGAAGGGGAATACGTATCATTGGTTTATGAGATGAAGAAAAGTTTGTTGGGAAACCCGTATGCGCGTAGACCCAGATGGACGAAGATTTGTGAAGCTTCCGAGTGGATGAAGCGACTTTGTCCAAGCATTCCTTTCTGGATGGGGTAGGAGAAAACTCATCAAGACAATGCAACAAGGCAAAAAAGGATAATTTTTCAGATATTAACACACATCATATACATAATGTTCAAAAAGATGGCTACACCAGTTCATCTTTTTTTATAACAATCTATATTTATTACAAAGCGATAATTTCTATGGCTCTAGACTAGATATTTTCTAAAAATGATGTTCTTTTAATAATTTGATAAGTTCATTATATATTTCTGTTTTTGTTTTTCCATATCTAAACTCACATTCTTTTAGATGTAGATGAAAGTTCTTTTTTACTCAATTAAATTTATTAAGTCTTCTTTTTGTAAAGCTTCGAAAGTTCTCTATTCAATTGATATGTATGCCTCATCATTTACTCCATTCATTCTCTGCATGAACTACTCTGTAATGCCTGTCATATCACACATCTACCAGCCCATCATATCACCTTCGCCCGTCTGTGAGTATCACCGAATCATGATCGACCTTGTCCAGAATGATTGATGCCAATGTTTTTGCTGTGCAATTTGGAATGATTTCAGTATACACTCTTCAATCTCTTTTAAGCAATCAAAACACGGGTTGCTTTCTAGTGCCTCTTCATCTTTTGAGCTTTCATCTAAAGCCCCTAATTCTCTTCGCGCCAAAATAACTTTCATCAACCTCGACTAATCATTTTAGTTTTAACTCATCAAATAATTTACATTGATAGTCATAGATTTTTTGCCTAAATAGATTGTAAAACCTATTGCTTGTGTTTCTATGTATTCACAAAACTCATGCTGTTTGTGTCGCTGTAAGATCATTACAAAAGCACTTCAATATTTTTTTAATCGTAAATCGTGAGATTCTTGAGTTCTTGATATGCATATCTATCTATATTTATTTCCAACATCTATGCAAGAACCTTTCTATTTATATTTTTATCAGTACATTATAATGATATTGGAATTCCAGTTGCAACACCAGGAGAAAAAGATATATTTCAACTGTTTTATTTTTGGTAAAAAAACATGAGCGTGCAAGAAAGACAACCATCAATCTTTGAAAAGATAGCAAACAACGAAATACCATCGACAAAAATACGAGAAGATGATGAATTTTTAGCGATATTGGATCTTTTTCCAAACACAAAAGGACAAACGCTCCTTTTTCCAAAGAAACGATATGAAAGTGATATAGAAAATATGCCTGAAGATGTCTATCAAAGATTTTTTCTCGCAGCCAAAAAAGTTGAAACTGTATTGAAAAAATGATTGGGAGTGAATAGAGTAGGACTTATCGTAGAATGACTTGGTGTCAATCACGCACATATCAAACTCTACCCTATGCATGGACTACCCGAACAACGAGAAAAAAACGAGGAACACGATATCATTTGGTTTGATCAATATCCTGGCTATCTAACTAGCAAATCATGAGATCAAAAATCACCAGAATACCTATGAGACGTTGCAGATGAGATAATAGGTAGAAAATAAATCTTACATAGAAGTGAATTGCTCCGACGAAGTCGGATGCCCGTAGTATTTATGGTCAGATACTTAAACAACGACAGGACGGGCATATCGTTGAAAGCTAAGTAACCACCAATCCTATTCAGAAATTTTTATACATATTCTATCATAATGAGAATCTATACAGACCAGTTAAAAGAACACATCGGGGAAATAGTTGAAGTTAGATGACAATTACACACTTTGCGTTTGGTAGGTGCATGATTGGCGTTTCTCATACTTAGAGATAGAAACGGTCTTGTGCAAATCGTACTCGAAGATGCAAATGAGATAGCAAAATTACAAGGTTGCTTGATGTGAACTGTTATCTATGCAAGATGAACTATTGCAGATGCACCGAAAAGCAAACTAGGCGCTGAGATGAAAGAACCCATTTTGGAAATAGTGAGAAAAGTAGAACACGCTTCACCAATTGATATTTCCAAAGATGTGATTGCAGCAGAACCAGAGACAATCCACGACAACAAGGTTATTGCACTTAGGCACCCGAAGTACAATCAGGTATTCAAGGTGGCTGCAATTGCAGAGAAAAACATGAGAGCGTTTTTTGATAAACATGATTTTGTGCAAATAAACTCACCCAAACTAATTGGCTATCCAACAGAATGATGAGCAGAAATTTTTGAGTTAAACTATTTTGACAAAAAAGCATATCTTGCACAAAGCCCGCAATTCTACAAACAGATCATGGTGCCAGTATTTGAAAGAGTATATGAAATAGGAAGAGCATACAGGGCAGAGAAAAGCAACACTTCTAGACATATGTCAGAGATCCTTATGCTTGATGTGGAAATGGGTTATATCGATAGTTTTGAAGATGTGCTTACTATGGCAGAAAAATTTATTTTGTACTCAATTGCTAATACCGAAATAGAAGCGAAAAAATACTTGGAAAATCTTGGTGCAGAACCAACTATTTTACCTACGAAAATACCTCGTTATACGGTTGCGCAGATTCATGAATTGTATTGAAAAGCAAACAACATCGACGTTTCTAAAGAATTGGATTTGTTACCAGCAGAGGAGATGTTTATCTGCGAATATGCAAAAGAACACAACAAGTCAGACCTTGTCTTTGCAACATGATTTCCTTGGGAAGATGCAAAATTTTATCATTACCAATCAAAAGAAGATCCAACAACAGCAGATAGAGCAGATCTTTTATACAAGGGAGTTGAAATATCAACTATTACAAGGCGTGAAGTTAACTACGATAAACTTATCCAACAGATGAAAGAGAGAAATGTAAACCCAGAAAACCCAGGGTTGAAACACTATTTAGATGCGTTTAAATATGGGATGCCAGATTCTGGATGACGAGGATTTGGTATGGCAAGATTTGTACAAAAAATTACTGGTTTGGCAAATGTAAAAGATGCTGAACTCTTCCCTAGAGATGTACAAAGAGTAACACCATAAAATACGCCTCTGAAGAAAGATTATCATTAATCATTATCCATTATCAATTTATAATTAACAATTAATATCGGTCTGATCTAAAAAAT
>CAZXON010000006.1:20874-55663 GCA_964642385.1 uncultured Candidatus Peribacteria bacterium
CATTATCCATTATCAATTTATAATTAACAATTAATATCGGTCTGATCTAAAAAATTTTATCACAATTGAATAGATGCTATACAAGTATTATCGTTACATTTTGATTCTAAAAATTGTCCTTCTTGTTGTTGGAGGATATATGCTTTTACATGAGTGGGACGTCGCCAAAATAGAAGGTGGCACTCTGTTCCTTGTAAATCAACAACCGTGAACGGCGAGTTCACTTTTAGATTCTGTCGTAAAAAGGAAGCTACCTACACCATGGGCAATGCTATCAACATTCTCCTGACAGTATACCGTACAAATACCGTGGACATACGACACAGGATACGTGCTTCGTTATCTCAAGAAACCAATACCAGAGGTTGCCCACGCAATCAATGCAAATATTTATACAGACAATTGCCAAAAAAAAGTATCTCTCACTAATTATAAATGACGAAATGTCGAAAATTGCAATCTAGGGATCCACTACGATACAATCACTGCCATTATCCTAATTACGCTTTGACTAATCCTGTAAAGATATGCACACATACTTCTTCCGATGAACTCTCTTACGATGAATAGTATTGTTAGCTCGAGGAATTTTTCTATTAAGAAAATACTTTTTACACAAAAAAAGAAGCGATTAACAATTAACCATTAACCATTGATAATTATATCGTTTTCATAATTTTTGTACAGATGTGATGATGAATATTCATACCTTCATTCGTGAGAGATAATTTTTTGCCATCATAGACAACAAATCATTCATCTTGCAGATTTCTTAAAATACTATCATAATTTTCTACCAAAATCGCAGCATAATCGCCTATATTTTCTACTCATCCAATTTGACGTAATCAGAGGAAAAATGATTCTACTGAAAAATCCTCGTCGCTTTGAATCTCTCGTTCAAGCAGCTCCTGTGTGGGTCATTGAATATATTTTTTCCATCCATATGCAGATGTTGTTCTATAGAAAACCTTATCAATCTCAACAAGTCCATGTGCACCTAGTCAAATACCGATATATGGTTTCATCGTTCGGTAGACCATGTTATGTTTAGACTCTTTTCATGCCAGAGCGTAGTTTGATATTTCATATCTCTGATATCATCACTCCAAAAACAATTTTTGTAAACGAGAAAAATCATCCCACAGAGAATCTTCATTCGCAACATAGGGAAGTTTATTCTCCCAAGGAGCATTATAGGCAACGATATTGTCTTTTATACCACCCTGATACCACTGTGAACCGGGGAACAGTTCTAATGTATAGAGCGAAAATGAATCAATCTTTTTTCCAGAGATCAACTCCTGGAGCCAACGGTTTTTTGCCGTTTTAGTATTTTTTCCAAATGCAATAAAATCATAATTATAGACGATTTGACTGGATTTTTTTTCTCATTGTTTATCATAAAAAGTATCTCTTAGAGCGAGTAGATTTTTACTAAACTGTTGTAAATTCCTCAAATCGGTATCTCTTCAAGCGGCACCTAATGTTTCAACATCCAACGATTGTATACCAAACGAAAACCTCAAACACGAAAAGGTTGCATATCTATCAATAATATTTTGTACTGCGACCAATGTTTCCTTATATGGATATGGATTGCACTCGATACTAAGTTCTGCTAGATCACGCAAATCAAATCTATCCGCCACATAATCAATTATTTCACAAATATACTCGCTTCAAAAAAGAAGGGGCGTTCATCCTCCAAAATACAACGTAGAAATCTGGGGTTTCTTACCATCCTTTCCTAATTTTTCAGCTCGATACTTTATATCGCGCAACAAAGCTTGCTTGTATTGAGCAGCAAATCATGATCTATCAAGTAGTTTTTCAATTGGAATTACAGGAAAACTGCAATACGAACACTTATGCGAGCAAAATGGAATATGAATGTAGAGAGATAACGACATATCCCCATAGTAACGACTCATAGAAGCAATGCAAGAATATATTGCTATTACTAATAAAATATACATAATTCTTTTTTTACTATTATGGTGTTTTTATGGTAGAAATTAAATTATGAAAACACAAACCCAAGATTTGAATATATTGGTGAATAAATTTTATATAATATTATACGACAAAAATGCCATTTAAATCAGCTCAAAAGAATGTAGACACTTGGATATCTCAGTTTAAAGTAGGATATTTTGAACCACATAGGATGTTATGACAACTTACCGAGGAAGTAGGTGAGGTAGCAAGAGTTATAAATATTCTTCATGGTAATAAACCGCAGAAAGAATGAGAAATCGTAAGAGAACTCGGGCAAGAATTAGCTGATGTGCTATTTTCTGTTATTTGTATGGCCAATGCACATAATATTGAACTAGATAAAGAACGAGAAAGCACAATGCAAAAAAGGTATAATAGAGACAACAAAAGATTTGATAAAAAATAATTGTAATTATATATTGACGCTGGACTGTTTATTAGATTTGTTATAGGAACAGTTTTTTCTGTTATTGCACGACGTCAATACAAAGAATGAAATTTGCTTTAAGCTATTATCTCGATTATTGCCTATGTGATAATTAGTTATTTTATATAATTTTTTCTAAAAAGAAAAAACGCTCAATAATGACTGCAAGTATCTTGCGATACCTATCAAGAGAGTCCAGGTGCATCTTGCGACACACATAATCCTCATGAAGAGCAATTATCAAACGTTTTTTATCGAAAGAGGATAGAACTGGAACAAAAGCTCGTTTGCTACGGGTATATAATTCACATACCTTCATACATAAATGTACATCCTGTCAATATATGCTTGTTATGCATATAGATCTCTATTCTTTTAAGGGAAATATATAATGATATTGCTATCAAGATATACCAGTCGCGAAGAACTGATAGAGTGCAAGGTTAGCATTAGCTAGAAAAGAAGATCACTCAACTTTACTAACCAGAACCATTCAAGATACGAACGGACACAATGAAGTGGACACTATTGCATATATAGTTTGTATTTCTACAAGTGATATATACGGATAAATCCATCAGATAGTATCGGTCTAGAGGCAGTTTCCTACCGAGAGACTTTTCCACGATCTTCATCGAGGTATCAAGTGGAGAACCTACAATGTTGTTTAGACAAAGTAGATTTATGCAAGCAGTTGTTAAGACTGCGTTTTGTTCTTTATTACTACCATCTTTCGAAGAAAGACGAATAGGAAGAGCTACCTCATTATGAAGATTTTAAGGGGGTTAGTCTTAAAAAAATCACAATCATAGTATTGTATTCTTTGCAATTGGAAGTACGAGACCTTCAACGACTAGATAACAATCAAAATACAAATCAAATTTCTTGCGAAATCGTTGTACACCTATATTCACTATCACGCCTTTATTCGAAAGACAGCTGTTTGTTAATGATCCATTTCTTTTCGACATGATTATAATACCCATAAATTGCATTTTGTCAAAAAAAAGTGGACTTTTTTTAGTGTTTTATACAAATTTTAGGAACGCGGCTTCTGAATTGCATTTTCAAGGTACGAAAATAACAAAAAAATATAATTTTAGATGAATTTTCGACAAATCGGTGGGTATTTAATTATTAATTATGAATTATTAATGATTAATTAAAAATAAGTTTTAATCATTAACCATTAACCATTGTTTTGATTTTCCTATAATCTAAAAAACATAGTTGTTTTTCAAATCATAAAATCTACTATAGAGCATATATTTAGTTTATTTTTACTTTGATGGAAAAAATAGGTAATAGGCCATTAGTATGAGTTGCTGTTATCATACGCAACGATTGAAAAGTCCTTTTGTGAAAAAGATTGTGATCACATGGAGCAGGCACCTATGCATTCCCATGATGACACCTTGAGTTTGGAGAAGAGATAGAAGAGTGCGCTGCAAGAGAGCTCTTTGAGGAAACAGGATTGAACGCAACAAATTTTTCTATATCGTATGTTTCAAACCACATCATGAGTGATGTAGGCAAACATTATGTTGCTGTCTTTGTGACGTGTGATTATATATCCTGAACTCCTGAAGCACGTGAATCTACCAAATGCCAATGACGAGAATGGGTCTCACGAGACGATCTTCCTACAAATGTTTTTTTGCCGATACAAAATATTTTAAAACATGGCTACAATCCCTTTTCAAAATAGATCCATGACATCGATCCCAGCAACATTATTTCCATGATTCCAGACACTAGATATTACATTTGATTGTAAAATTTTTTACAATGTTATATCTGATAGATGATCAAAATACACTCTTTCCTGAGGGAGAGTAACTTATAAAGAGCAGATTAAACCTTGGCTCAAAACTCACCTAGAAGACAAATATTTTAGAAAAGCGACGCATAACACCTACGCCTACAGAATACTCACTCCAGAGTGAGGAATCATTGAGGGAAAAAATGATGATGGAGAAACAGGTGCAGGGCAGTGTATTCTAAGAGAACTGCAAAGGAAAAACGTAACCAATGGAATTGTGGTTGTCACAAGATATTTCGGTTGAACCAAATTATTCTGAGACAGATTTCGTCATGTTGTTGATGGAACCAAAATATTTTTGGAAAAAATAGAAAAGGGGGAGCTGGGCGACAATGAAAAATAAAAAAAACCTCTGAACGAGGCTCTTTTCTCTGCTTGCAGAAAGAAAAGAGACGAAGCGAAGAGCATAGAGTGGATTATAGATACCATTATATTTTGATTTTCCTATAATCCAAAAAAAAACCTCTGAACGAGGCTTTTTTCTCTGTCGCAGAAAGAAAAGAGAGGAAGCGAAGAGTATAGATAGATTATAGACACCATTATATATTGATTTTCCTATAATCTAAAAAAGCGCCATCCTAAAAAGACGCGCTTTAATAATTTCTACTGTCATTACAAAACTAGCAGAGTTTTGTATAAGGACACATTATGAATTTGAAAGGGCATAAAAGATATTTCGGCTTCAAATTCATACTTGCCAGTATAAACCCCTTGTAATCCAGTTTCATCACGAGAGATATATAAAATCTTGTGATAAATTACCGAGATAATCTTTTGAAAAGTGTCTAATCCTATAACATCAACTAACGCTCCAAGGTGGTATCTTTTTACATGCCTTAAAACATATCTGTTTTTGTTTTGAATAATTCTAAAAATACCTCTCCATTCATATCCCCCCTCGTTTAACAAGAGATAAACATCTCTTTTAGCACCTCGTGCAACTACTTCAATTTTGTAATTTACTATTGGCATACTTTTTGTTTTTAAGTTTGTTTATAATCATATTTAATAACATGTCAAGTATATAGAAATAATGATTGCATGCAATGGGTTTTTTAACTATGTGCCTATTTCTTTTCTCTCAAAATTCTTTTTCCTTTCACATTTACCAGATCTAGTTTATGCAGGAATTTTGGAGTAAATCTAGCAAACAACAATGCCATATTCCATCTAGGAAGGTTGAAACGAGTGCTTGCAATCTGCCATATAGAAGTCATACAATTATTCCAAATTAAATTATAAGGAGTTTTTTTGTTAACCACTTTTTGCGTTGCTTGAATTAACGCCATGAAAAGTTGCTTAGAGTGCTTATTGGAAATATCAATTAAATATTTTTGTATACTATCGCCTCTAATTTTCGTACGTAAAGAGACGTGATCTTGTTCAGTTCACCAAATATACATGATATCATAAAACCCAAAGAAAGCCTTAAAAAAACTATAATTTTCTCATTGATACAATGGCGCTTCTACACTTAAACAAATATTTTTTCCGTCAATAAAATGGAAACTTATCATCGAATGTCAAATCATATTTTTTGGACCAAAAGGCGCATAGAGAAAATAGACTTTTTTGATTTTATCAATATGAAAAGTTTCTGTAATCCAATGCTGTTTCTGATCTTGTCACTCAGAGCTCCAAGAAAAATCTCTTATGTTTTTAAATGTATAAGTTGATGTATCATCTTGCGTGATGTAACATTTTTTTTGATAATGAGGCTTGAGAACTTTTTCCATAGATAGCTATAATGAGATATTACTCTTCAGATCTGATAACTTTTCCATCCTTTCTATCTTCAACGACAAATCGTTTACCGTCTTTATCCAGATATGTCGTCTGAGTATATTCAACATATCATTCGTATTGCAGACCGGCGTTTTGTAAAAGAGAGTGGAGTTGTGTCAGGATTCAAGATTTGTAGATGCGCATAGAAATACGTTGAGTTCAATCTTCATGACAAGTGTTTCATGAAATAGTTTTACTTATCCCGACAGATTTCAAATATCCATCTTGATAGTACTCATTGACCAACAATTTACCATTTGTGTTTTCTCAACTGTCATCATATATGTATTCTACAACTTCTTCTTTCATAGTTTCTTTTTTGCCTTCTAAACTACCATCCCACAGCATGCAGTAACTTTTTTTACCATCTTTTTTTAACAAATCGTAATCATTTTCTATTATGATATCTGCCATTTTTTCTTGTCATTTTCCGTATAAATTCCACATAGGGAATACGTTATTTAATGCTCCAACGATCATATATAGTGGTTCTCCAACTCTTGAGGGATCTCTTAGAAGTCTTCTAATAATCAGATCTTCAGGCGACGAACTGATAAATATTTTTATAGAATTTTCTTTTATAGGTAACTGTGAAATAGTATACAATCACTCAACGATCACGATGTCTGCTTTTTTTTGCACCTCAACATATCCAGTTCTTCTGCTTTCAGAAAAAGAGTACATAGGCAACATGAACTTACCTTCAGAAAAATATTGGTCTATATCGTGTGCTAACAATTTATAATCGATTAACTTTGGATGGTCATACGTCCCCAAAATAACACTTTTTATCGTACTATCAGCATTGTAGTAATTATCAGATGAGATTGTCAAAACTGATTTTCATGCACTTTCAAGTTGTTTTGCAAGCTCCTGGGCAATATATGATTTACCAGAAGCAGAAGCTCCAGCCATATATATCAACCTTTTCCCTGACGCCAAAATATCTTGTGTAACTTGACCAACTTGAGCAAAAACGTATTTTTTCATAGAATATAAATAATAAATAAATAATTTGCATTATGTCATCATTTTCATCGTTGATGATGCCCGTCCTATCTGTGGATTGACCACCAAGCAACGCTTATGCGGGCATCCCGACCAAGGTCGGGGGAGTTTGGCTATTAACCAAATTTTTTATATTTCTCCAGATGGTCAACTAGGATATTTCCACCTGAAATAAGTATACGCATAGATCATTTTTTGTCAAAAAAAGGGCATTTTTTGGGTGTTTCTCTTGCAAAAGACCCAAGTATCACTAAACATAAACAGATATTTTATCTTTTCTTATAGTATTGCATAATGAAAGAAGATTTTCCAAAAAAATATGACTTCCAACTTGAAAAAGAGATATATCGTATCTGGGAAGAAAACAAATGTTTTTTGCCTGCATCAGATCGTCCTGCGAAAAAAGGTACAATCAAAAAAACCTCTAAAAAGGGTGATAAGAAAACGACGGAAAGATTTATGATGACGCTCCCTCCACCGAATGTAACAGGTGTATTACATGCTGGACATGGGTTTTTGATAGCGATTCAAGATGCAATCGTAAGATACAACCGTATGCAATGAAAAGATACACTTTGGTTACCAGCAACAGATCATGCTGGGATCGCGACACAAGTGAAAGTAGAAGATAAATTGCGTGCTGAGAAGAAAGATAGAGAAAAAATATGACGTGACGCTTTTATCAAAGAAGTACGAGATTGGGCTATTAAATGCAGAAGCACAATCAACTCACAAACGAAATCTATGGGTGCATCTCTGGACCGAAGTAGAGAAGAATTCACCCTATCGGAAAGACTTTCACGCGCAGTGAGAAAATCTTTTTCAAACTTGTACAACCAATGAAAAATCTACGAATGAACTCGTATTGTAAATCGATCAGTGGGTACTCAAAGCGTGATTTCCGACATTGAAATAGAGTATAGGGAAGAAGAAGGGAAATTATACTACATCAAATATTTCATTGAAGGGAAAGGAGATGCCGTTACAATTGCGACAACTCGTCCTGAAACAATATTCGCAGATGTAGCAATAGCAGTAAGCCCTCACGACAAAAGATACAAAAAAATGATTGGTAAAAAGGTACTTATCCCAATTATTAACAGACCAATTCCTATCATTGTTGATGAGTCTGTAGATATGACATTTGGTACTGGTGCTCTGAAAGTTACTCCAACTCACGATCCAGTAGATTTTGATATAGGGCAAAGACAAAACTTACCTATGGATATTTTTGCATTGGATAAAAAAGGAAAATTCACAAAACACGCATGACCAAACTACGAAGGGAGAGATGTTTTACAAGCATACGAATGACTACTACAAGAATTGGATGAAATTGGAAATCTTGAAAAAACAGAAAAATATGTGCATACAGTACCATATTGCGAAAGATCAAATACTCGTATACAACCGATTCTTTCTAAACAACGGTTCGTAGATGTGTCAGATTCTGCGAAAGAAACACTTTCAGCTATTGATAGCTGAGAAGTAAAAGTATATCCTGAAAGATTTGTACATCAATTCCATCAATGGTTAGATAAGATTCAACCTTGGTGTATTTCTCGTCAACTGTGGCGAGGACACCGCATCCCTGTATGGAGTGCAACATCAGGAGCACATTATGTCTTTGATGAGGATTCAATTTTGACATATACGAAGGATCACAAAAAAGACAAAAAAAACACTATTCTAACTTTGATTCTCTTTAACCTTATTGCCGACTCTCGTTTACCACAAACTTTCTCTTTAGAAGCACTTATAGAACTGCTCACCAAAGAGAGCATAGTAACTCGTATGGGGCTCGTTATAAATAGTTATATTGAACTCTATCGCACGAAATTTGCTACAGATGCAAATCTTTTAGAAGAGGTAGATCTAATACAAAAAATCTTTAATCTAGAAAATATCGGAAAAGAAATACAATCTTATGAAAAAATAGTTGATCTCCTAGAAAAAACACACCTAGTAGAAAAAAACCGTGATCAATATGTGTTTACTATAGATGCTTTAGCATCGAATGGAGACGTATGATTGGTGCAAGACGAAGATGTGCTAGATACCTGGTTTTCATCTGCGTTATGGCCTTTCTCAACCCTTGGACGGCCAGAAGAGACGCCTGATTTCCAGAAATATTATCCTAATGATCTCATAGAAACAGGATATGATATTATATTCTTCTGGATTGCGAGAATGATGATGATGGGAGATGTAAATACGAAAAAAATGCCATTTAAAAAAATATACTTCCATGGAATAGTTAGAGATGAAAAGGGGCGCAAAATGTCAAAATCTCTTTGAAATGCGTTAGATCCAGTAAGTATAGTAAACAAATATGGTGCAGACGCATTGAGGTGTGCTTTGATAATTTGATCTACTCCAGGAAATGATACAAACTTCTCCGAGGGCAAAACAGAATATTATTTTAGATTTGCAAACAAACTCTGGAACGCATCAAGATTTATTTCTATGAAGGTTTTCAAGGACATATCAACTGATTTTAAAATAGACTTAGAAGCGATTGAAGAAGATATTTTGATGAATATGGATAGATTAAATCATTTTGATCAATGGATGTTGCAAAAAACAAATCAAGTTATCTTAGACTCTGAAAGAGCATTTTCCCAATTTCAACTAGGCGATTATGCACATCAAGTTGTCCAACTAATTTATGGCGATTTCTGTGACTGGTACATAGAGATTTCTAAGCGTGAAAAATCTGAATACACAGACAAAGTGCTCCTATATGCATTGGGAACGCAACTAAAATTACTTCATCCATTTATGCCTTTTGTAACAGAGAAACTTCGAGGACTCTTGCATTTTGATGGTATGCTTATCGAAAGTTCATGGCCTCAACCGTTAGAAAATCTGCCAAAAGATTTTAAAATAGCAATTTTGATGGATATGATTACCTGATGGAGAAACCTTCGTGCTGATCAAAAAGTAAAACCTCATGAAAAAGCACAGATTATCTTACAAGCGAATATGAGTTTCAATAATTTTGTAAAAGGATACGAACAACTGGTTAAAGATTTGGTTTCTGCAGATGAAATTCTTTACAATAGAGAAAGTGAAGAAATCCCTGGGGAGTATGTAACACAGCTTGTTGTTGACATGAAAATTGGACTCAAAGCACACAGAGAAATCAACAAAAGAGAGCTTCTCACACAACTGGAAAAACAACTGATTGCTGAAGAACAATTTATGCAATCACTTAGAGCAATGCTTTCTAATGCTTCTTTTTCATCAAATGCATCACCATTAATTATCGCAGAAAAACAGAAAAAAATGGATGAGGTTAAAATGAAAATAGCAAAACTGAAATTAGAAATTGCAAAGTTGAAAATGGAATTATAAAAAATAGAAAACATATATAAATATTTTATTTACACGCGATAAAAAATGAAAACACAGTTACCTAAGGAACAAACAAACATCAAAAAACAGCTTATGTACTCTATTTTCCTTGTGCTAGGAGTCTTGGTATGTGTTTGGTTATTCTACTATCAAACAAAGTTAGATTTTTGATCAATTACACAAAAGACTGAAGACACAACACTACTAACTGGAAACACACAAACCATTACAAACAACAATACATGAATAGATGTTTCCTCAATCACATTTAAGGCAACAGGGACAGAGCCATTTTGGTCGCTATCTTTTGGCTCATGAAACGCAACATATACATCCCCAGATAACATTAGCTGAGAAACATACACCTGATTTACTATTACTGCTCAAGACACGACTAGCTATACGCTTACAAATCCACAAAATATGATTATCGTTATAGCATCAAATACGGCCAAACCGCAAAATTGTTCTGATGGAATGTCTGAAATAGAATATAATGGATATATTACACTGACACTACCAAATGCAATAGTGCTTGATAATGGCTGTATACAAACGACTTTGTTCAATCAATAACCATGAAAGACTTACCAAACCTCTCTGACTACCTACAAACCAATGTCCAGCAAGCTAAACCATTGCCAGCTTTTTTGGAACATTTATATGGGAAACTTGATGAACATATTGCAAAAAAAGGGAAGGTATTGGTACTCACTTTAACCAAGAAATCTGCGGAGGAAATATCATCGTTTCTCTTATCTAAGTGATATAAAGCGTATTATCTTCATTCAGAAGTATCGACAATTGATCGTTGGGATATTATCAAAAAACTTCGCACGTGAGTTATAGATATTCTTGTTGGTATTAACTTACTCAGAGAGGGGATCGATCTGCCAGAAGTTTCATTGATTGCAATTTTGGACGCTGATAAAGAATGATTTTTGCGTTCTACGACATCTCTTATCCAAATCATTGGTCGTGCAGCCAGAAATCCAAATAGTGAAGTGGTATTGTATGCAGATCATTGGACTGAAGCTATTATAAAATCACTCCGAGAAACATATCGTAGGAGAAACATTCAAATAACATACAACAAAGCGAACAATATAACACCACAACTTGCTATTTCAAATGTAAAAAATCTTGGTATTGTAAAAACAGATGACGATTTCCTCCCAGAGCAAATTTTTTCTCACATGCCACATGGAAACGATAAACATCTTAAACGTCTCACAAAAAAAGAAAAAGAGATCATTATGTTAAATTTGAAACAACAGCTTGATGAAGCAATCTGAGCTTGGGAGTTTGAAAAAGCCGCTGTTATCAGAGATCAAATAAAAGATCTTGAAGAGAGTAATTATAAAATCCCTACAGCTGAACTTGAAGAAACTGATGATGAATAAAATATAATTTTGAAAGATTATTTTTAATCTAATTGCGAGAACAAAAAGAAAGAAGAAAAAATCGTAGATGGTTCGTAAATACTATTAATTTTTTGATTTAAAAAAATGCAACCCTATAAAAAGATTGCATATTTCATAAGTAGATGTTGCTAGGAGTTAATACCCCCAGCAATTAAATGTTGAACCTGATGACCCACGGCCAGTAGTATTGCTGATGCGCATCGAAAGTTTTATACCAGCGTACGAGCAATCGTACTCTTTCTGGTAAAACAGACCGATACCGACTGTACTCGCATTTGGATACCAGCTACCGGATAGAACAAAGTTACTATACTTCGTCCGGTAGAGAGGAATGGTTGGCCATAATTTTATGCTCTCTAGAGACCAGCTTTCTGCTGAAAGTCCTACTAGTAGCGCATACTGACCTCGTTGATAGGTCAGATTTTGTTCATAGCCCCCAGCGAGATTAGCTCGCAAACCAGCATCAGATATGGCGATACTTGGTCCCACATATCCTCCCAAAAACCAGACTGGCTTGTTGTCGGTTATGGTTGGACCAGATAGGATACCCATTCCGGCTTCACCAGATAGATAGATACCCAATGTGTTATCTGCACCAGTGGTTGCATTTATGTTTACCTTACCACCATATAATTTGGTGGCTTGGGCTACGATCCCTGTTGTATAGAACAGAGAGATGAATGCCATAATTATAATCATGGACATTCTAGAATTTTTTTGTGTTTTCATGTTTTTTTTGTTTGTTTATTTGTTTTTTAGTATCATCATACAACACTTTTGAGATTTTATGTAAAAGATTGAAAGATGACATATTAGATATTATATGTATAATATACAATTATACAAGTGAAAGTTTTTAAAAAAATAATTCATAAAAAAATCTCAATCCAGCGAGAGAGATCTTTTAGTAAGTAGTAAGTGCCTGTCTATATATAATTACATAGCAGCAAGTGCCAAATTTGTCATTATAGCCACATCCATTACTACTGTAAAGGCAAATACAGCAAAGAGGATTACAAGGATCAAACGATCTTTGTCTGGAGTACCTTTGTCAATTTTTTTGAGGAGTTTGTTCATTTGTTTTTCTTTAGGAATAAATATTGACGTATATAATATAATGAGTTTTCTATATTTGTCAAAAAAAAGAGGATTATTTATATAAATTAACACAAATATGAAAAAAACTTGCCTATAAGTGCAAGTCTATTCGTTATTAGATGAAAAGATATTATCTATCGTCTCTATGAGTCCAAACATCGTGTTGTTGATTCCTTCTTTCGGTTTCCATTGCATGGGTATTTTCAATATCCTTTAGTTTTTGAACAGTATACTCTTCAAATGAAATTCAGATTCAGCTCGTATAATTTTGAGATTTTGTATTTAAGGTCATACTACCATCATCTTGTAAAATATAAACAAGATCGGCAGCAGCTAAGAGGAATGCAGAAGAGTATCATCACATTTCATAGGTTCTGTGTTCATTTGTTCACTCTAAGAACTTCCTTTCTTCTGGAAGCATCTCTCATGTGACAATATTTTCGTTTTTTAAGATCATTCTCAAAAAGGTTACATACTAAACGTTAAAATTATAAACATTTTTGGACGGGAGTCAATAGATATACCTCACTCTTGCTTTTTTCATTATATTTAGTACAATCCTTGTGTTTTTAAACAATATTTTTTAAAAAGATGCAAAAAAATAAAGATTGAATAATTATTAAAACTCCTGAACAAATTAACAATTTACGCATTTCTTGAAGACTATTAACTGAGATGCTTTTATTGCTTCGTGATGCAACGAAACCATGAGTCACACTTATAGAACTTGAGAATATGAGTAGAGATTTTTGCAAAAAACACAATGTAACAGGGGCTTTTCTTGGCAATCAATGATATAAATACAACTTATGTTTATCTGTAAATGATTGTGTTGTACATGGTATACCTGACAACTATGAATTAAAAGCATGAGATCTTCTAAAAATTGATGCTGGAATCAACTACAAAAAAGCACTTAGTGATGCTGCGATAGCGATAGTAGTATGATGAGATGAAACGAATCCAGAAGCGACACATCTGAAAAACACTACTAAACAGGCTTTAGATGCGGGGGTGAAAACACTGTGACCAGGCAAGCCGTTATACAATTATTGATTCACAGTAGAAAAAATCGTAAAACAAAACAATTGTTCAATTGTTGGCAATCTTACAGGGCATGGGGTAGGAACAGCGCTGTGGGAACCACCATACATTTATAATTATGCACATCCTTCGTTACAAAGGATATTTTTAGAACCAGGCATGGTAATAGCATTAGAACCAATAACCGCAATAGAATCTCGATCATATAAAGAAAAACCACATATTAAATGGAATCTATACACACAAAAAGGCGATCTAGGCGCACAACGAGAATATTCTGTACTAATTACTGAAAACGGATATGAAATTTTGGCTGGGGTTCAATAAGAGAAAGATTTAAGTAAAAATCTATTTACATTTGCCCCCAAATAGCTATCTATTAATAAATATTTATTCTTAATTTATATAACCATGGGATTCTTTAATGATCTACGAACCAGTGTTGGAGAAACTACCAAAAAAATAACCAATCAAGGTAAAGAATTTGTAACTAAAGGCTGAGAAATTCTTAAGAAAGCATGAGAAAAAGCTGAAGATGTTCTTGATAAAGCACAAGATGGCGTAAAAAACATCGCTACTAAAGTTGAAGAAAAAAGAGTTGAAATTTCAGAAAAGGCTGAAGAAGTAATCGATAAAACACAAGATGGTGTAAAAAACATCGCTACTAAAGTTGAAGAAAAAAGAGTTGAAATTTCAGAAAAGGCTGAAGAAGTAATCGATAAAACACAAGATGGTGTAAAAAACATCGCTACTAAAGTTGGTGAAAAAACAAGTGAAATTTCAGAAAAAGTTGAAGATGTTAAAAATAAAGTAGTAGAAAAGATAGAAACAATTAAAGAAAAGAAAACAGAAGAGAAAGAAGAGCCAAAAGAGGAAGCAAAAGAAGAAATCAAAGAAGAAATGAAAGAAGAAGAAGAAGAAGAAAATACACCTGCAGCATAACCTATTTACTACCTATACTATCATAAACATGGCTTTTTCATTACCAACACTTGGGTACTCTTTTGATGCATTTGAACCGGCGATTGACGCAAGGACGATGGAAATTCACTATACAAAGCATCATCAGACCTATCTAGATAAGCTCAATGCAGCGATCAAAGATACTGAACGAGAAAATAAGTTGCTCGAAGAGCTTTTGCAGTCTCTGGATATTCTTCCAACAAACATAAAAACAGCTGTAAAAAATAACGGAGGAGGGCATTGGAACCACAATTTCTTTTGGAAGTGCATTACACCTGGTGGCAAAGGCATGTCAGCAGAATTTGAAACCATCATCAAAAATTCTTTTGGTGATATAGAAGAGTTTAAGAACCAATTGCTCTCTGCAGGCGCTACTGCATTTGCAAGTAGTTGGGTTTGGCTTGTGAAAGACCATGAAGATGTCGTTATCAAAACAACTCCAAACCACGAAAGTCCACTGATGTTGGGAGAAAAAGCAATTCTTGTTATCGATTTGTGGGAACACGCGTACTATTTACACTACCAAAATCGTAGACCTGAATATCTTCAAAATATCTGGAATATCATAGATTGGTGATTTGTAGAACAACAATACAATAGCAAATATTAATGATCGAGAAATTACATCATAAAATAGAACAATTTAGACAACAATATCCCAATGGTATTGTTGTTTTTCGATGAGCTACTGCAACTGGAAAAAGTAGATTATCAATAGAAATATCACGTGAACTAGCGAAAAACAATCTACAATCACACATAATTTCGGCTGATTCTCGTCAGATTTTTCGCTTCATGGACATAGGGACAGACAAGGTTTCTGAAAAAATTTTGGATGAGATTCCACATCACCAGATAAATATTATTGATCCTGATTGATTTTACACGGCAGGCGAGTGGAAAAAAGATGTTGAAAAAATCATAGTGCAAATACAAACCAATTGAGCATTGCCAATTATTGTTGGTGGCACATGATTATATATTGATACATTATATAAAAACTATTCGGTTCCAGAAGTAAAACCAGATTTTGCACTACGTGCTGAGTGGGAAAGTATGGAAGCTCAGGATCAAGGTATCTTACGGAAAAAATTATATCAAATTGATCCAGAAGAAGCACAAAAACATCATCCGAACAGCACCAGATATATTATTAGAGCATTAGAAATATTTGAAAAAACTGGGCAACCAAAATCGCAAACAGCAAAAGAACAACCAGTTAGATGGCCGATGTTAATGATTTGACTCCGGCGCGAAACTGAAGATACGAATGATCTCATCAAAAAAAGAGTAAGTGAGATGATAGAAAGGTGACTAATAGAAGAGACACAAGGTTTGCTTTCAAAATGATACACGGCTGATCTCCAATCGATGCAAGGCATAGGATACAAAGAAACTATTGCCTACTTAGCAAATAACAATCTACTCCCCAAAAACACCTTAATCCCAAAATCATTGTTTTGAGAAAGACACATCGTTAGAAAAGAACAACTTATTGATTGAATTTCTCTTCATACGCAACAATACGCTAAAAGACAAAGAACCCGATTTAGAAGATATATTATGGATGGAGAAAACAATCCAAAAGATTCTGTTCAGTATGAACTAATTCACATAGAAAATTAACCCTTTCTTTGTTGCAATTAGACTATAAAATCATATATTCAAGCTGTCTATTTTATAATTTTTTGTTACCAAAAATGACTCTTTCGGAATATGAAGTAAGGAAAGAAAAAGTACAAAAATTACGTACGCTAGGTATCCAACCGTATGCAGAAAAATTTGATAAAATTCATACGATTGCTGATCTTTATGCTATTGAAAAGCAAGGAAAGTGATTTCGTTGAGTCGAAGAGATCATTGAAAGTCCTGAAATTTCCTATAAAACCGCTGGTAGATTAACTCTTTTCCGCTCACATGGGAAATTATCTTTTGCCAAATTATTAGATGAGAGTGGGGAAATACAACTCATGTTTCATAAAGATGCTTGCAAAATCACAAAAATTCATTGATGAAAAGAAGAATTGATGCTTTCTGTATGAGAGTGAGAAAATGAAATAAGCGCATATAAACTCATGGAAAAGCTTGTAGATGTCGGTGATTTTATAGGAGTATCAGGAGAATTGTTTCATACACACAAAGGGGAGCTCACGCTTTTCGTTTCTGAGTATGCGTTTCTAAGCAAAGCAATTCAACCCTTGGGAGATAAATTTCATGGTATATGAGAAGATCAAGAAAAAGCATATAGACAAAGATATTTAGATATGATTTTCAATCGTGAGACGCTTGACAGGTTACACTTGCGTTCCAAATTCCTCAAAGTTATCAGGGAGTTTTATCGATCGAAATGATTTATCGAAATTGAAACACCAATTTTGTGAACCTCTGCAAGTGGAGCGGCAGCAAGACCATTTATAACACACCATAATGATTATGATATGGATGTATATTTACGCATTTCACCTGAAACAAGCCTAAAAAAAGCTACCGCAGGCATGTTTGAGAAAGTGTTTGAGGTGGCAAAAGACTTCCGTAACGAGTGATCTGACCCGAGTCATCTCCAAGAGTTTACAATGATAGAACACTATGCTACCTATTGGAATCATGAAAACAATATGCGTTTCACTGAAGAGATGTTTGATTATATTTTTACTAACATTCCAGAGCTCAAAAAAACAATTCAAGTTACAGATAAACAAGGTGTATGAAAAGAGGTATCATTCAATACGCCACGAAAACGTATAGATTATGTCGCACAAATCAAACAAGATAGTGGTATTGATGTTTCCTCTTATGATCGTCACGATGAAGAAAGGTTAAGATGAGATATTTTGGCAGCATGACATACGTGGGAAGGGATAGAGAAACAAGGAGTTACAACTATGATAGATTATTTGTACAAAAAAGTTACGAGACCTCAAATTGTTGGTCCAGCTTTTATGATGAACTATCCGAAGCTCATGCAACCACTTGCGCGTGTAAGTGACAAAGATTCACATATAGTTGAACAACGACAACTACTTATCAATGGCCGAGAAGTAATTAAAGCATATAGTGAGCTCATAGACCCAGTACTTCAACAAGAGAATTTTGACATACAAGCAAAAGCACTAGATGCGTGAGATGAAGATGCAACAGCATGAGATCCTTCTTTTGTACAGGCAATGGAGTATGGAATGCCTCCACAATCTGGTTGGGGGATGGGTATTGATCGTATCTTTGCGCTTCTGACTGAACAAACAAACATTCGTGATGTTATACTATTTCCACTCATGAAACCAGAAAGTAATACACAAAACACAACAGATGAAAAATCTCCAGAATAGATATTACAATTTATTTTTTATTTATCACAAATGGATTACGATAAAATAGAACAATGAGAAAAACCAATTTCGCTGTCTATTGCTGATAAAGATGAAAAATTATTGCTCGATAAGAAAGCGACCAAAAAACACTTTATAGAAACAGAAATTTTACAAGCCGATTCTCTGAGTGTTGAAGACCGCAATTTGCTTTTACAAGCTATAGAAGAATGATTGCAAGCAGATTTTAGCGATTTCGATGATAGCATAGAAGAAGAATAATATACCGATTAATATGTAAAAAAACATTATTTCTACCCCTCAAAACACATGTACTTTCTTGCGTTATGAACACAATACTGATATGATAGCGTTATTTTTGCAACGTTAAAAAATGCAAAACCTTGAGATGTAGTACAAGATGCACAAAATACGTATTTATGTTTAGGGCAAGAAATCGTTTTTGAGAAATTATATGAAAAGAAAAATATATATAATTTTCAGACACCCCAAATCATAGCCAAAAAAATGTGTAGTGAAAAGACTATGCAAATCATTCATCGAATGGTAGGACATTATTTTAGTAGTTATAAAGCTGTTGTTGCATTGTTTCTTCCATGGAATGATGGGTTTATGAAGAAACGAGAAAGCACAAAAAATCATAAAAAATCAACCAAAGGCATACAACAGATTTGTTATATTTATCCCAACCTTCGAACGCTTACACAAGAGCAAAAGACAACAGACTCAACGAAAGCGATACTCCATGGTTGAATGAGTATACCACAGAAACAAAAATATTTTATTGAAATTCAATCCTGAGGAATTGAAACTCTTTTTGCTACAAATAGAGGATTGTTTTTTGATTGGCAAAATCTTACACAGATACACATATTTGACAAAAATAATCGAGCATACAGTGCGAAAAGCGATCCTAGGTTTGTCTTGCCTGAAATAGCGACACATATGGCAACCGTATATGATGCAAAAATATACTTGTAATTCCCTTGCGGTTTACTAGAAATAAGCATATAAAATATTTTTATTTTTCTTTTCAAAAAATGGCACTGCAACCAGTTATTCTGCTAAGCACAGACACACTACCTTCATATTGATTAGATTATATTTTTGATGTAGCCAAAAGTGTGGGTTTCGATGGTATTGATTTAGCTATGTGAAAAAATTTCGACACATGGAATAGCAAATATGTGAAGAAACTTGTTAAAAAGCATCAATTGCCGATAAAAATACTCCAAACATCTGCTTGAGTAACCCCAGTAGAAATACAACAAGCAATCACATTATCACAAGAAGTGGGTGCTGGAATAGTAGCATGCAATGCACCGAAATATTTTGATATTAAACAATTTAAGCTTATTTCAGATGGTGTTGTCGATTGGAAAAAACAATTCCCAGATATGGAATTTAGTATTATTACACCGGATTCTTCTTCAATTACTCTTCTCCCCGTATTTCCAAAATATCGTTTTTCAAGCGTTGTGGAAATCATCAAAAAATATCATGCAACAGTTGGATTAGATACGTCATACATCACACAAGAGTCACGAGATACTATGATGATGAAGAGATTGGAAAATATGGTTCCATATATTTCCGTAGTTTACGCATCGGATAAAAACTCCTCAGGTAAATCTCATTTACCACTTGGTGAGTGAATTTTACCTATAAATACACTATTGAAACAACTGTATAAATTCAAATATCACGGTCTGTTTAGTATAAAATTAACACTCTCAAAAAAAGATTTAGCAGATCCAGATAAAATAGAAATATTTTTGACAAAAAGTATAGAATATATCAAAAAATATTTTCAAGATAAAGATAAAGATGAATAAGAAATAAAAAATAGTTATTGGAAAGACTATTTAGGTTTTTTAAATCTCAAAAATAGCATAATGGACTATCCACATCATATAGCCATCATCCCAGATTGAAATAGAACTCGAGCAAAAGAGCAAGGAAAATGATCCATGGAAGGACATCTTGCTGGTAGCAAAAATGCAATTTCTTTACTTGAATATGTTTTTTCAAGCACACCTATTTCCACTGTTACAATACGATTTCTAAGTACAGAAAACATAAGCTGAAGATCTAAGACAGAATTGGATTTTCTTTTTTCGTTGTATAAAATAATTTGAACAGATTTAGATGTGTTGCTAGAAAAATATCGCATTAACTTTAGATGGGCGGGCTCTCGTACATGACTACCCGATAATTTTTTGAATTTTTTAGACACAAAAACCCAAAATCATATCTATTTCGATTCTCCCAATACAATAGTTTTTTGTGCGAATTACGGGGGAAGAGATGAGATAATTAGAGGAATCAGAAAACTTCCGCCTAGTGAAATAGCTAACATCACAGAAGATGAATTTAGCAAATATCTTGATTTTGGTAGCATAGAGCCTGTAGATTTGGTCATAAGGACGAAAGGAAGTATAGCGCAAAGGACATCTGGATTTTTAGCGTGGCGAATAGGGTATGCAGAATTATACTTTACGCCGGAATATTTTCCTGCATTTTGACCTGAAAATCTAGAAAAAGCACTTTTGTGGTATAATTCTATTGCAGAATGAAGGAATTTCGGTAAATAAGAGATATACATTTTATTTTTTGATATTCTTTTGATGAAAGTTACGGTAAAAACAGCTCAACTTCAAGAGTTAGCAGATATGGTGAGTAGATTTGTATCTAAACATTCTACATTACCAATCCTAGAAAACATTTATATTAAGGGGTCTTGAGACCAACTCGTTTTGAGAGCAACCGACATGGAAAAATATGTAAATGTCGAAATGTGAGCGAAAATAGAAGCTGAAGGCGCATTGACTGTAAATGCAAAAACATTCACGGACATCATCAAAACGCTAGAAGATGAGTTTACAACACTTAGTATAGATCAATCAAAAGATAAATTATTGATCAAAACTGCATCAGATTCTTTTTCTATGAAAGGAATTCCTGCACAAGAGTATGTTGCCATACCTGAAGTTCGTTCAGATACGAGCATTCATTTGGAAGCAAAAGATCTTTCAACCTGAATTGGGAAAGTAGAATATGCCGTAACTGAAAAAAACTTCTCTCCAGTTCTCACAGGTATCTTCATGAAAACGAAACAACAAGATGGGCAATCATATCTTGTTTTTGTAGGTAGTGACTCATTTAGACTTGCTGAGTATAAAATTCCGACACATTGAAATACAAACCCTTTTGACATTATAATTCCAAAGACTAGTTGCAATGATCTAAAAAAAGTTATTGAATATTTTATTGGACTATGAGGGAACGAAGTGCAGATGAAATTTGCTGAAAATCTAGTTAGTTTTATCATGCAAAAAAACGATATCACTCTTACTACAACATCCCTTTTAATTCAAGGGTCATTTCCTGATTATGACAATGAAAACATCATGCCAACAACAGGTGCTACAAAAGTTCAAGTTGACAAAGCAAATCTAGAAAAAGCAATTAAAAAAATATCAATCATTACAAGAGATATAAACAACTATATTTCATTGCAATGCAATGCTGATTCACTATTGATAACATCTTGAGAAACAGATAGGTGAGATGCGCAATCTTCAATACCAGCTGTTATGCAATGAGATACTGTGACGTTGGGTTTAAATGGAAAATATATAACAGATTATCTTAGAGCTATTGAAGCTCCCGATCTTCGCTTAAGCATCATCAATGCTGAAAAACCTGTCGTTTTATACGACCCACAAGATTCTGCATATAGGTATGTTGTAAGACCTCTTATTAAATAATCTTTCTCATGAAAAAAATTAAAGCGTATACATTAGTTGAAATTTTGATTGTAGTAATCATCGTAGGAATTCTTGCTTGATTAACAAGAAATATATTTAATGATACGAGACAAAATAAAATAATCCTTGGAGAGAATTGTTCCAGTTATATTTATGGAAAACTTTCAAATTTCGCTTCTAGTATAAATTATGGTAAAACTATATCGGGGCAGAACAATACCATATCATATTACAAAATTACCTATTCTGGCAATAAGATTGAATTAGGAACAGTTTCCTGAACAACTTATTCTGTACAAGATACTATCTATATAGGCACAGGGTTGTCATCTAATAGATATGAATGGTGTAAATCAAGTTCGTATTCACTGGCAACAACAGGAACGATAGGTATGGATACTATTGCTTTACCTGTAAAAGGACAAATTTTATCATGAAATAACAATACAAGCCGACATATATGAACGTGAAACTTAACTAATACGCTTAATACAGGTAGCATTGAGCTTTTTGTGTGTGATAAAAATATCATATCCACAAATCATTCATCATGCATCGCAAGTTCTAAAATACTAATAGATAGAAGGTCAAAACAAATTTTTCTCCAAAAATGTCTATCTAGAAATTCAACTACTGGGAAATGCACCTCTCGACCTACTGGTTTTTAGTGTATAACCTTTGGTTATCTAGTTAATAAAACAGGGCTAACCGATGGTTATCAGGTTTTTATTTTTGTCTATTGATATCTCTAGCAGTATCATTATTACTTTGATACCATTTTATCTTTTATAATATTCTTACAAGTATGCAGGACTTAAAAGCTATTTTTGATATTGGAAACGGATATATTAAAGGTGCTTTAATTGAAAAAGAAGACGGGAAGACTGTCGTGCTCGCAAAGGAGATTATCAAAACAAAGTGAATGCGTAAAGGAAAGATCCTAGATGCTGATGATTTACTAATATCATTCTCGTCAATCATAGAATCTTTTCATAAAAAATTAGGAGATGACTATTTGGATCAGGTATTTATTGGATTATCTCATCCGGAAATGCTTATCACAAGGATGCATGAACAAAAAAGAGTGATGACTGAGAAAATTACACACGATGACATAAATCATTTATCGAAAATCATCACTGATATTTCAGGACAACCAAATTATGAAATCATTAAAATCATACCAGTAAATCGAGTAATCGATGATGAGAGAAAGGAAAAAGATCCATTAGGATTGAGCGCTAAAAAACTAGAACTCGTTGCTGACGTGTTTATGATACCAAAAAGTTTTTACAACAATCTTATCGAAATATTTGATAAGTTGAGCTTAAGAGTAGTAGATATAGTGCCAACTATCTTATGATTAGCTGAGGTTACATTAGATTTTGATTTGAAAGACTTGTGATCATGCCTCATTGATATATGAGCCAATCAAACAACAATGGCTGTATATGAAGAGTGATTACCATTATCATACTATGTGTTACCAGTCGGAGGAGAGGACGTTACCAGAGACATATCCTTGGGCTTACAAGTAGACATAAAAGAAGCTGAAGAGATTAAAAAACGTTTTGGATCACATGCTATTTGAGAGAAACCAGATCCAGATATGCCTATAGATCAATCATTTTTGCAAGAGATTATTGGAGCAAGATACGAACAAATATTTTGATACTGTCAGGAGCACCTCATTGATTTAGAAAAAGATGCTAGACTTCCATGAGGTGTCTTTCTTGTCTGAGGATGAGCAAAAACTGATGGGATAGAAAATATTGCAAAACGCACATTTAAATTAGCTACGTTCATGGGGAAGGATATTATCTATGGAGTGGGGGATATATCTCACAATCCACAACTTCTTTCTTTAATAGGTATCTATGGATGGGCTGAAAAATATTATGATGGATGAAAAAAACGATTTAGCAATATATCATTGAGTGGCATCAACTTTGGCTGAGACTTCTTTGGAAAAATATGGCAACGAATAAAAAATGTATTCTAAAAACAAAATACTCATGTAACTTCTTTCTTTCACAACAAGTTCTTACAATATATATTATTTACTTCTCTATATATACGAAACATGATTTTAACAGAAATCCAACCAGAATTTATCCCAGGCGCTAGAATAAAAGTTATTGGTGTATGATGAGCTGGCGTAAATGCGGTAAATCGCATGATCTCAGATGGGATCGAGTGAGTAGAATTCATTGCTGTTAACACTGATGCACAACAATTAGCAAACAGCCTTTGTGATCGCAAAGTAAATATTGGTCTTAACCTTACAAAATGATTATGAGCAGGTGCAAGTCCTGACATTGGTAGAAAAGCCGCTGAAGAAGATCAAGAAAACATTAAGGCAATCTTAAAAGATGCTGATATGGTATTCATCTCAGCTGGTATGGGTTGAGGTACAGGTACTGGTGGAGCTCCAGTAATTGCGCAAATTGCAAAAGAAATGGGTGTTTTGACTGTAGCAGTAGTTACCAAACCATTCTCATTTGAAGGGAAACAAAGATTTATCAATGCAACAGAATGACTCGAGAGAATGAAAAATTCTGTTGATACTTTGATAATCATCCCAAATGATAAAATATTCAATGTCGTTGACAAAAAAACAACATTTAAGCAAGCTTTCTCTATGATAGACAAGGTTCTTACATTGGGAGTGCAAGGTATTACTGATCTTATCATCAAACCATGATTGATCAATATCGATTTTGCGGATATTAGACGTATTATGATAGACTCTGGAACAGCTGTATTGGGAATCGGATATGGAGAAGGAGAAAATAGAGCAGTAGAAGCTGCTAGAAGAGCAGTTGACAATCCATTACTTGACGCTCATCTTGATGGTGCAAAAAGTATAATCTTTGCAGTAACTGGTGGTGAAGACTTAACTCCAGTTGAAGTACAAGATGCAGCAAGAATTGTAGAAGAAATTGCAGACCCTGATGCGAACATTATTTGGGGAATGACATACGACGAAAGTTATCAAGGAGAAGTAAAGGTTACAATAATTGCAACTGGATTCTCTGACTCAAATCAAGATATGTTACTGAGAGCTGGAAACATTAGAGAGATGACAGGCGGATGGAGAAATAAAGGCACTCCTTCAAGTAACAGAAGTCAGGATTTTCTTTGAAGAAGCATGGCTTCAGAAGGGGTTACTCCTGCAGGCAATCATCCTTACGCACAAAACGCTCAAGAACAACAAGCGCCAGCTAAACCAGAAATCGACTTTGAAACACCTCCTTTTTTGAGAAAAAAACTATGACAATAATTCTGTCAGTTAGATAATCATTAAAAAGTAAAACTATTTACATACTAGAAATTCCCCTCGCCGATGAAAGCTTCGATCTATCGAAGAACTCATCCCATCCCGAGAATATCGGGAAATGAAAGTCTCGCCTTGGCGGGGCTTTTTTTATATGGAAAATAACGAGAGTTCTTCATCTAAAACTCTTCCTAAAAAAAATCTGGCAGTTGAGACAAACTTCTTCTCTTTTGTGGTGATTAACTTTTATTGTGTTGTTTGCTTTTTTGTCACGACGAGTCGGGACATTGCCCGCACCATCTATGGTCATATATCGGAAAACGATAGGACGGGCAACCTGCATAGATTTCTAACTGCTCTTGATAAACAAGCATCTTTTCCATATTCTTAAGATGTTTAATAATTTTGTATAAACCATGACAACATACGGAGTAATTCTAGGTAAACATCTTGATATCTCGCGTGCAGAAATTTTTGCACACGGGTTTTTTATCAAAAAACACCACAACCAACAAGTTGCTATTTTAGAAAACAACAATGAACCCAAGCTTGTAGAAAGCATTTTAAGCCGTCTTTGAGGTATCGTAAAACGATGAGTTGTTGTGTGAATTGAAGAAATTCAAAAAACAGATCTTGTTGGAGTTTCGACCAGAGAGTTGGGAGGGTATCTCAAAAAAAACGAGCTAATAAAAAGATACAAAGAAATAGATCTATTGCACACAGACACAGAGATACAAAAGTTGCAAAGTGAATATGTCCAATTGGACAATGATTTTCATCAAATCCTTCATATCACAAACTATCAAAACATAGATCGTTTTTCAAAAATAGACTTTGATAAGCCAGTGAATAGCATGCAAATTGGCATGATGCCTTCAAAACTAACACAAATTATGGTAAATATATGAGTAGGGAAAACCACACAGTGAGCTGGAACAACGACCATTTATGATCCATTTATGGGGCTTGGAACGACCTATATGATTGCGAATAGCATGTGATACAATGTTATAGGTTCTGATATCAATATCACTCCAGCAAAACAAAATCTGCCTTGGCGAAAAAAACAGAGCATATCACAAGATTTACCGATTACACTTTTTTTGCAAGATGCAACGCAAAGTCTTAATAAACCATTTTTAAAACATGTAACCTGTATCGTTACAGAGTGATGGCTTGGACATATCATTACCGCCAAGACAAGACCTCTTGAAATAGAACTGTATTCTCAAGAAATTCAAAAACTCTACATCGCTTGGATTAATAACATGTTTCCGCTTTGGGAACACATGAAAATCGTTTGTGCAATACCTCACCACACATGAGGAGATAACAAACACGTCACTGCAATTTTACATCACTGCGAAAAAAAAGGCATAAAAGTGGAAACAATCCCCCAAGTATACACCAGATCATGACAAAAAGTTTGAAGGAAAATCGTTATTTTGAGTTGGTAGTCAGCTATCCTAAACAATAACAGATATATCCACTAGAAAAACTTGCTTCTGCACCAAAAATTCCTATATATACAGCTATGTTTCAACTTCAAGCATCATACAAACCACAAGGAGATCAACCAGTAGCGATCAAGACAATTCTTGAAAATTTTGCAAAATGAGAAAAACAGAATGTTTTGCTAGGAGCTACAGGAACAGGGAAAACTTTTACCATTGCAAATATTATCCAGGAAATACAAAAACCGACTCTTGTAATTTCGCACAACAAAACTCTTGCAGCACAGTTAGCAACTGAGTTTAAATATTTTTTTCCAAATAACGCCGTACATTATTTTGTCTCATATTTTGATTATTATCAACCAGAAAGTTACCTACCCGATAAAGATATCTATATCGAAAAAGAAGCTACCATAAACAAAGAGATTGAGATGTACAGATTGGGAGCCCTTGCATCATTGACCTCTCGCGAAGACGTAATTATCGTCTCATCGGTGTCCGCATTGTATTGATTAGGGAAAAAAGAAACGTTTTCTGAAAACAGCTTGTATTTTGAAGTTGGAAAGGAATATGATTTCCAAACGATCAAAAAACAACTTATAAAAATGCAATACAAACCCATGTTGGGCAAAGTTGAATCTGGGAGTTTTGATCTCAAAGGAGAGATCTTAGATATTTTTTCATCAATTGAAAACATCGTCTATCGTCTTATCTTTAATGAAAATGAGTTAGAAATCATTCAGCTAAAAGAAGCGACCAGCTTCAAAGACCTATGAACAACACAAAGAGTTCATATTTGGCCATCTTCTCAATACTTACAAGATATGTGAGATGTAGAAGAGATCTTGAAAGCGATCGAACAAGAAATGAAAGAAAGAGTACAAGAGCTCAAGAAAGCAGGTATGGAACTGGAAGCACATAGGATTCAAAAACGTGTAATGTACGACATCAGGATGATCAAGGAAGTTGGATTTGTAAATGGTATAGAAAATTATAGCGTCTATTTTGACAACCGCAAACATGGCGAATCACCGTATACCATATTTGACTATTTCCCAGACGATATGCTGCTTATCATGGACGAATCACATATGTCAGTTCCGCAATTACAAGGGATGCCTCAAGCAGATAAATCCAGAAAGATAAACTTGATAGAACATGGATTCAGACTACCATCCGCAATCGATCATAGACCGCTTAACTTCCAAGAGCTAGAAACAATAATTTGACGACAATGCCACTGAAAAAAACTACCTATGCTTGATGAAAAAAAGATAAAAAAGAACGCAAAAACAATATTTTTATCTGCAACCCCTGCACAATACGAGATAGATAAAAGCCAGTCTGTCGTTGAACAAATTATTAGACCTACTGGACTATTGGATCCGATATCATACGTCTACCCAAAATCATGAGATACCAAAATTCTAGAAAAATCGCTTGATAGACTACTTGAGAAAAAACCTTTTTTAACGAAATATCTAGAAAACTATGAGCTTGAAAAATGAGCCGACCTGAAAGATGTTTTTGAATCAATTGGAGAGTAGTGTTTCTGAATTATATCTATGTCCTGATACCTTATGCAAATCATCACCAAAAACAAACATGTATTTTTTGACTACGAGATCTTTGATACCTATGATACTGGTATTGTTTTGGCATGACATGAAGTAAAATCGATCAAAAATAAACAAGTTAACATAAAAGATGCAATAGTTATACTGGATGAAAAAGAGCTTATCATATCAAACATGGATGTCCCTTTATACAGCAAGACAAACATCAACACAATACACTGATCGTATGAACCTAAATGAAAAAGAAAATTACTCATTACAAAGAAAGAATTGTCAAAAATTTTTGCAAAGACTACCAAAACATGACTTAGTATAATACCTCTACAAGTATTTACCACTGACAGAGGATTGATCAAAATCACAATTGGAGTGGGTAAATTGAAAAGAAAAGTAGACAAAAAAGAAACCATCAAAACGAGAGATAGGATTAGAGAAATGGAAAGAGAAATCAAAGAATATAAATAATTATTATTATATATTAACATTACAGCACTTATGAAAAAACTACGGAAAAATATTTTTGGGCGATTGGCAATCTTTGCAGGAATTGGTGTCTATATTTTGTTTAATCATAGTTTCATGCGCACGACCCGATGAGACAAGTTTCAAACAAAAGTAAACCCAATACCATACACTACCTATTTTGAAACAGAACAACAAAAACCAACAAGTTTTTTCACCGCACCTGCGTTTCCTGAATACACATTATGGTGTCATCAAAATCAAAAATTATGTAGTATGATGCCACTGCAACAAATATATGCCGATACGCAGTGGTTGAGTAGTATCCAATTCGTTGGCGGACAAATGACATCTCAATGAGTTGATTGATTATATATGCTTTTAGATAATATTACTAATCTTTCACCCTATTCTGATTATCCATATGTGTTTTGACAGTTACTCATACCACAAGCAAAAGTATCCTTAGATAACAAAAAAATCACGAAAGAAGTAGAAAAATCATGGAAAAACGCCGATCTACTAGCCAAAAAATGAATCATATTTACATGTGATTCAGGCAAAGTTGACAAAATAAAATCTCTAAGTTTAACAGGATTTTTACAGACAGTATACAATACGGGATTACGTGAATCACTTGAAAACCCATGCAAAAACTATGAAAATGCTTATTATTGATGATTTAATGCATTTTATTATAGCAATGATATAGAAACCGCAGCATCGTTTTATAAAATAGCATCATTCAACGCCAATGTGCCAACTATGGCGCCGCTTATGGCCGCAATAGTCTATGGTAGGTGAGGGCAACATTACAAAAGTGCAATCCTTTGGTTTGAAAGATATAACGACATCAAAGATGATGCAGAATATGACGAAATTCTAGCGAAAGATGCAGATAAGGCAATTAGAAAATCTGTTATGGAACTACAGCTACAAGTACTTACTGAAGCAAGTGAGATTGTTGCAGGCACTGGGAATGTCGATTTTTTCAAAGAAAATCAATGTGAAACAACATATAGTTGTCTAATAGAAAAATGAGCCATCAAACAAGCAATCACGAACTCATACTCAAACAACTGCCTTGAAAAAAAAGATGCAACAAATACCATTTGCGACATTCTCACAATCAGCTTAAATAAAGGCTGGATAAGAAAAGATGGTTATATAAAATATCCTTTTGAATCTGACACAGTTTTTGTTCGAGACGCATCATATAAATCTCGATGGGTAAAAACTAAATAAAATATGTCAATGCTAACAAAATGTTTGCGGTCGTCAGTTGTTTGGTATTGCTAAAATATACATCTGTGAGTATTATTGGAAAAGAGCTTTTTACGGCTTGAAATAAAAAGCATGCGCTCATTTGGATTTAATAAAAACAAACAACCAAAACGATACCAAAACATCAACATATGATTTGCAATTTTTTGATTCTTTTTTTTCTTGATATTCTCTGCCATCTCTACATTAAAAAACACTGTGCTTGCGACACCACCACAGGAACTATTTAATAGCGACTTGGAACAGCTTGCTTTGTACTTACAACCATATGATACGCGTGGCGCATCTGTTTTGCTGTCTATGCAACGTATCGTAAAGTGATATAATCAGAACAAAGATTTCTTAAAAACATATAAAGGTGATATAGAAAATGTTTTACAGTACTTGAGCAACACTCCAAGCGCATTTTCACAACTTGGATTGCAAGAATACAAACCATTTTTAGATTTTCTTGCACAGGCGAGTCAAAACAAGGAAGATATTTTTTCGCTCCTAGGCGCAGAAAAAGAACAGACATATATTATATTACTCCAAAATGCAGCTGAAAAAAGACCAAATGGATGATTTTTTGGCTCGTTTATCAAAATTACTGTCTTTGATGCACATATAACAGATATGCAACTGATAGACAGTTATGTGCCTGGAACAATCAATCCAAATGTCACATTAAAAGCTCCAGAATGGGCAAAAAATAGTTTCCTTTCAGGCGACGATACGATAACTTTTCTTGCATCAAACAAGTTTGGATTTACCGATATGGATGGTGCGAATATCAAAAAACTCTATGATAAAACGTATAATGATGATATTAGAGGAGTTGTATTTGTAAATTCCAACCTCTTTGCTGAACTACTAGGCTGATTTCAAGAGCTACTCCGAGAATGGCAGTTTAATAACGCTACGATTGATCTGATTAGATGAGAGATTCTTCCTAACAAGAAAGAGCTATACTTCAACGGTGTAAATAATTTCGTCAAAACACATACCACAGATCTCATCAAAGCGATAACCAAAAATTTTGGATATATACAAGAAAATCGCTATTTACAAGCACATATTGTTCGTACAAGTGATGGGTTTAAAACTCTCCTTACAGACAATAGCTTAGTTACAAAATTTGATAATCAACACATGTATCTATGGGATTACAACAATAGTTATAATAAAATCGACACTTTTATTTCCAAAAACATTTCTATCTTTGATGTTCATAATAAGATAGTATACGATGGCAAACAAGATGTGATACCGATAAATACGCTCTGAAGTGGCATATACACAATGCATATCCAATATGCCATGAATATCCCTGAGAAATACATGAATCTAATGTATTCATACGCACAAGAGTATGGAATTTCACTCAATGTTAGAGAAAGACACATACTAGCATTATTTGCTGAACGAAGTACAAGAGGCGTTATTTACACACCACAGAATATCGCCATAAAAACCATTGATTGACCAGTTAAATCAAAAAACTTCTTTGAAACTCCATTTTCAAACAACGGATTCTATGTCCTTGAAAACACAACAAACAACTCCATCAAAGAAGTTATCGTTACATTTGAAGTAAAATAAAAAATGCCTCTGAACGAGGCTCTTTACTTTGCTTGCAGAAAGAAAAGAGATGAATCGAAGAGCATAGAGTGGATAGATTATAGACACCATTATAGTTTAATTTTCCTATAATCTAAATTATTTTTCATGATTATGCTATCTTTTCTGCAAAAATTTTGCATCCATTTTTCTGAGACCATATTTGGGATTTCAAAATCTCACAACAACCATATTGTTTCGGACTTCAACAATCTCACCCGCACCAAAAAGTTTGTGATAGATCTGGTCTCACTCCGAAAAAGTAGGACCAACATATATTCATGTATATTCATTTGAACCAGCGCCAGTGAAATCAAAATGTTTGACAAGCTCTTCTGGAAGCTCATCAAGAAATCTAGATGGTTCGTTATATTTTTGTTGTCATCGTTGTCTACGCGCATTTGCACATGAAAGAAAAATATGATCTTTGGCACGAGTAATTGCAACATACATCAACCTTCTTTCTTCCTCCATTGCATCCTCTTCATACGTAGCACTTGAAAGTGGGAAAATACCTTCTTCTAAACCGACAACAAAAACAATAGGGAACTCTAATCATTTACTCGCATGAATTGTCATCAACTGTACCGCATCATTTTGTCCTCCCGTCGTTTCCTCCAAGTCTGTAAGTAATGCAACCTCATCCAAGAGTTTTGCCAATGCTTCTTTTCCATCCATCAGCCCAGCCAGGACTGGTTCATCAAATTTTTCAGTGAGATTTATAAGTTGGCCAATATTTTCATATTTTTCGATACCGACATCTTTTCATTCCTGCTCAATCAAATAATCTTTGTAACGGATAGTTGTTACAATTTGCGATATAAATTTCGATGGTGGCGTAGTTGCCAAAGATTGTGCTAAAAATTGCATAGTCGTCACAAATCACTTGATAGCAGCTTGTGTTTGAGGTCATAATTGTGGCAAATTATTCGTAAGTGGTTTACTTGTATCGATGTCCATACTAAATCATCCTTCTAGATGTACATCGCCACCTGATTTTGCCAAATTATTTTTGGTAACAATAAGCGTCGCATCGTACAAAGATATGTCGTTCTCACTTGCATACATTTCAATTTTCTCTACGGTATCTTGTCAAATTTTCCTTTTTGGTGTATTGATGATTCTTTTACATGAAAGGGAGTCTCTAGGATTCATAAAAAACTTGAGGTATGAGAGAATATCCTTTATTTCTTTTCTTTCAAAAAATTTGAATCAACCATAAATTTTGTAGGGGATACCTTCTTGCAACAGAAGCTGTTCAAAAGGAACCGATTGAGCGTTTGTTCTATATAAAATTGCAACGTCTTTTCGAGATTTTTTCTTATCAACAATAAATTTTTGTATAAGTTTTATCGTGTTTCCTGCTTCTTCAGACTCAGTTGTATGGGTGAAGGTCATTATACGGTCATTGCCTTCTCTATGCGCTACGACATTCTTATCATATTGTTTTTTGTTGTTTTTAATTATAAAGTTGCCTGCTTGTACAATATGTGGACGTGAGCGATAATTCATCTGTAATTTAAATATTTCTATATCTGGCCACAATTTTTTGACTTGCAAAAAGTTCTCCATCATAGCACCACGTCGACGGTAAATACTTTGATAATCGTCTCAAATAAAGGTTATATTAGATCATTTTTTGGTAAGCAATTTCAACAATTCAAACTGGATTCGGTTTGTGTCTTGCGCTTCATCAACAAGTATGTATTGAAATTTCTTTTGCCAATATGCAAGGATATCAGGGTATTCTGAGAGCATTTTGTATGCGTACAAAAGCAGGTCATCAAAATCCATCGCATTGTTTGTTTTTAGTTTCTTTTCGTATTTTTCATAGATCATACCAGCGGTTTTCTCGTAACCCGTATCAGCTTTTTTCATCACTGAGGATGCAAGGATTCACTGGTTTTTGAACTTACTAATGACACTTTTCACCTCGCGCAATTCGATATCGTCTTCCATTTTTAATTCTTTGATGCATTGTTTCACGACAGCAGATGATTCGTTTTCATCATAGATAACAAAATCTTTTGTATATCCAAAATCCGTTTTTGCCAAATCATATTTGAGGATCTTGAGAAACATACTATGGAATGTGCCAATCCATTGAAATGATTGCGCAGTGAGGAGTGGAGTCTCGATTTTTTTCCCTTCTGTTGGAGAATCTGAGCTCTCCCAGGGCATAGAATCAGTTCATTGTTCAGAGGTATTTGCTTGTACAATATCACGAGCGATACTTTCAAGTCTCTCTTTCATCTCCTTAGCAGCCTTGTTTGTGAATGTAACAGCCAAAATTGACTCTGGTTTCACACCAATGCCAAAAATAAGATATGCTATCTTATAGGTCAATACTCTTGTCTTGCCAGATCACGCTCACGCCAAGATAAGACTAGAGGTGTCTGCAGACAAAGCAGCGTTGCTCTGTTCTTCGTTCAAATTTGCCGAAATATATTCTTTTAGATTTATCATTCCTTCTTTGTATTTTTCCCGAGAGAAAATGCTAGGAAAAAAATAAGAAAAATTGTCCAAGATGTCTAAATGAGGATATAATAAAGTTGTTAGAAAGTTAAATTCTAATACATTTTATCGAGAAAAATATGAAATGAGTGATTCGCTGAACAGTACCAATGGTAATATAACCAATGCTTTGGCAATAAACCCAGCCAAAAGAAGTGTTCTTAGGGATATTTTTCACTTCAAAAGCAAAACAGCTATCAAGTCAGAAACAATAGGAGCACATAGGAATATTGCTATCAAGAATGTTACAATTCTTCCAGCTTTTTGATCCATAAATCTGGCAAATTTTTTGTATTGTGATGCAGAAAGCGTCTTTTTGATAAACACATAGACTATGTTTTCTTGTTCAGCTTTTTTAGACTCAAAGATTCCACCTTCTAATAAATCCTCATCTTTTTTAGCAAGCTCTTTAGTGGTTTTTTTGAAAAAATAATCTATCAACATTCGCAGTGGGATATAACTAACCGTAGCCATAACGACAGAAAAACCGCCAACCATCCACGGATTCGATCATCCCAATAACAACGAGCCGATCAATGAGAGTTGAATTGGCGCAAATGCAGGAGGGAATATCCATCCAAAAATATACGATAAACT
>CAZXON010000006.1:55763-58396 GCA_964642385.1 uncultured Candidatus Peribacteria bacterium
TTGTATAACAATTTGTGTTATCCATTTTACTACAATGCCTCCATAGACAAAAGTGAAAGCACCAATAGTTTCGCCTACGCTTGCGACCAATAGCAATCGCTTCAATGATATTCTTTTTCGAAGGATCAAAACAGCAATGACATTTGATACAATAGGTGTACACAAGAAAACCATAACTGAAAATAGAATCCATTTACCACTTTTGCTTTCAAAATACTCGGTCAATTTCTTAAACTGTTGAGAATGAAGTGCGTCGTTTACAATCTGGCTTGCAGATTCATACATTTTTTTCAAAAAAGCATCTTTGTGGTTTTTTTGCTTTTGTTTTTTCAGAGCTAATCGATCTTCTTTTTTGTGTTTATACAAGATCTTCCCAGCCAACCACCAAATAGGCAAATAACTGATAATCATAGCTACCGATATGATAATCACCAATATAATATTTGGGAATCCTTGTGCTATCAGTAATCCCATTATCGATAAGCCCGCAGGCGCCAACACTGGAGGGAACATCCATCCAATGAAAAAAAAGAAAAACATTAATAATAATTTGTGTGTCATAATCTATTTATTTGTATTTTTGTAACCAAGAGTATACAAAAAAAACACGAAATAGCAACAATATAAATAACTGTCTATCTGCTAAAACACCGAAGGTGTTTGCCCGTACTATCGATGGGAAACTAGCTTACAACGAAAGGACGGGCAACCCCGACGAAGTCGGGGGAAAATGACTAGGAGAACGTGAAAGCAAAAAAATACGGTTTTTAGCTCTAAAAACACTTTTTCTAAAAAACATTACGCACAGCGGAAATTTAGGGTCAAAATGAACAAGATGCTTTTAAAAGTTTCCCTTGTGCATTGTATCAGTTAAATCATTAAGATTTTTACTATTATCTAAAGCACCTTCTAGATCCTTATATGCTCCTCATTTAACAAGGCTCTTAAGCTCATTGATATCTACCGTTTCTCATGTGTTTTCGAGTTTATATACTGATGTATCTTTTATTTGAGGATGAAATATTCACAATTCAGAAAGTTTTATTTGTTTTGTTATTCGTTTCTTATATTCAGCATCTATTACATATGCTGGTATAGCCGCAGATGAAAAATCTCCACTAATAAAATTTTTATAACAAGTTTCTCTAGTTTTTATATGTATAGCTTCTGCATAGTCTCAGCCGATACCAATAATTGGATATTGTAATTGTTCCCATCATAGTTTTTTAAAAAGACTTTTTTCTCCTATGATTTTTTCAATATTTTTCATTTTATTACCTGTCGCGTCGTTCTTTAATTTGCCCAAAAAAGCGATAAAGATTATAACCACTAAGGCGCCAATTAACAACACCATTTCTCTATTTTTTTGAAAAAATACATCAAAGTCATTCGTTAATAGTTCTATTATAAGTAAAATAAAAACAAAAGCACCAAATAACAATTGGATGACCTTTTTAACAACTCATTTTGCTTTTTTTACCATTAAGACAAAATAAAAAATAAAAAAATGCGCCTATTTAAATTACGTGATATTTTCTGGGAGCCAATCTACTTTAAATCCACGATCGCGGACTTTGAGGTTTACGAAAGCTTTTTCTAAAAACGGACGGATAGATTTTCCTTTAATCACGATATTGTATCTATATTTATCAAACATCTTGTAGACAAGCGGAGGAGTAGCAAAAATTTCGCCATCAAACCCCTCTTGTTGTTGCAAAAAAAGCAATTCTTGATACAACGAATGGACACGAGTAAACATAGTAGATTCTATCTCATGTCTATACAAAAAAACAGCTAATTCACCATAAGGCGGATAGACATACTGCTCTCTAAAAATATTTTCCTGATCTCGAAAAAATGGTTCATCTTGTTTGCATGCGCCAAGTATCGCATGATGAGTCGCATTGTATGCCTGCAAAACAATTGGGCAGGTATACTGTTGGATGCACATGTTCAACATATTGTAACAATGTTCAGCTACCTTCCAATCAGGAATCACCAAAGAACTATCTGCACGAATTAGGATAACAATATCTGGTTGCCAGGTGGAAGGCGCAATTTGCAAAATAGATGTAGCAAGGACGCATTGCGTGTGTTCTAATGCTTCTGTGATTTTTTTGATCTTAGGAAGTGAGCTGACCTCATCAGCGCTAATACACAATGTTTCAGTTGCTGGAAACAATCAAAGGATATACTCTTGCAATTTTTGCAATCCTGTTCCAAAAAAATCCACCTCATATGATCCACAATTCTCACACGAAACCAAAGCAGGATAGCTCGTTTTGCAGATATGACAAAGCCCAAACTTGGCTCATGCGAGATCACGATGATACGCGATAGGAATATCACAATGAGTGCATTTGGGAATGTGACCACAGTCATTACACTGGCCACCAGTAGCAAGTCAATCTTTCCCTCACACAATCAATATTTTTTTGCCTGTTGGAATATACGTTTCTATCGTTTTTTTGGCTAACGAAGAAAATATACCAGCAGCCAAATCCAGCTTCATATCAACCAAAAATACCTGCTGTTCCTTCGGCTTTCCTGTTTGATCAGTTCTTGTATGTAAAAAACGCTCATAGTGCATATCCTATTTGTACATATCGAGACCAAGAAGGCAAGGATTATTT
>CAZXON010000007.1:0-56928 GCA_964642385.1 uncultured Candidatus Peribacteria bacterium
TTCGGTTTGCTCATAGTTCTGTATATACTCATCCTAATGGAATAGTAATTACCGCACTTCCATTTAGAGTTGCTACTGGAGCGTTTTGATCTATTTCACTTGCAACATTGTATGGCGTAATAACTTTCGGGATGTCCACGAGAACTGCTTTTTTCTGATCTCTCGCAAATCATGTAAACTGATATGCTAGTCTTGCAGGTTTTCAGTTCACAAATCCATTGTTTGTTGTAAATGCAATATGAAATGTTATCAAACCCGTGTTTGGGTCTACACTAGAAGGAACAAGTTGTCCATTTGGATACAACATCTTCCTGTTTTTTTGCATAGTCACATTGTTTGTGTTGTAGAACTTTGGTGTAAAATTTATTTTGAAATTAGGATTATTTTGAGCATCTACATTATCTGGTAAATCTTCTACAACACGCTCGCGAAGTACTCTCCACGCAGACGGATACCACAATTCAACGCTATTCATCTCACCTGTTTTCACTGCTCACTTTTTCACTTTTGCTCTCACCTGGTTCATGTCTAGTGCATCACCTGCTCCACTCACTGCGTTCGACGAACTCGCTCACTCTCTCTGCGCATGAAACTGTGCGAGAAGTCACGCAAACTTCGGCGAAGCGAATGAGGTACCGTCTGACTGTACCAAAGAACCATCTGTAGAGTATAAAGTGTTATTTGCTGCTCCATCAATAACAAAATCAAGTGTACTATCAACCTGTGTTCCATTCCAAATGGTTCTAGTGGGGCTATTTGCTTTTGAAGCTCATATAGCAAAAACCTCGTCGTATCTCGCAGGATAAGAAACTGGTTGTGCATTTCCACTATTCCCAGATGCACCAGCCAAAAAATTTTGTGTTCCATTTTTTAATCATTGTATTTGTTGTATAAGTGTACGCATAATTGGATCATCTATTCCATGAAAAGACATATTCACAAGATTTATCTGTTCTGGATGAGCAACAGCATAATCGTATATTTTTTGTAAAGCAGTGATGGCAAAATTACTCGTGAGATATCATGGCATACCTGACCGTTCTGCATCGTACGAAAAGAGTGCGAATCAGGGAGCAACTCATCATCACCCATAGTTGTTGTTCAAAATTCCGACAGCATCTGCTGACACTGCGTTGCCATGTGCACTCTGTATATTTCCTGTTGTTCATGTTTCTATGTTGTGTGCCTCTTTTAGATTGTACTCTGGACTAGCAGTATTGATACCCAAATCAATAACATGCACATTTACTTTGGTTGCATCGTGAAATACCTTCACAGCTTCTATACTATCAACCGATTGTGTTATAACGGATGGATAGTTATTTGCTTTTCGCATATCATCATGCAATCGCTGTTGTGTTCAAATACTTCAAGAATCGTGCCAAATTCATGGATCGTTCCAGTAGGTAGCTCAGCCAACGAGTGGAGAAAGAAAATAGTTATATGTCACATGCTTGACTCATACTGTCTTTTCTAGGAGAGTTTTGGTTGCCTGGATATCTTGACTTACAGAAATGCTATAAATTCTATCAGCAATTTTTTTGTGATCGAATCACGCTTTTTGAAAAGTTGCCAAGGTTGACTCATCATCGATTTGTACCACCAAAGAGTGTGAATCAGCATAGTAGATATTTTCTTTTTGCATCAGCGCATCCAGATAGTCGTCTTGGAGTGGTTTAGAAAACACATACGATGCCTTGGTTGTCGGATCGTAGAGAGCTTGTTGTTTCAACTGTATGAAGAGGCGCTTTGCGCGCTCTGGTCCAGAGAGGGCTTGGAGTGTTTGTTGTTGTGATTGCTCTTGCATAGTAGTAACCTTGGTTTGTGCAGAAGCTGATTGTAATCAAGCTGCCAGGAGGACAGATCATGCAAGTACTTTTAGATTATTTGAATGTTTCATACAAAAAAAATAGGAAAAAAGTAAATGTTATTGCATTATATCATAAAAGAAACAAAAGGCAAACCATTTTTCGTGGATAATAGATAGAGGGTCTTGCTTTTTTGATTTTTGTTTTTATATAGATATAGTATATTTTTACTTTTTATTCCGATTGGATACCATGCCATCTTTCTCATCTCGTCTGTCACAAGATATTGAAAAATTTTATCCTAATGAAACACTCTTACCCAAAAATGCTTTTGCAAAAGGGGTTTTGTTTACGCTTGGCGTAGTTGGATTTGCTACTATGTTTTTGCAACCAAGTGTTGCCCAAGATGGTGGCAACCTTTCTGTAGACACCTCATTGACCAACAATATCATGAGTGTCGGCAAATTAAGCGTGATCAACTGATCAACAACATCAGTTATTTTGGATTCTAATGGTATTCAACTACCAAGTGAGACAAGCACAACTACTCTTTTGAAACTAGTAAATAAGTATATCAAACCATCCGCACTTACAGGTTCAGATATAGGTCCAAATATGATCACCACAGAAAAGATATCAGATGGAACTATAAGTTGTGAGGATCTATCACCTCAGTTAAACACTCTCTTGTGTAATGGCAACTCTGCACCGACACTCTCTTGTGCAGCAGGGAGCTATCTGATAGGGATCACAACAGGAGCAGGAGCGATCTGTACCGGCGGCGCCGCTGGTGGACTGCCACCATGTGGTGCATGACAAAGTGTTATGCGAAATAGTGCGACTTCAAAGTGGGACTGTTATACACCATTACCCCCAGATACAGCAAGTTGAGTATCTCTCTGGACAGAATGAGATATTGAATGAACGATCTACAACAAAAATCTCGCTGGAAAGGTAGGTATCGGTATGACGAGTCCATCTGCGACATTGAGCGTGAGCGGTAGTTTGTTGGTGAAGGGAGGTGCATCTAGTATCCTATATGTAACAGGAGCAAACGGCGGAAGAGTTGGTATCCTTACTAGCAACCCATTGTATCCTCTGGATGTGATTGGATCTATTAGAGCTTCTGCATATCTAGCAACATCAGATGCTAGATTAAAAACAAATATTTCGGCAATACCTGATGCGTTGGGAAAACTCCTAGGTATCAACTGATATACATATAACTTAAAGAGCGATGGTAGTTTTCATTACTGAGTTATTGCACAAGAGATTGAAACGATTTTCCCATACCTTGTTTCTACAGATGAAAACGGATTGAAATCAGTAAATTATAATGGTTTAGTTGCTCCGATTATTGAATCTATCAAAACACTCAACACCAAGATAGACACACTTGAAGTACAGTTGAACGCGAATACTTCTCGTATTGAAGCACTAGAAAAGACACAAAAATAAAACCATATTTTTTACATCGCCCATTCATATAGTATGAACAAGAAATATATTATAAGTGGTATTGTAGGTGCTATTCTTTTAAGTTTCACGACAGCGTTTGCACTTACAATCACAAAACCAACTATTACCGACCCTGTTTTCAAAGCAGTCTATATTTGATGACCTGCTCACCAATCGGCTTTATGTGCGTCGTCTTCTGGCACATTCTGCATGGACCAAGTTGGTTTTTATCGAAACGAAATTCCTTGAGCAAATAGCAATATTCTCAAGTGGAATAACTGAAAAATCACAATCGGAGGACTAACAACAGCTGACATACCAGATAACATCATCAATTCTACACATATCTTTAATACAACTATTTTACCAGGTGATTTTGATATAAATTATCTGAATTTTCGCATACCGACTGCTGGTGAGTTCGCAAGAACAACTGGAAATTGTTGACCAGGAAGAGCGGCGACTGGTATGAACGCTTGAGTCATGAGATGTGTGAGTGTGGATTTTTTAACTGGATTGGCATTACCAAATTGTGGTGCAATGGGAAGTTGATATACCCTCACATTTACAGGTAATCAATGGGTATGTTTATCCAATATAGTTAATGTGCTCTGAGCCGATGGCGGTGATTACCGATCATGAGCCACAACATGAGATATCCGAAATAAAAACACAGGCAATGTTTGAGTAGGTTTAACAAATCCTACAGAAAAATTGACAGTGCAAGATTCTTTTAGCGTAAATTGATGAGGAGGAGCTAGTACACCAGAGATGATATTTTGTAAAAAAACCAATACATGGGTGGCTAAAAATATATACAATATGACAAATTGCGCTGTGTGTCCTAGTGGGTATACATATAATGCTGGGAATAAATTATGTGAAAAAACAACTTCTACGTATGTGTCAGAACCACAGAAGATTTTCTCATCTACAATTGGTTTCCCTAGTTGTTGAGCCGCAAATGGTAAAACATACTATAATTGGGACTCTGTTCCTAAAAATCAACTTTGTACTAATGGAAAACCACTAGTAAACTCATGACTTGCGATTATGTGATGAGACAATGAGGGGAAATTCGAATGGGGTTGCTATCTTGTTGACCCAAATAGGGAAACTCCTTCCGCTCGGGAAGACAATCGTTATGAGATTCAAGATTGCTCTTTAAAACTTTTGAGTGGTACAAAAAATATTGACTATTCTATTCCTATGTGTAATGACGTAAGAACTCTTACGCGGCCAGGCTACTACGATTGTATAGTTTGATATATTACGCTCAGTAATTACCAAAATTGAGCTTATGATAGGGGGTGTAGAACCTGAGATCTTGAAGTAAAATGTAATTTTACAAGAGGAAGAAATTCAGCAGGTTTATTGTGTCCAGCATGAACATTTCTAAATGATAAAAATATAACAATCAATGAATTTTATCCCACTTCTCCTAGTTCTCCTTTTCCAGTTCCTAATAAATTATTATGATGTAGCTATGATAATAATTACCCAAGGACTTTTAAATGTTGACGACCTAAAGATGATCCAATTTTTGATTCTATTGCAACAGAATTTGGTAAAAACCTCATTCCCTATTACATTGATGATATATATTATTATAGAAACGCAACAAAAGGGAACATATGGTCATACTTAAAGCTGGATTTGGCTAAAACTTGAACCAGCTGGTCTCCATATTTTTCTACAAGTGACGGCTCTCCTAGTGGTGACCCCAGTTATGAAAGTTATAATAGAATAAATAAACTATGGCTTCCAGAATCTGAATGGGTGAAGTATGATAGATACATTAAATACGGTTATCATGATGAAATAATAATGTCAACAAGTTATAAAGATGCTTATTGTTCATGAACAACAAATAAGTGGTTTGCTAGTTATGCATTGAATCACGATGGTTATGCTGGTTATGACAAGTTTCCTTATGAGTGATGATCTTGTACTGTGGTGTGAAGCAAAAAATCTTGTTATTCTCAACGTGATCAGTATCGACGCGGAGTTGCTGGTTCAGAGGTTGCATGCTGTTATAATTGAGAAGCACAGTGCCAATTTTGGCAACAAGTATCACCTAATTCAGCTGATGTGAGGGTATGTGCGCTTGCAAGAAATGAATATATATATACTACGACTACAAGCCCAGCTGTGGTTTGTGATCCTTCTAACCCACTAGATTCTGTTTGTTTTACTCCTGGTGTTACTCGGTGAGCAACCACACTTCTCGTGAAAGATAGCAAAGTAGCTATAAACAGTGATGATGTTGACAGGATTGGTAGTGAGTGATGAGCCATTACTTACAGTTGTGAGGAGGGATATGCATTCAGTTGATCTATAAACAAATGTGTAAAGACTACGTGTAGTAGTCAAGAAGATGGATTTTATGAAAATTGAAAAATCACAATTAGTAATATTGAATGAGGCGAGTGATCATGATATTGCCCTGATGGAGAAGGAAGGGCGCGAGATGGTGATTATGGTGGAGAGGGTGCTTCCGACACTGATTGGGTTGTTCATTGAACTTTTATTGGTCGGGATACTCAATATATTGATGATATATGACGTGATTGATCAATTGATGCAAGTATTGCAAACATCTTACGTTCTATTTTAACGACAAGGGCTGTAAGTTGATATTGGACCAATATTATATGAGATATTATAGCAAGTGGAGATGCGTGTTTTTTTAACGGTGATCCCAAATATTGTGATTATAGAAATAAATATTTTGGAAATGCTCGAGAATGATGAGCATATCCATCACCAGATTGGGATCCAGGAGATGGAGTACCTTATCCTTATATACGAGAAAGAGAGATTCCAGCTCTATGTGAATACAATGATAAGATTTACACCATACCAAATGGGAGCTATCTTAACATATCAATAGTTTGAGAAAATTATGATTGGCAAATTTCGACTCACGCAACCTGCACAACTGATATTAAAGATCCTATTGTAAATACAGTTCCTTGATCAGAACCATCCGTTCTTCTGGTTAACTGACTATCATGAGTTCGTAGTACAGAAAATCTAAGTCAATCAGATATCCGTATCAAAACAAACATCCAAAAAATTAACAATGCACTTGCAGATATTACTCGTCTCAATGGATACGAGTTTACATGGATTGAGTGAAGTAAACCAGACTTTGGTGTGCTTGCACAGGAGGTAGAAAAGGTATTTGCTAGTATGGTATCAGAAGATTCCAAAGGCATAAAAGCAGTAAATTACACTGAACTCCTCGCTCCTATTATAGAAGCGATCCATGAAATCAATACTCGCGTAGATGAACTCACAAGAGAAGCACAAGAGCAAGCATTGAGAATAGAGACGCTAGAAGGGACATAAAAATAATACCATATTTTTTACATCGTCCATTCATCTAGTATGAACAAGAAATATATTATAAGTGGTATTGTGGGTTGCATTCTCCTAAGTTTCACAACAGCGTTTTCATCTACAATCATAAAACCAACTATTAACGACCCTGTTTTCAAAGCAGTCTATATTTGATGACCTGCTCACCAATCGGCTTTATGTGCGTCGTCTTCTGGCACATTCTGCATGGACCAAGTTGGTTTTTATCGAAACGAAATTCCTTGAGCAAATAGCAATATTCTCAAGTGGAATAACTGAAAAATCACAATCGGAGGACTAACAACAGCTGACATACCAGATAACATCATCAATTCTACACATATCTTTAATACAACTATTTTACCAGGTGATTTTGATATAAATTATCTGAATTTTCGCATACCGACTGCTGGTGAGTTCGCAAGAACAACTGGAAATTGTTGACCAGGAAGAGCGGCGACTGGTATGAACGCTTGAGTCATGAGATGTGTGAGTGTGGATTTTTTAACTGGATTGGCATTACCAAATTGTGGACCTATGGGAAGTTGATATACCCTCACATTTACAGGCAATCAATGGGTATGTTTATCCAATGTAGTTAATGTGCTCTGAGCTGATATCGGAGATACAAACTGGTCATGAGCTACAACATGAGATATCCGAAACAAAAATATAGGAAATGTATGAGTAGGTTTAACTAACGCAACAGAAAAATTGACAATAAAAGACTCTCTTGCAGTAAATTGATGAGGTGGTGGTAGCACACCAGATTTGATATATTGTTACAAAACCGATACATGGGTAGATAAATCTAGTTATGTTGAAGATGACTGTATTTTGTGTCCAAGTGGATATACATATGATTGGGAAAAGAAAAAATGTACAAAGCCGATTTCATGTACTGTTATTCCTGCAAACGCAGCTTGTGGAACAGCTACTTGATCAGCGTATTTCACAGCTCCTTCAACCAATCTCTGTCAAGATGGTTCAGCTCCTACAAGAACTGCAGGAGCGAATGGAATTTGGACATGGACTTGTCTTGGAGCAAATGGTGGAACGAATGCTTCATGTCAATCCAAAGAAACGCCTTTGTGTGGAACAGCTAATGGAAAATCATATGTCCAAGGTTCAACTATTTATGATGCGTACTGCACCAGGTGATCCTCAAATTTAACTGGAGCAATAAGTACTTCTTCAACATGAACAAAATCATGGTCTTGTAGTCAATATAACGCTACTGATAGTTGTTCTCTTACTGTAACCGCTCCTGCTGCTATTAACTGAGCTTGTGGAACAGCTACCTGATCAGCGTATTTCACTTCTCCAACGACGAATCTATGTCAAGATGGGTCAACTCCTGCTAGAAGTGCAGGAGCGAATGGAACATGGACATGGACATGCCTAGGAGCAAATGGTGGAACGAACGCATCGTGTACATCCAAAGAAACGCCTTTGTGTGGAACAGCTAATGGAAAATCAATTACTCAATCTGGAGCTCTGCCAGGTACTTATTGTACAAGGTGATTACCTACTCCATCTTCAATAAGCACTACTACAGTTTGAACAAAATCATGGTCTTGTAGTCAATACAACGCTACTGGTAGTTGTTCTCTTACTGTAACCGCTCCTGCTCCTGTAGATGGATATTGTAATACAAGTACAACATCTCAAGCTCGAGAAAATAAGCCTGCAGTATATCAACAATGTTATGCATGAAGCCCTGGTCCTATTTGATGAACTAATCCTCGAACATGGTCGTGTTATGGTCAATATGGTGGAACGAATGCTTCATGTCAATCCAAAGAAACGCCTTTGTGTGGAACAGCTAATGGAAAATCATATGTCCAAGGTTCAACTATTTATGATGCGTACTGCACCAGGTGATCCTCAAATTTAACTGGAGCAATAAGTACTTCTTCAACATGAACAAAATCATGGTCTTGTAGTCAATATAACGCTACTGATAGTTGTTCTCTTACTGTAACCGCTCCTGCTGCTATTAACTGAGCTTGTGGAACAGCTACTTGATCAGCGTATTTCACAGCTCCTTCAACTAATCTCTGTATTAGTGGTTCTCCTTCTACAAGAACTGCTGGGACTAATGGAACTTGGACATGGACTTGTCTTGGAGCAAATGGTGGAACGAATGCTTCATGTCAATCCAAAGAAACGCCTTTGTGTGGAACAGCTAATGGAAAATCAATTACTCAATCTGGAGCTCTGCCAGGTACTTATTGTACAAGGTGATTACCTACTCCATCTTCAATAAGCACTACTACAGTTTGAACAAAATCATGGTCTTGTAGTCAATACAACGCTACTGGTAGTTGTTCTCTTACTGTAACCGCTCCTGCTCCTGTAGATGGATATTGTAATACAAGTACAACATCTCAAGCTCGAGAAAATAAGCCTGCAGTATATCAACAATGTTATGCATGAAGCCCTGGTCCTATTTGATGAATTAATCCTCGAACATGGTCGTGTTATGGTCAATATGGTGGAACGAATGCTTCGTGTAGTACTATGCCATTAACATACCATCGAGATACGTGAAGTTGGGGCGTTTGCAATGCTGGTTACAGATATCGCACAGTTACTTGTAAGGACAACTTTAATAGAGACACAAATGAAAATAACTGTACAGCTCCCAAGCCTCTTACTTATGAAATTTGTGGAACTACTGGTGTTTGTGGAAGCTCTAATTGATTATATATTTCTTCTAGTCCTACTACGAATCTTTGTAATTCAGGGAACCCTTCTCCTATAACAACGACATACTCTTGAGCTACTCCACTTTCATGGTCGTGGTATTGTGTAAGCCAGGATGGTGGGAATTCATCTCCAGAATGTGTGAGTTATAGATGAAATCCATGCAAAGCACCTCGAGATACGAATACCTCATATGATCATGGTGTTATTATAACGGCATATTCAAATAGTTCACCGAATTGTTGATATTCGTGTGATCCAAAAACATTAACATGCAATAATTGAACATGGATATGAGCTGATGTTGCAACATACAATAAGGCTTATTGCTCGGCAAAGCCTTGTTCATGAATTGACAGAATCGATGTCGCTTATAAATGTTGAGATAGCATATCTTGTCCAGCATGATACTTTAATAAAATAGTATCAAATGAATTCTTTGTTGTATGTGGGAATACGAGAATAACAGAATGTTATAAAGCTTCCACGCCTATTCCTATGACAGTAAATAGTAGTAAATGTTTACAATATCCTGCTGATGTTAATGGCTCAATAAACCAATGGAATTTTCTACGTGGCACATTCATAGAAGGAGATTCCTCTAACCCAACAGGAAGATGTGGGTGATTGAATTCAACAAACTGGCCAGTAGTATTACCATACCCTTCAGTTAATGGTAGCGTCTGGTGCTATAGATCAATCTACTCTGATTGAACCATTGGAACAGTAAATTGTTATTAATTACCTCTTCCATTTTACCTCTACTCCATTCATCTATGATGAAATTATCATTTAAAAGCAAAACTAATACTCTCTGACTAGCTTCTTTACTGGTTTGTGCAGTATTTATGTTGTATCCAGGGAATGGAAATAAGGCATTTGCTGTAGATTGTACTTCTGATGCTGCTTGCTGAGCAACAGAAACTTGTCAATCATATCTCATAGCTACAATATGAAACCACACAACGGCACCAGTCCGAGATAGCACAAGTTGTATTTGAGCACCTATTAGTTGCTGGTGAGATGTTGTCGGCGGGAGCGCGAGGATTTTTGATGGTAATTCATTCCAAGGCAGTACTGATTGGGTAAATTTATACAATACTAAAGAACAAATATCTAACTGTCTAGCTAGAAAAACAAGTGATGGTTCTTGCTATAGTTCTTCAACTCCATGGTCGCTCTGGAATGGCTGATGACGAGCTTATCCATCCAACGTACTTAACGCTAATCTATGAACTCAGAATTTTAAAGACATAACAAAAAACCAATATACTATTCCATATACTAACATGGCATTTATCACACCAATAATAAGATATAATTGACAAGGTGCAACAGATTATTGAAGAATTGTAGGGAGTCTTAGTCTTGCTCGAAGTTCTAGTGCGGGTGTCTGTGCCCCTGCAAGTGCGAAATGTTGAAGTGCTAGTGGCGCTACATATAATATTTGAGATATCGTGCCAAGTATGAATTTATGTAGTGTATGAACACCGAGAGCTTTTTGATGGAATTATACTGCACCACTTGAAAGCACGGGAACAACAAGATCCTGGGTATGTGATTCTTCTAGTAACACATGGACAAATACATGTACATTAACCGTGGCCTGAGCTAATGATCCACCACCTTATGTACCATGAAATGTAAAGTGTGGTACTGCAAATGGAAAATCTTATGAAGTTGGTACAACTGTTACTGATAGTTATTGTGTAGATTGAACAAAGATAGATCTACAAATGCAATGAACGAGTTTTGCATGAGCAAAAAATTATTGGTATTGTAGTGGGTGAGGGAAAGCAACTCCTACATGTAGTTTTGCTGTTGTTTGAGGTTGTTATGATGAAGTTGATCCTGATGTCTGTAAGGGACCATATACCGCAGGTGTTTGTTACAAACCATGAGCAAGTCGGTGAGCAACTACACTTCTCGTGAAAGATAGCAAAGTAGCTATAAACAGTGATGATGTTGATCCTAGTGGTGCTGCGCTTCTGGTTAACTGAGCAGAAGGGGTTCGCGGTACAGTGTTGGTTAATTATTCAGACGTTCGTATCAAAACAAACATCCAAAAAATTAACAATGCACTTGCAGATATTACTCGTCTCAATGGATACGAGTTTACATGGATTGAGTGAAGTAAACCAGACTTTGGTGTGCTTGCACAGGAGGTAGAAAAGGTATTTGCTAGTATGGTATCAGAAGATTCCAAAGGCATAAAAGCAGTAAATTACACTGAACTCCTCGCTCCTATTATAGAAGCGATCCATGAAATCAATACTCGCGTAGATGAACTCACAAGAGAAGCACAAGAGCAAGCATTGAGAATAGAGACGCTAGAAAAATAATTTGTTAAACAAAATATTGATACATAAGAAAAACCCTAGCTTAATACTCCACCGACACACTCGGTAGGTATCTAGGGTTTTTTGTTTATGTGAAGTGCGGATTCGCGAGTTGCTGGGGACGCTTTGTCCTATTTTTGTCATAGCTTTGTCTTTGTTTTTTTGAAACGATACTATAAAATATGCTTCTGAAGAGTGCTCTTTTCTCTGCTTGCAGGAAGAATTTGATTTTTCTATAACCTAAAACCCAAAAAAAATACATTGATTTTTGTTGTGATTTTACTACACTTTTATTATGTTTTTATGAAAAAATGAAAGAATGGGAAAAAATACTGCATCAGATGCCAATACACTACCTTTTGATTATAAAAACATCAATTAAAAAAATAATTGCATGAAAAACAGAAAGTTTAGATATAAAACCACTTGTCTGAAAAAAAGATACATATAGATGTAGAATCTGAAAATATAGAATTATTTATACAATTGAAAAATGAATAGTAATTATACGTAAAATAGGATCTAGATGAGATATATATATAAGTAGCTTATATACAACTAACCTTCGACAACCTATCAGATGCAACCTCGGAATAAGACACATAGAAGTAATTTACATATTAAACTATTTACCATGGAGACACAAATTGCATTTAGTTTAGACACGAAAACGAAACAAACATTTTCAAAAAATTTAAAAAACCAATGATTAACAACAAAATGATTTTTTCTTATGTGTATACATGCTTTTAATGAAAAGAAAATCTTCCCGACTATCACAACAGAGCAAGAAAAAATGGTAGATGTGAACGTATCTGCTAGCGAATTTCTAGACACACTACAAAAAGAGCTAACAAATAGATCACAGAAAATGAATAGATTGTAGTATGCTATTTATAAATGGTAGATCTATGCCATATAGCCAACACTTCATATCATTCTTTACACTCTCTGAGTAACAATCTATAATCTTCTTAATCTAGAGCCTTTATATTTTAATGACTCTACTATGAGTGAAATACTTTTGCCTGCGATTGCAGTGCATCCTGGAGAGTATATTGCAGAAGAACTTACGGCAAGATAACGGTCGCAAGTGGTTTTTGGAAGTATGCTATCAATGAGTAAAACTGAAATAAACAATATAATTAAATGACGTAGATCAATTACTCCACAAATTGCAGCACGTATTTGAGCAGCATTTTGAACATCCGCAGAAATGCGATTGAAACTGCAAAATGAGTATGATTTGTACCTCATTAGAAAGGATTTAGAAACATATACAGAAATCAAAAAAAGAGCAAAAAAAATAGCGTTTGCATAAACTTTTCCCACATTTTACCTTGATTTTCATTTGGTGAGAAGTATATATATGACATACAATTCTTATCGATTAATCAATCGTATGTACAAAAACAAAAAAATAGTAGCGATCAGTTTAATGCTTTTGGTTCTAGTTGTCCAATCACTAAGCAATTGGATATATTTTGTAACCTGAGAAGATGACTGAAATGAAGTATGATTGGCTCGCAATGTGGCTGAGGCTGCTGGACCAAAAGAAGAAAACAAACTAGTTGCTATTTTTGTTGAACAAAATTTGTACAATGAAATAGGAGGAAAAATTAACCGATATACAGTAGATTACATACAAGATCGTTTTCCAAGGACGAAAGCGCTTGTTTTGCCAGTTGATACAAGCACAATCGCACCAAGAGATATTCAAAAAATACTTTCTAATCTGTATCATGGTGGTGAAAAAGATGTTCCATCAACTCTTATTGGGACTATACTTATAGGGAACATACCGCTTCCGACAATACAAACGAGTACTAATGGCGAAGTACAAACGCAAAAAAGTATTCTGCCTTATACTGATCTAGAAAAACCAACCTTTGAGTACAACAACGCAACTGAGACATTCACAAAGATGTCGACACATGTAGACAGCGAACAAGAATTATTCCATTGATTAATTATTTTTAATTCAGTGTGAGAGTATAATGATTATTTTGATAAATTAAAAAAATATACAGAAGAGCCAGAAAAATTCGCTACAAAAAAAATGTGGTATGATGATTTTATTCAATTACAAAAAAATTATACCGAAGCGAACTCGCCAATATATGCAAAAAAACAAATATTTGATGAGGATTTATTATACCACAGATATACCCCAGCATTATTTAATCTTATTGCTAAAGATAGCAATGAAGACGCATTAAATATATTATCTGAAAAAATAGATATTCCGAAACCCACTCCCACGAACGAAACAACTCCTCTTTTCTCAGCTGAAGAAAAGGCATATAATGATGCGCTTGAAAAATGGCAAGATAATTTAGCAAAACAAGCCGATGAGAATAAAGATAAATTAAAAGAGGTTGCACAATGAGAAAACATACCGACACTCGTTATGGGGCAATCAATTTTAGAGCAATTAAAAAATTATCCAGATATTTTCGCGCCAGAGTATTGAGATATAATATTTAATCAAATGTGAAAATGAGCGTGAAGGTGGACAGGAGTAGACATCGCAAACAATGTTACAAAAATCAGCGCATTTGATGAAATTAGTTCAGAGTTTGTATATAATATAAATGATTTTTTTGAAAAAACACTAGACGCTAAAATATCTGGCGAGGCGCTTTCTCTAGATATTCCATTACCTGTTTTTTCTGAATACTATCCTTGTGACGAAAAAACTATTTTATGTAGTAGTTGTGATCCTTCTATATACTCGTGTGAGAAAAAAACAGGCATCAGTCTAGAATGAGCAATTGCAGCATTATGATGACCAATAACCGCAGCTGCTCTTTCAGCAGGATGATGATTGTGTACAACCAGAAAATTAACTGATAAAGACGCAGCGCCAATTACATACGAAGTATTTTATTTTGGTAAAAACTCATTAGATATCACTGGTGCAGAACAAACGACTCGATTTAGGGGAACATATGGAAATATCACAGGAGCATCTGAAGTACTTAACCTGCCTTGGTCAAATCACAAGCTCGCAATTTGAGCAACATTCGGATTTAATGATCAACAAGTACTTGCATCTAGATGATATAATATGATGAAAGCGCAATGAGATGGAGATCTCTTAAATGCTCTTGCAGGATGAGATGATTCTAAAAAAACCGCTTGTACCAAAAAGTTAAAGAAAGTTGCAAAAAAATCAGAAGACTGAGGTGTAATTAAATTTTATGCAGATAATTATTGGGGATGAAACTCTTCGTTAAACTTGACATGAAGCTGACCAATGTACCTAGATTCAGATTTGTGGCAAAGAGCATATAATCCAAGTACAAATAGACTTGTTTGATGAGCATTATTTGATCTTGCAGGAAGCACTATGGCGCCAATTACTGGTGCAAATTATACATGAGGTAATGCGCGAGCAGTAGATTATTTTGGAAATATGCGCGTAACAACAGTACGAAATAAAAATGTTTTTGACCGGTTTCCAATCGTGTGATCTTTTGTGAGAGATATTGTTTCAAGTATTTCTGATATTACAGGATTGTTTCAAAAAAAATTAAAAGCTAATGAAAAAGAAATTGACTGGTGCGATACAACATATCCAATAATACCTGTAAAGAAAAAGGGGTTAGATTATTTTTCTGCAATAAATAAACCGAATACGGATGTGCAAGTTGTTAAACAAGAGCTATCAGGATGAAATATTGTTTATAAAGATCAACCAACTTGTAAAACAAGAATCATCTACAAGACAATTCCATCTATCATAAAACACATATCGCCCACTCCAGAGGAAGTTAAGGCGATGAATATAACAACGCAAGCCAGATGAATAGACACCAAAAGATATGTTTCATTCAAAGGAATCGCAGGGAATATCATAAATCTTTATTATCCAAATTTATATGATGTACCAGTTTATGAACTATCCTGATCGGTACGATTGTTAGAAAACACAACTGGCATCAAAGAAAATATAAGATCATATTTACAGGATGTGGTGAAAGAACATAACAAAGTTTTGTTAGCTGAAAATGAAAAAGTAACAGCATATTATGCTGCGAATGCTACATGATTTAGTCTACTTGAAAAAACAAACCCTCTTGCATCACCTTTGAATCGCACGTATAAACCAATACCAGAAGACACCTATACTAAATTGATGGATGATGAAACGCTCACAAAATTGGCCGATATGTTATATATCAAAAACTCTCCACGATGATCAAAAATTGCACAAAACACTGTAGCGAAAAGTATTGATCAATCAATCAGTACAATGCATATAGAAAGTAAAATACAAAATATTATGCATCGCAATCTTGTATTATGAGAAAAGTGAATTGGCGTAAATACAACATGATATGAACTAGCTTATATCCGTTCTGCTGGTTCTGACGCAATAAGTAGCACAACAAGCGTACCATCTTTTATCCAAGATGCAATCACCAAAATTGATCAAAGAAAAGCAAAGAACCTAACAGATTGAAAAGGTTCTAAAAAAGATATACAAAAACAAGTGTTAGACGTGGTTTGTGGTGCTAGCTCTGATGGGACTGTCCCTTTATTACAATGGCCAAAAGCACTCACCTGCCGACGAAAAAATATACAAACAAATGTAAAAGAAGGAAAGGTGATTGAAATATGATATAAAAATGCTCTAGGGCCTGTCTATCCTCTAAACCAATTTGGAGCAAAATTAAAAGAAAGTTATACTGACTATATCGCTTACGTGACTGGTGTCTTAAATCCTCAGCTATGAATTGAACCCGCTAACCAAGATGAAGCTATTGCGTTTGGTGAACAAGCGAAGATTGATGCATTTACAGTCGGTAGTATGAAAGTAGATACTCCAACACAAAAAGTAATTCGTGGATCAATTATCCCAATAAGCATATCTGCAAAAAATAAAAATTGAGATGTTCTTGAAAACCTATATAATCCAGTCCATATAAATATAGATAAAGGATTTTTTCCAGAAGCAAGTACTGACATATTGACATCGACACAAGTAGACATAACTGACCCATGACAGCCAATTTTTATAGATACAACAGATGTTAATTGAGGAAGCACAATAAATGTAATAGCCGAAGGTGGTGATGGTGTAACATGAAATTTAGAAATACTTGTTGTTGACGCCACTCTTCGTGTGTTAGTAAACAACGCACAAACAAATGAGGCGACAATTAGATTGCCAGATACAAGTTATACAAATACAGTGCTAGGGAAACCCGTGCTTCTTGAAAGCAGGTTACCTAGTTTAACTCTAATTCTAACGGATCAAAACGCAAAACCAATTCGTTCCCTCGCACAAATTACTAGTGATAAATGATTGATACAACCGTGTAAAATACTAACAGGAGAAAATTGAAAACAATGCATGGAAGAATCGCTGTGGGATGTTGATGGTGAAGCCACAATAAGATTGCTTCCATCTATGAAAGCAGGGAAAGATACAATTCGCATAAATATATCTTGATTACCAGAACGTACGATCTCATTTACGATGCTTCCTGCTAGTCCATATAGAGTAACAGTAGCTGAAAACACAGGGAAAAGAATACCTGAGAGCGAGCATGTTGCAGCATTAGAACTATTTGATGTGCGAAATAATAAAATAATTGAACCGGTAAGTGTTACATATAATCTGGTTTGAGAAGCTACTGACATGCAAGATAAAACAGGATGAAATTTACAAATAACAGATGGAAAAGGATTGTTACCAATCAAGTTCGGTAAACAAGGTGGAGCAAATTATATATATGCAGAAATTTGAGGCGGAGAGACAATACCTGGCTATATGCGTTGGGATACCTATATGAAATTATGGCCTGAAAAAGATCTAAATGTTGTCTATCTTACACTATTAGGTGATGATCGAGGAAACCAAGACACAACAAAAATTCCTAAAATGATCACCGATTCCAAAAAACTATTGGCAGTGACAACATCGTTAGAGAATCCAACAAATACCGATCCAGTTGATCTAGAGCCATTGCGTTCATATGGTTGAGGCAAAACCGTTTGAGAATCGCGAAGAATGCAATTTGATCCAAGCATCATCAACTATGGGGATCCGATGTTACAACATGCAGATGCAAACAAACCTGTGAGAAATGATACAACGTCGGTTAGAATTGGATGAAACAAAGATAAAACTATCACAAAAGTTGTAGAGTTTGATATAGACAACGATTGAAGAAAAGACATGCTCATCCTCTATGATGATGACACGCTAGAGTTTATGAAACAGTATGGATGAACACCCGCATATAGAAAATTGGGAAATCTTATGAGTGTGGTAGATGGTGTAGCAAATTTACGAGTATGAGATGTAAACAACGATAGCTATCCTGATATTTTTGTAAAAACGAAAAGAGAAACATTGAGAGTATATACAAATAAAAGCTGAGTATTCCCAACTAATTGAGTACCAATTTGTTTAAATGTTCCAACAGGAACAACGTCTACAAGATGAATATGGGATCTGGAAGTTGCTGACATGAATAACGACGGCAATATGGACGTTATCACCAACGACACACGTGGGCAAATAACTATTTTCTATGGTGGAAATACATGAAAGTGATGATTTTATGTATCAAACAATGATGCTTGATGTGATCCTAATTGGTATGAAAGACAAGAAAAAAACAATCTTGTTGTGGCGTCTTTTTGATTATGACTTCAAGAAAGAGTAAACATATATGATGATTCTTTATTGCATTGGTGATGATTAAGCTTTCCGCCTGATGATTGAAATATAAATATACCTGCAGAACTACAAAAATTATTATTACCAAGCAAAGAGAAACCTGAGAACTTCAAACTTGAGGAACTCATGAAAATTGGAGCGAAAGAGATCGTACGTTATAGTGCATCTCCTTATGACACATTACCTTATGGTGAAGCAATGTGATCATTAGACTCAATAGCATACATCGCGAGCAGAAATATAATACCTGATGACCCAGCGTACACATACAAAACATATACAACCTCAAAAGAAGGAAAAGTGATCGTTACAGTAACAATTGGCGCAAGAATGCCTGTTAATATAACATATATTGAACAGCTTCTGTGACCATGGAAGATACAAAGGGGAGGAAATTATGATATTATATGATTCAATAGCGGATCAATTGTATGATTACAAACAGCGCTAAACGGCGTTACCAAAGACATGTGAACTTCTCCATTTGTTAACTGGAATCCTTGAAACCCATGAAATTGATACCAATTTATGATTGACAATCTACGTTTGCAGGCGTGACAAAAAGTTTCATTTTCATATCCAATTGAATTTACTCCTGCACAAATCGCTCGCATTAAAGTTGAAGACAAAAATGAAGATTGACGATTAGATATTTCTACTACATCGTTAGACCAGTGTGTGAAAACACAATTGAGTTATATTTCGGTTTTCGGAAAGTCATATTCAACTATGGTCGAAAATGATGAAAAAGTAACTCCAGCAGAAGTGTGATCGTGAGTGGAATCTGAAGGTTGAGAGATTCAAGAAAAAGCAAAAAACTGATTGTTGGAAAGCATAGACTGATTGAGTGATGTGATAGAAAAATGGGATTCAAGCAAGACCCGAGCGCAAAATATTAAGGATACTAAAGCATTGGAAAACTGATTTTCATTCAACGAATCATTTGAATTATCTGAAGAAGTTTTTTGAGAAAAAATAAATGGAGTGATAAATGATGCAGAAAAAATAGCGACAAACATATTTCAATGAGCGTGTAAGTGATTTGTAAGTGGTTGATGAACGAAATGATTACCAGTTCCATTTAATGTTGCGCTACTAGCACCAGGCGATATCAATGTGTTTGGATGCAAGGTATTTCATGACTACTGAATCCCAATATTTGCAGCACCTACTACGCCGACGGCTCTAGTGCCTTTTTGGCCACCAAGTCCAACAAATGCGTGAGGACGATTTTGACAGAGCGCATCTACATCTGTAATTAGAATTTATGTTGCACCTACGCTCACACTCTCAGTTGGTGTAGCAATATGTGTGGGTTCATATGCATTAGGGAAGGCATTACCATCTCCTTTCAGTGCTATGTGAGGAAACTGTATTGTTTTTGCCAAAAGACCTGGTGGGACAGCATGAATTGAAGAACCAATTGACGAATTAGACTGAATAACTGAAAACAGTATTGGAAAAGCATGTCGTACTCCTTATCCTGATCCAGATAAACCAGTTTCGCCAATTGTTTTTGGTTCAACAAACGGATGAGGTATTAGTCAAAAACTTAATTGGGACGATTATAATCCAATTAAAAGCGATTGGAGGGCAGCGACTCAACAAGATCTAAATCCGGGTTCAACTTTTCAATGAGGAACGTATTTAGGTATTTTAGACTTGGATATTTGACCTGAAGTAGAAAACAACGTTTTTGAAGATACAAATCAAGATCAACTCAAATGAGGGAAGCCAGTTCAACTCAAAATTCAGACAGGAAAATCAAGCGGATTGTTAAAATGTATCGTTCAAAAACGGCTAGACAATCAGATAAGATACGTTGCAAACAATCTGACAAATATGTCTATTAATATTACAATACCTGATCCAAGTAATATTTTTGATGGATTCAAAAATATTGATTTTGGTGGTCTAGAAAAAGTAACAGACTCATTTGAAAAAACTTCTGCATGACCATCCCCTGCATGATCTGCTCTGAAAAATTTGACAACTATTTCAAGTTGAGAGTGGCCATCACAATCAGACGTGACGGATCTGAGTGCACTCACATCAAATCCATTCAATGCTCTTTCCTCATGGTTTGAACAAGTTCCAATGATTCGTTTAAACACAAAAAACGTAACAATACAAATTCCATTTATTTACGAAGAAGAATTATCAAAATTTATGGCACAAGTTGAAGCGTATAGCGGAAAACTTGAAGCTGCTACTAAAGAATGGGAAAAGTGAATTAATGATCTCATCTGAAAATGTTGAAATTATAGCAATGAACTAGAAAGAGAAGCTTGCAATAAAACACTTGAAAAACATGTACAGACAAAAAACAACATAAAAAAATTACAAACAGACGTCAAAAGGCTGATTCAAACGTTAGAAGCATACAAACGTTTCCCATGATCGTTAAAACAATGGGTTACCGTTAATGAAAGATACATGACAGAATTAACCAATACTTTACAAGGAGTCTCTACTGATTTAACATCGTGGTTAAATACAAACGCAAGTATATTTTCATCGTACGTTGACAGTATAATAACGATGATTTGAGCAGTTAAATCTTGGCAACCAATCATAAAATTTTCTACAGATCGAACATCAAAATGTGGAAAATGTACTGTTGATACCTATGATTACTATTCTTGTTCTTTGTCATTGCTCTGTCCAAAATTACCTATTCTTGCGATACCTCCATTTAAGATACCAAATATTTATATTGATTTGAGCAACATTAACATCTGATTAGATGTGTTAATTCCAAATATTCGTTTTGTTCCAAGAAGAATTGAGCTTCCTGATCTACCAGATATTGCTATGATTCCAATGCCTTGAGGCAACGTATCTGCAGAATTTAATGTCAACCTAAAAATCCCAACTCTTCCTGCTCCACCGACGCTTCCGGAGCTACCTTCTTTTATCCCAAGTATAGATTTGAATCTACCAACATTACCACCTGCACCAAAAATACCAAATCTGGCTCCTTCTATTAAAGCCACATTAAAAGTTATGAGTAAAATTGGAAACATATTATGTATGGTAAAAAATATAAAACTCGTAGGTGAAAAAGATGTTAAAACAAAAATTGAGCAATTAACCCAAAGAACATGGAGTGTTGAGCCTTTTGATTCTTTATTGACTACGAAAATCACTCCTCCTTTAAGATGATTTGATGTAAAAATATCTACGTATGTAAATTTTGAATTAAATTTTGATGGCCTGTATGATATCATAAACGACTTAACAAAAAAAGTAAATGAAAAAACAAAAGTAGTAACAGACCGGGTAGGTAAACAAAATACCAAATTGGAAGAAGATTTAAATTGACCAAATAGTTTAATAGAATGACTAGACATAAATCCAACTCTTGAATTAAAATGAAGCGTTTGAAAAAATCCTGAAAGCACAAACAAAAGCATAATAACAAATCTTTTTAAAAACAAGGAAATGCTCGCTAAGTTAGCTAGCAATCCACTAAAAGAGCCAGAGCTTGTCGACCCAGCTGAATTTAGATTGAAGTTACAAAGTGAAATATCATCGTTTAAGCAAAGTGAATTCGGTCAAGAATACAAAAAAGATGTAGATATGATCCAATGAATATTGGACCTAAACACGAAAGTAACTCCTGATTACGCATCAATTCAAAAAGCTAGTGACACGCTACAATGAATCATCAGAGGCAAGAAAAATGAAATGACTGAACTAAAAAACCAACTAAATGATTATGACAGCTTCCTTGACAAAACGAATACCGCAGCATTGATTTCCCAAGATTCTGTTGAAGGATCAATTTCTGTAAGACTCTACAAAGCAGATGAAAAAACTAAATATATTATGGACAACGCTGAACATCCTACGGAAAGTTATTTGAACTTGGAGGACTCATTGGCCAATGGATACTCACAAGCTCTCAAAAACCACACTCCAGAAGAGATGAATATGAAGCCATTTACTCACTCTAGACTTGTTGCGTTTTTTGACAAGACGACAGAAGATATCAAGACAGCCAAAAAAATCATCTCTCCAGCAATTCAACAAGAAAAAGCAAATAAAATCATTGCGGTTGATAATAGGCTCGATAAGCTTTCTGATTGACAATTCTGAACAACAGTAATGCCAAATAGAGAATCTATACCTCTTCAAAAAGACTGAACAACTTTCAAAGAAGTCTTTATAACCGACGACAAACCCATAACCAATCTTTGAGACATAGATAATGACGGTTGAGATGTGCGTTGAAACGCAGACTGAAACAACAATGATAACGCATGATTCCAACGCACTAGATGAACAAGAAGCTCATGAACAATTTGGCGAGATGAGCACAATGTATATACAAACCAAACAACTAGGGTATCACAAAAAAATGATGGTACTCGTTTCAGTAGATCATATACATTTAAACCAATTAAATATTATAGAGAACTTCTTGAAGCAGCAGATAGAAATGGTTTCGTGAGCGTATACAACAGCGCCTTTAATCTAGCAGATAGATCGCCAGTTATTACTAGTCTAGAAGCAGTTTGACAAGCAAATAACACAGCGAGTATACAATGGGCAAACACAAAACAACAAGTGTATATACTCTCTTTAGAAAATCGCATCATAGATAACCACGAATTGGACAAAGAAAAGAAATATATTATCGCATATGTAGAATGAATAGATCTTACAAAGGTTTATTTGGATATAGATTGACTACCAAAAAAGAAACTTTCAGACATTCAACCGAATGACAATATCAAGTTGCTTACAATCGCACCAGAAAGTGATACTATTGCTCTGACTTTAGACTTACCAGAAAAAATACGGTCGTATATACAAATAGCTCATTGTATGCTCATCCCTCGTGAAAATATGGATTGAAGTAGACTCGAAAGGTCATCTGCATGGTCTCATCAAGAAACTCTGTGATCGCAAAAACGATGAGACACAGCTTGACCGAATGTAACTGTTAGAGTGATAGACAAAAAGACAAACGAGGTGGTTTCTACCGGAACAACAGCAAGACTTCCTCGCAAGGGCGAGTATGATATTGCTATAAGTTGGAAGGATGAAGAAAGCGTAATTCAAAACTCTTGGAACAAAGAAAATGATGATAAGATATATACAAAAGATGGATGAGAAAACATGATTCAGAACATACCAATACAGGAAGGTGCAACACCTCTATTGTATGAGATATCGGCATTTGATCAAGCTAATAATACAACAAGAGAAACGATTAAGATAGTCTTCATTGATCCAAGGATATCTATTGTTGCTGCACCAAAAATTGCTGGATGATTTAATGTAGATAGTGAAATTTCTATGCTTTATCCTGATGCGTATGTTCGTTTCTATGCAATTAGAAATGGCATGGAATTCTTGTTGACAGGAAGAAATGGGTCACAAATACAAACAGACTTCCCTACCCATTCATTGGAAACAGCGGTAATCTGAGGATTGTTTGGAGATGCCGACACAATCACGCTCGTTGATGAAAAAAACGAAGATTTAGTGAAAATAGATAAAAAAACAGGGAAGATAAGCCCATGTTCATGAAGAGATAAAAGTTATTCTATCCGTCTTGAAATATCAAACAACGTGCCTGTTCTTTTAATCATAGATAGCAAGACCTGAAAAACATTGTTTACAATCTACATAAAAGCAAAAAATATCGTTGATGCGAAATCTCTGAATCCTGACTACCCTCTGATTGATATTCCAGATAACTTTCCTTGAACGTTTGCTGGGTGACAGTGTCTACAAGACAAAGATAATCCTAAATTGGACTCATGTGCATTATATCTTACAAAAGAGGGAAATATGTTTATACCTGAGGCAAACCAAGTTCGTTTTGGGTGAACATACAATTATAATTGATGAGTAGAATATACACTTACGCTTGATGGAAAAAACGTATTAAAATCAGTGTTTACTCCTGAAGAGATGAAATAACATGAAAAAAAGATGCAACTTGATCACACAAACAATGCTAATAGAAAAATCTTTTTGAGGTAAGATGATGTTTTTGTTATTGATCATGGCGACCGTGATATGATTTTATTGAGCTCCCAGTGCCCATGCTCTAGATAACTTTTCATATGATTGCGGAATAACAGTTGGCACAAAAGACAACATATCACGAGCAAAAGGAGTGGATAATGCATGAGGGGTGTTGGATAAAAATTCCTTAGAAAGAGCTTTTTTACACCTCAAAAACTATTGTAATTATACTGTTTGATGAGCCGAAAGCCCTCTTCTCTTTGACCATTTAATAGATATTGGATTTAGAAGGCTGGATGCATTTGAGGACGAAAGATTAAGATATGAGTTGTCGGTAGATTCTATGTGATCCAGATGGATTAGCAAAATAAATGAATTTACAGACGCAGAAAAAATCACTACTCCAGAAAAAATTATCAACGCATATGTGGAGTTCTGGGGAGATGATCCAGAGATAAAAATTGATGGGCCTAACAGTGACACTTGTGCTGTGAAAAATTATGATAAACTCAACTTGTATAAAAGATATATTGCAACATGCGAGATGGCAAGATGTATTTCAATGAAAAAAACAATAGTAATAACTGAATGAGTTGTGCAAAGTAGTGCTTCACTCGTCAAAACAAATAGATGCCTGTGAATAGTGGCTGATCGCAAAGAGAACGAACTTGCTTTTGTAAGACAACTTACTGCTAGAGCGTCTATGAGAGCAACAGATTCGCTATTTACATCATACACAAACACATATTTTAAATCTAGATGGAGTGATCTATTTGAAAACTTTGCAGCATTTGATCAGGGACTGACATTTGTAAATCGTAAGATACAAGAATGAACGAAAACATGCGCGAAGTAATGCGCACAACAACATATAGAATTTGAGTCATCATTTGCATGATTGTTTTTTCGATTTTTTCAGTAAGCTCATTTTTTCTGGTTAACCAAAAATATGTTTACGCAGAAGATAATGGAACCACAACCGATAAAAACACTGAAACTTCTGAAAGCGAGCAATGTTCTGCATGTATCAAAACAGCTCCTCAACTTGAAAGATATGTAAAGTTCAGCAATGAAATAATTGATGCTATGCAAAAATATGCAAATACTAAATGATCGGTTTTCACAACCAAAGATAGAAACTACTGATCCTCAAATGACACGAATGAAGATAGCGAGATTTTGAGAGCGCTTCGAGCTATTACAGATGGATTAAATGAAAAACGGGAGACTGCTGCTAGTTCTGCCTATTTGTGAATATTCACTGCGGGCGAAATGGTTAGAAACAATTGGTATTCTACTGCAATTCTGGGAAGCAGCAAAGCGTTAACAAGAGATCGAGACATATTAGAAGAGGTACAACAAAAATCATTAAATGTAGCAACCGATTTATGAAATAAGGGCGTATTTATAAGGATATGATTTATGCCTGGCTTAGAAGAGGCTATTCAGGAGATATTACAGACGTATAGCAATTGAGAGGATGCTTTATTTGAACTTAATAAGGGAGGCACCGCAACATCACAGCCAATACTTATTTTTAGTGATTTGTGGTCAATGACAAATAACATAAAATTATGATTATACGATGGTACATTGTTTTGATTATATGGTTTAGAATTGGGAGACCCTGGTAAATGAAAATATATGGGAAAGAACATTTCATTGTCATCATGATTTATTGAGAACATGATATCATATTACAAATGTGCAAAATGAATAAAATGAGTTGCGAAATGTTCAACGTTCGTGAAAAACACAGATAATAGATTTAAAAATATTGCTGAAGATGGTAAAGAACAAGCATGATATGCGATAAAAACATTTAAAACCGCTTGGAAAAGACTAGTAGATTTCCGAGCGACAAACGGCGAAAGTGAATTTCCATTAGAGAATAGAGAATATGAGCTCTTAAGAGATCAATATGGTTGGGAGGCGCAAAGAGATTCAATCGTAAAAGATGCTGTGGAGGGACGAAGTAAAGGCAAAAAAACAATAAAAGAAACATATACAAATGTCGTAGCAGTCGTGGAATGAGCAGTCAATTCACTGAAACCAAAGAAGAAACCCATAAGAATTTGAGACCAACAAGTTGAAGCAATAAGTGATTTAGAAAAGGAGACCATGGTAAAAATCTGAACGGATACTGCGAAAGAAGCTAATCAATCTCGGCACGAATCAGAATATGGAAATGCTACTGCCGTTACAAAATTGTTTCCTATCCTAACACAAAATATTATTGCACAAAAATTATTGATAGATGGAAAAGGAGATAAGACAACTATTTATGAGAATTTAAGAAGCTCATGTCTGAATCAGTGTACCAACGTACCATGAAAAAAATGTAGCTACGATGAATAAACTTTAAAATGTATATACAACCACAGAAAATGAAAAAAATGAGCAGAAGAAAAATCACAATTCGGATAACAATAGTCGCTTTCTTTTGCGTAAGTATTTTTGTTGTAGCTAAACAAACAAAAGCGAATCAACCCACATCTGGCATAGAAAACGGTGTTTCAGAACTACAAGATGAGCTTTGATATTATACTGTCATTAACAATAAAGATCTCCTCAAAACGTTCTGTATAGCAGCAGAAGAGACAATAGATTGATTTTCAGATGGAAATTTATTGTATACGGCTAACTACTCTCTTTTCTTGTGAGTATTGTGCAGACCATTCAAGATAGATGTTTTTTTATCTAATAGTTATGGCAAAAAACTTGGAGACAAATATCTAGCTGAAGAGGTAAAGAAGGATTGGATTATTTTATGAATTGATCCAGAACATTGTGATCCAGAAACAGATATGGAAACTTGTGATATTGAAAACCTCATAAAAACAATTTTTTCGGCAGTTATGAATGATCAAAGCTTCTTGGCGGTTTGAGCCTGGGCAATGAGTAGTGATAAAACTGAAGAGCTTATCAAAGAATTTTCAGAGACATATTTTGGAGGAGGAGATACTATATGTGACGGGAAATCATTTTATCTTGATCAAAAAAGCGTAGCAGGAGCTGAAGCTTGTTCTCATCCAAAAACATACAAATACCTTAACGATATCATAGATTGATTCAAAAAAGGAAAGCAAACACTGAAAACAATAAACAAAAACAACATTGCCCAAATAGATAAAGATGCGGAATCGTGTGAAAATTGATCAAACACGTTTGCAAATTTATTTTTATGTAGCTATACTTCCAGACCATTAGACAACAAACAAGCACTTCAAACGAATTTGTGGTATAATGACCTGATGTATTATAGACTACTTTCAAAATGGCTGATTGTAAAGTATGAAAGCGATACAGTATGATTTTGAACGATAAATTTAGTAGATACGAACAACAGTGAATCAAAAAACATTGCAGATCAACACAAAAATAAAATATTATTCTTAGAAAATGAGATAGAAAAAAGCAAAAGAGCTCTTACTATAATGCAAAAAGCTGTTGTTAACTTTCAATCAACATTTCCATTGCACGTAGGACTACTCGCTTATTATGAAGATATCCTATGAATTAAAAAATCATTTGTCAAAATTTATACTCCTTTGCATCAACTTTATTACACACTGAGAAATGTACAATCTAAACAATAACAACACAACTAGTATAGATACCATGCGTGTGAAAACACACAATGCTTTTGTCATAAAAACATTTATTGGGTGCGTGTTTTGATGCGTAAGTGCTTTTTTACCAATGATAAGTTTTGCCTTATGATTAGATACAAAAATTCAAAATGCATTAGAGTCACTTAGACCACAAGACGCTGTGAAAGATTTGTATTGAAGTAAGGATTTGGGTGGGAAAGTAGATGTAGATGTCTTTAGAAATATGTATACAAAATCATATAGACTAGCATCTGTCCAAGAAGACGCAACTGAAATACAAACAATTGCCGTGTTGAAAACAGAAATCATGAATACATATAAGTGCGAAATAACTGATAGAGAAGCCGATATACTATTTAAAAATGGTGGTAAATATATAACAGCAAAAGGGTGTCTTCCTCTAATCCATTGTCGAGATGGCGAGGAATTTAAAGAAAAAAAGAAGAAAGAGGTTTCAAATACAGAGCTAAATAGTTGTAAAGCATTTGTTACAACAAAATATGAACAAACCTATAAAGCAATATATGACTCAGCCACATTAGTCAATACAACATTGTGAACCGATATATATGCAAATGGTACATTAGATGATGGATGATTTGACATTTTATATGATATACAAAAGATAGGAGATGTGCTTTTTGCGGAAAACGATGAAACAGCAAAAACATTGTTTTTTAGCTTTCCAAATGGAAGCATAGCGTGATTACAAGCAATATCATTTGACGGATGAACAAATAACGGACTACCAGACACAATCGATATTTTAAAAGAGAAAAGTGATACACAGGAAGAAGAGAACACAGATCCAACTGATAAAGGCACTAGAAGAGATGAAGAATGAGGAAGAGGTTCGAATTCTGATAATGTCAATAAGGAATCAGTTCCAGCGCAAAGCGATCCTACGATAAGTGATTCCTCAAATTCAGATATATCGAATTATGCGTGTTTCCCTGATAAAGAAAAAGATAAAATAGAGGATCAAGAAACAGATGAGGGTAATGAACCTGAGGATGACAAAGAGAATATAGTAGATACAGAAAATGAACCTTTGAGACAAAATAGATACACTGTTGATATTAATTTAAGACAAACCAACAAGCCGCTAGAATCTCAAAACCGCATAGCAAACAATACAAATTGGGATGATCCTGGAACGATGGAGGCCAACCAACAGGAAATGAAATCGTGCATCAAAAAATGTACAGACAGCAAAATGTGATTTAGCGACAAGGTTTTTTGTGTTGCAAAATGTAGTTGTACAACAAAATGGACTGATAATTGAATGGTATGATTTAGTATATGTATGGTACCAACAAGCCAAGCAGACGTTCTATGAAATACTCCAATTCAGAGTTTACAAGAAGTAATTAAAGAAATCAACAACATATTGACTGCTTTGAAAAATTCATGAGAACTTATCAAACATACGAAACCAAAAGAGTTTTTAGACACATCACTTTCAAAAATTCAACTTAACAAAATATTTGCATTTGATGTTAATATAGTCATGAAGCCTATTTTTTCAGCGAATCCAAAAAAGAAAGAGATAGCTAAAAAAGAGACTGAAACAGATAGGATGGCAAATTGATGATATCCAGATATAGATATAGGAAAAGAAAAGAACAAATATGCATTCTACCGAAATAATTGATTAACGGGCTCTATAACTGAAAATACAGAAGAAGCAAACAAAAAAATAAAAGCAATGAACACAATACAAGAAAGTCAATCACAAGCTCTCATAAAAACACAAAATGCCCAAATTATTGAATGAGTGCGCAATTTCATTTTAGATAATATAGTATATTGGGATTCCATAGCAGAGATAGTTTCTTCTATTCAAAAAACATCAGACCAAATAAAACAAAAAATTATCAATAAATAATTTTTATCCAAAACCATTCACAATAAATATGAACATCGTTCTCGTTGGTGCCTGATGAACAGGTATTTCTTCATTAGGATTTCTTCTATCTAATTTGGGATATGAAAATATTGTGTGTATTGATGCAAACAGCTCTCAGATTACGCAAGCATTAAAAGATAGTGGATTGCAGGTAATAATCGGGCATTGATCGTATGAGGTAAAACCATGAGATGTTGTGATCTACTCTGATGCTTGTCCAAACGCACCCGAAGTAGAACAAGCAAAAGCGATCCATGCAAAAGATATAAAAAATGCACAACTCCCCTACAGTTATTTTCAATTTTTATGAGAGATTAGTAAATTTTTTGAAACAATTGCAGTTGCAGGCACCCATGGGAAATCAACTACGAGCGCGCTACTTACATACACGATGAAAGAAGTAGATCCCAAATTTGCATTAGGTATCTTGTGAGCATTGGTTCCACAGTTAGATCAGAAAAACTATTGGGCAAGATTATGATCAAAAAATTTATGAAAAGAAAACATAAAAGATGATGTATATACAGAAAATATAGGTTTGCAAAACACGAAACTTGCAAATGTATATACAGATGAAATCACAGAAGACATCAAAAAAATCTTTTCATATATTCTGTTTGGAAAAAATATTGAATGGGACGAGTCATTGCGCAAAAAATATCGTTTTGTGATTGAAGCCGATGAGTTTAACAGGCACTTCCTTTATCTTGATGTAGATTATGCTATCGTCTTAAATGCCGAACTAGATCATAGTGACATCTATCCTAGCGAACAAATATATCTAGATACCTTTGTGCAATTTATCAACAAGGTAAAAAAAGAGACTTTTGCTCTATCTGGAGAGATTGGCATGAAATACCTAAAAGAACAATGCCCACAAATTAATCTTATTGAGAAACAAAAGATTGATCTTCCGTATGTTTTTGGAGACCACAATCAAAAAAACGCCAGCTTAATCCTAGCTTTATTGGAGACAATCAGCAAAAAAGAAAAAACAGAATTCTGAAAACAAGAATTCCTGTCTGCAATGGAATGATTTAGATGATTATGGCGTCGCATAGAACTTTTAGCAGAACTAAGGAATAACTCTTTGCTGTATAGCGATTACTGACACCATCCAACCGAAATAAAAGCAGTATACGAAGCGATGAGAACCAACTATCCAGAGAAGAAGCTGACAGCGATATTTCAGCCCCATCAAGCCCGCCGCGTGTTGCAGTTCTGGGAAGAATTTACAAATGTGATGAAACAATTTGACGAAGTAATTATCTATGATATATATGTAGCAAGAGAAAATATAGAAATATTGTTGCAAGAGTATGCAATTCCCGATAGGCAATGAACTCAAACTCCTTCCGTAGATGAGCTATGAGACCTTTTTGCACAGAAAAGCAATGGTAGATACTCAAAAGATAGCCAAGAGATCATAGATCGTATACAAAATACTAAATGAAATGAAGTAATATGTCTTTTCACAGCTTGAAATCTAGATTATACAATTAGAAACAAGTTCTCTAAAACGATATAATTCGGTACTTTTCTGATGGCTAATTCATAAATTAATCATTAATAATCAACATTTTATAATTAATAACAAATTTTTCCTAATTTTGTCTTTGCATTTTAATTTTATTTAATTATATAGATGGTACGCTTTTACCATTTATAAGAAGAACATGGCAACAGATCCAAAACAAACAGTGCTTTCCGAAGCATTGAAAGCAATTGAAAAGCAATTCGGAAAGGGAGCAATTATGCGTATGGGAGACAATTCTAACGTTGGTTTAGTAAGTACATTCCACTCTGGTTCATATATGCTCGACATTATTTTATGAGGGTGATATCCAGAATGACGTGTGGTAGAAATTTACGGTCCAGAGTCATCTGGAAAAACAACGGTTGCTCTCCACGCAATTGCACAGATTCAAAAAAGATGAGAAACCGCTGCATTTATTGACGCTGAGCATGCGCTTGACCCTCAATACGCTCGCAATCTTGGCGTAGATATTGACAATCTACTACTCTCACAACCAGATTATGGTGAACAAGCTTTACAAATCGCAGAAGAATTGGCAAAAACAGGAGCTATCAAACTTATTGTAATCGATTCCGTAGCCGCTCTTGTACCAAAAGCTGAAGTAGAAGGCGACATGGGCGACTCGCACATGGGCTTACAAGCTCGTATGATGTCTCAATGACTCAGAAAACTCACTTCAATCCTAGCCAAAACTGGTACAACTGTGATTTTCATCAACCAAATACGTATGAAAATCGGTATCATGTTTGGAAATCCGGAAACAACTTCTGGGTGAAATGCGCTCAAATTCTTTGCTTCTCAGAGAATTGAGGTGCGTCGTGGTGAAAAAATTGAAGACAACAAAGAACTTATTGGCTACATGACCAAAGTAAAAATAGTAAAAAACAAGATTGCAGCGCCATTTAAGTCAGCAGAAATACCTATCAAATTTAACATGGGCGTAGATAAGGATTTGGATGCGATAGAGGCAGGAACATTGCTTGGACTTATAACTAAATCATGAGCGTTCTACAATTTCGCTGGAAAAAAAGAAAAAATTCAAGGAAAAGAAAAAGTGCTGGAAGTACTTAGAAAAGATGATAAACTACTGAAAGGTTTGCACAGCGACATTCAAAAATCCATCAAAGATATGAGATCTGGGAAAAAAGTTCTAGAAGATACAGATTTAATGATGAGTTGAGAAGAAAGTGAAATCCTAGATGAAACAATTGAAGAATAGAAGACAACGACTACCCAAAAGAACATAGACAATAGTACCAAAAACACCCCATGTATGTGAGGGTGTTTTTGATTATACAATTAATAAGGATATAATTAAAGAAAATGCATGACCGAAATAGATTAAAATACTAGATGAAAAGGACTTTATCTGCGAAGCTACAGCCAAAAAAAATAGAAAAATTCGAAACATAATAGATGAGTATTTATATTCCCAGGAACGTGAATTTATAATATTTCAATATTTTTATCTAATACAAAATATGTAATTACGCAAAATAATTGTCTACCTTATCCAATAAATGGAATTTTTACTCCCCACGCAACGACGAGATCGTGAAGCATCAAATAGACAGCCAAAAGCATCAATAGTATAAAAAAGAATGTATTTATCCATCACTCAACAGTAAAATATTTTTCTGACTTAAACCTAAAGATTTTTTGTATAATAATACCAAACATTCTTCAACCATCAAGTGCTGGGATTGGTAAGATATTGAAAACAGCGAGCGCCATTGAAAGCATTCAACCAAACATAAGAAAGAGTATTCGTCCTCCCTCCTCCAAAACCATTTGTCCAATCTTTGCAGCAGCAATCGGTCAAGATAATTTATTCCCTACCCCTCCGCCTGCGGAATCTTTATCTCAAATAGATCAAAATATATTACCCAATACAACAAATGTCAATCTTGTTTGTTCTCGTACCTCATGAAACGCCATTTTAATGGCTCATCATAGAGGAAATTTGATTGGTTTTAGTTCTATCGACGAGGTTGTATCAAGCGCTACTCCAAGAAAACAGGAATCCTCTGGACAAAGAATTGTTACGATGTTTTTTTCTCCTTCGCGTAGATATCACAATTCAAATTGTTTTCAAACGTGTTTCTTTAATTCGGTTTGAATATTCATATTTGTGATAGGCACACCTGCAACATCTATAAGATCATCTCCTTCTTGTAAACCAATTGAAGAAGCTATCGTATTTTCTCACACTGATTGAACTTTTGCTGGCTGAACTTCTGTGCTTCAAGAAAGCAGTCCCTGTTCTTCTAAAAAACTATACGAAGGCATAATAAAACTCCTTGATTGTGTATTGAGCATATTATCAGGCAACACTTGGATTGGCTCGGTTCCTTTGGTGAATCATATTGTGAACAAAATCAATGCAACGATCACATTCATCGTAATTCATCCTAATAATATGGCTATTTTCCACCAAAAAGGAGCTTTTAGAAGACTATCCTTGTCCGATGTTGCTCATTCCTGAGTTGGTGATTCGCCTTTTATACTCACAAATCATCCAATTGGAAATAAACGAAATGAAAATTCCGTTTTTTTGTTCTCTTTTGCTTTCAGTTCTTTTAATAACTCCTCGCGCGCTGGTCAAATAAGATGTTGTTTCTCTTTTGGAAGTCTTGGCAACTTATTGGGTTTGTTTCGTGAAAATAGTTTGGGTCACATTCAAACTGCAAATTCATATACCCTAACCCCTGCCAGTTTTGATAAAATAAAATGCCCAAATTCATGAGCGATAACCAATGCTATTAAAAGTATAATAAATGCAATAATTGCTGTTCGCATAGTAAATATTGAAAAAATAAATCTAATCTACAATGTAATGAAATATAGAAGAAAAGCTAATGAAATTAATCTTTAAAAATCACTCACTCTTTTGGATATTTAAACATTTTTTTGATGTTTTGTGCGTTCTCTTTTCAACTCAGGGAGATCGAAAGAGTATTGTTTTTGACATATTATCTAGTATAATTACAAAAGAATAGATTTTCAAGATAATTATACATTAAAAACATAGATTCCTATAAAGATACACAATTATACAACAGAATCTCACAAAATCCACGAAAGAATTTACTTAACAATTAGAAAACCATAATGTCAAACATAGTACTCTTTGACTCTCACACACACCTAAATGCAGAGGAATTGTTTTTCGATCGAGAAACACATCTTAAATATTTTATAGATGTTGGGTGAGTGGGGATAGTAAATATTGGTGCTAATTATAAGTGGTCAAAGGTCGCCGTAGAACTTACGAGAGCGATCAAATCCAAGATGAAAATAGAAAACACATGAACTCATACTAAAACCAAAATTGCTAGTCATAAAGATTTTTATGCAGGAGCAACGATTGGTATACATCCATCAGAGACAATCAAATTTGATGATAAACCAGCACATGTTACTGAAAAGAATCTTGAAAAAAAACTACAAGAAATAAAAAATCTTTTTTGAAATTTCCCTCATGATATCTGCGCAATTTGAGAATGCGGTATCGACCTACACTATCCTAGAGCAACCGAAACATTACAGCTCCAGCAGGAGCTGTTGGCACGCCAGTGCCAATTTGCCTTGGAGACCTGATTACCATTGGTTATACACTCAAGAGACGGCTTTCAGGAAACCATCGAAACCCTTGAAAAATATTTTTGAAATAAAAAAAATAATACTATTCCTATCGTTTTTCATTGCTTTGGATATTGAGCTAAGGAAGCAGAATATTTGGTAAAAACGTTTGAAAATATATATATTTGATTCGATGGGAATATAACATACAAATCAGCACAACAGCTAAGAGAAGCGTTTTTAGTCACGCCTAAAAATAAAATACTTGTAGAAACAGACGCTCCAGACCTCTCTCCGATCCCGGTTAGGTGAGAGATTAATACGCCCAAAAACATAGCCCACACATACAAATTTCTAGCAGAGCTTCAAGAAACACCATTGGAAGAATTCGCAAATCAGATATACAACAATAGTCATACATTTTTTGGAATAAAATAATGCCTCTGAACGAGACTTTTTGTCTGCCTGCAGAAAAGGAAAAAATCCGAACTGGTAAGTGCCAATTGTTAATTATGAATTATTAATAATTATTCTATAAGTATAAGTTTTTTTGTACAGCAAAACTCCCCTGGAAGACCAAAGGAGCATACTTTTAGAATCTGCTATAAGAAAAAAAGTTGTGAAGGTATTTTAATTCATTTTTTTCTAATAGCGAGTGCATCGTAGTAAGAATTGCTACCAAGTAATTTCATCGAGTCTAACAGTCTGGTATAACTCACCGTCCAAGTAACTCCCCTTGAATCTAATGGGTCACGGTAGTACACTTGACCAGAGCCATCGTTGTTAATCTTGATACCTACAATCAGAATGAAATGACCCTTTTCAACATTTGGATCTATGAAGTATGTATACCCATTCTGATTTGTTGCATGAACATCATTAGCGCGATAGGCGGTAGAATTTATATTTAGTACCACTATGACAGGAAAACCATCTTTGATGGTGCTTTCTATAAACTCTTTGGTTTGAGCTCGTTCAGTCGTTCTCAGATATAAAGCTTGTATAAAACGATAATCATACGTATCCGCATACCATCTCAAATCATTTATATACATACCAACATTATCATCAAATTTTCCTGCTTTTTTGAGATTTGTATAAATCTCACCTGCCTTCCACTTGTCTGAAGGGAAATAAATACATTCTTCATACGCAATGGGTTGTACAGCAAGCATATATGATACCGGAGCACACATTACACCCCCTGGAAATTCAGGTTTAGCGCTAAACTGATAAAAATGCCGATAATAATTAAAATAAGCATACTTCATATACCAGAGACCTGGAGTGCTATTGTAAACATATCCACCTGCCTTTTGTGGAACAGGTTGCTTTCCATTTATAGAAGTTGTTGGGCCAGATCCAACTCGGTATCCGCCAGTAAACATATCTTCCCAGTTAGCTGGTTGACCATTGGATCGGAACATATATCCGCTTTCATTGTCTAGCACTTCATTTTGAGGTATATCCGGTCCAGTAAAATTACCAACTGCAAGTCCGCTATACGGATCATAGGGGTTGCTTGTCGTTCCACCGGTTGCTCCGCCAGTTGTCCCGCCGGTTGTTCCGCCAGTTGTTCCGCCAGTTGTCCCGCCTGTTGTCCCGCCGGTTGTTCCGCCGGTTGTTCCGCCGGTTGTCCCGCCTGTTGTCCCGCCGGTTGTTCCGCCGGTTGTTCCGCCTGTTGTCCCGCCGGTTGTTCCGCCGGTTGTTCCGCTTGTTGTCCCGCCGGTTGTTCCACCGGTTGTTCCGCCTGTTGTCCCGCCGTTAGTTTTAGTCGTATCTGCGCCGGTTAAGATCTTTGCATCAAGCGTAATAAAGGGGTCTTCTTTGGGTGGAATATAGTATTCACATCCAACCACTATTAGTGCGATTACGCAAACTAAGACCACCAAAATCTTTTTTTTTTCAATAATTGTTTTCATAAGGCATTCGTTTTTAAATAATTAAAGATTTATATATTACAATTCACATAAAAGATACACCCTCACAACGCAAAACACCATACTGAAAAAAAATAAGAAAAAAACTGACAAAACTAGGACAAATGTAAAAACACGGCAAATAACATACTACACAATTAAAACAGAATATGTCTACATGTTATCCTCATATTAAATAAATAGAATGTACACAAAATAGCGAAAAAACAAAATCTGATTATATTTATACATATATGCAATGTGAGCATGTAACATCTATTAAAAACTAATATTAAGAATGGAAAACGAAGGTCTCTTAGAGCCAGAAACACAAAAACTTATTAAAATCTATACTACCATCTATAAGATTGTTTTTCAGTATAGTTTTTTTATCATACCGCTTCTATTGTGACTGGTCGCAGCAATGTTTCTAGATTCTAAAGAAAAAATCGTACCTATAAAAATTAATGAGGTTTTTAAACAAGTAACATACACATATGCAAATTGAATGTACTCTCCTGCAAGGGTATCTGATCATATTTGACCCATTCTAGATGGAATATGAGACGTAAAAATTCTGGGAGGAGATCTCCAAGCAACAGGAGGTGTTATCATCGGAAGAAACAATATTGTAACTGCAAATGATATTGTTCTACCCGACGAACAATATGTAATTAATTTTGATTTTACTGGTGGCTTATCGTATTTTTCTTGAGATTATGATGTAAAAAAACTTATTTGGGTATTAAACAATTGGATTCTTTCTTCAGCTCCTGAAAATTCAGAAAATAAAGGACCATCAACTGTTATGGAAAACACATTCTTCCGCGAACGTAGAGTAGCCGAGCAAACAAACATGGACCAAATATTGAACGTACTCATGGAAAGGAAATATTTTACAAATCCTTTTTTGATGGATCAAGAACAAAATCAACAAACAGCCAAATGAACAATAAAAGAGTTCAACCTTGAATGTCTACAAAAACCCAAACTATTTGATGGATTTTGTAACAAGAATATAGAATATTTTATTCAAAACTTACCAACGATAAATCTTGAAGGTAAGCGGGATGATATTTTTCTTATTTCCAAGTCTTTAAAAAAGAAAGAACATATTGATGGATTCTGTGTTAACATAATGTATAATATATTTAAACAGCCATATCCTTCTGCAAAACTTGATGTTATCATGAATGGAGTATGTAACGAATACAATATCCGTTATAGCAAGATTAAAGATTTTTTGAAAGTACAAACCCAATTAAACGGAATAATGTCAGATGAATTGATCAACACGAATGAAACTGTAAACTTATTTAAACTCACCTCTTTACGACAAAAAATCATTATTCAAAACAAGAAAAAAATATTTGATGCGAGTTTTATTGAAGCATATTTAAACTTTTTCAATACATTAATTCATGAAGACAATATAACAGTACCACAATTTTATATTGATGCGTGATATTACTTCAACAACGTTTATCTAAACAATATTATAAGAGAAGAGAGCTCCACTTCTACAAACTCTGCAGTTAAAAATGAGGCTTCTAAACTATTGGATAAAATAAAAGGGATTAATAAATGAAACGGATCTGTTTGAATCAAGGGTCTGGAAAAAATGGTAAAAAACGAAGAACTAACAAAGCTTAGCGTCACAGAAAGTAGCACGCCGATATTTGTGTTGAAAAATCTTCAGCAAGTTTTTCTTGATTATATTAGATGATTTCCTGAAATAGGTATTAATAAAGTAGAAACAGATACGACTACACGCACAGCTCGCGTAATGTGAACACTTCGCTATGAGGAAGAATGAGTTGAAAAAAAACAATCAATTATCGCGACGTTTGATTATGTTGACAATAGATTTATGTTTTCATCTATTCGTCTTCCTGACAATTCTGCACTTGATAAACTTCTTGTATTATTTACCACGGAAAACAAAGCTACTAGTTTTTCAAATATATTAGAATTTATAAAGAGTAACGGTGATTATACAGCACCAGTTATCACAATGTGTAATATTCTTGAGAATCAAACTAATATTGATCTACAAAAATGCTCGCAGACAGAAGCAATTATTATCATTGAAAAAACGAGATTGACTCTCACCTTAAAAAATGATATTGCTACAGAAATCAAAACTAGTAACGAAAAACGACAAGCATATTTGAATAAACATTTTGAAGAGTATGGAAGTGTTAGCGCAGATAGCATAATCAGTACATTACAAAAAATGCAAACAGCTCAAACATACACTTCTCCCGTAGAAGAAGAGCTTACAAAAATAGAAAATGAAAAAATCGCCATAGTAGGTAAATTCAAGATATTTCTTGGTGTTGAACCAACATCTATTGTGAATAAGGATGGAAAATGGATTGCAACATTTGAATTGCAATGATACAAATTTGGAACTATTGTTAATATTCAAAAGAACTATAAATTATCACCTTTAATCGTCCAGATTGGCAGTCAAAACGTCAACGTTTCTTCATTTTCAATCACACTTATTCCTTTCTCTAAAACGCTTATCGATCAATTTGTGCGCGAACCTCTAGAATTTATCAAAAATATTGATCAGGTTGCATATCAGAAGATTCAAAGTTTATCTGGCAAAAAATAATAGATTCATACGCCATATTTTTCAAATTTCTTGTAATTTAAAAAACCGCCTCCATCCGAAGATAGCGACGATTTTTGGAGCGGGCAACGGGATTCGAACCCGCAACCTCTTCCTTGGCAAGGAAGCTCTCTAGCCAATTGAGATATGCCCGCATAATTGCGTGAACATAATACTTATATCCACACAAAAGGCAAGATTTTTTATACTTCTATTACGATTTGTTTAGATTCTTTCAATTTTTGTTGTGCTTTTTTGGAAACTATAAGCCCTCACAAAGAAAGATAGACCATAACAACTCCAATAACAGTCACAATATCACCCACATATATTCCCTTATCTACATCATTCACCAAAAAACCATATCCTAACACAACGACAAGCAGTGAGGCAATAATCGCCCATAGTTTTGCTTTTGAAATAGGTAAAGCTAGGAGTCCAAACACTATCAGAAAGCCAAGCAATAATAAAACAATAATTCAAGTAACGATGAATGAATATGGCTCTGGCAAAGTCGAAATTTGATTACCATGATTCATATACCACCCTATTGCACCCAATCAAAGCGCAGGTAACAGGATTGCAAATATTTTTCTTAATAAATCCATATCAATTTTTTTGTAAAATAAAAACATCTTTTGTGTAGTATAAAGAATCCGTATCTGTTTTTCAAGCCGACGAATAAATATATGCGTTTATTATACTCTTTGGTATATGAAAATTTGATAATAAAAACACACATTAGTGCGCCAAAAAGAAAGCATACTATTATTTTTTCTCTAGGGAAGGTCAATATTGATTATCTCCAACATCCCCCTTTTTTAAACAAAGATATACATGACTTATTAATACGATCAACGATCCAAACATTCATAATATCTTAATTATAAATATTCAGTCTATTTCAAACCAGGCAGCAATAATGTTTAATAAAATTGTTACTAAAAAAATAATAACCTCAATATTTCACGTTTGGTTAAGATCATGAGTTCTTTTATACAAAAGGCTAACATATGGAATAAAAACAGAAAGGACAAATGCTGTTCTTATCAAAAAAAGTCTTGTTAAAAAACCGTCAACTCAAAAAAAAAGAACATTAAGATACTCCAATATCATTCGTAAAATAGGAATAAAAAAGAAAACATAAAAAGACCTATAGAAAAATTGGAGTCTGCTAATTCTTCAAGATTTTATGCGAATTAAAGTGGCAACGAAAGACATAGTATTTTAATCAACGAATTTAAAAGTAAGCCTATTAAAATATTTATTAGGATAAAAGAGAGCTTATATATAAATACCTGTTTTTCAAGCCGACGAATAAATATGCAAATTGTGTCTTGATTTTCTTTTCCACCATCGTATATATAAAGAAAGATTTATTTTATTTTTTCTTGTTTTTTCATGAAAAGAAATGTTATTGAATTAATGGGGACGATGGTTTTTGTTCTCATCGCATGATTGAGTAACGATCCTTTGGCAATTGGTATTGGGTATTTAGTAATTTTATCTCTCACTCTCCCATTCTCAAACGGTTATCTCAATCCAGCAATCACATTAGGTATGCGGATACAAAAGAAAATCACACTAGACACAGCGATTCAATATCGGGTTGCACAAGTTATTGGTGCGACATTATGAGCACTACTCGTTTGGTTTTTTCAATGATCACCGATGCTTATCATGCCAGTTGACGGCATAAGTATGTGGAAGATTGCGATTGCAGAGTGATTGTTTACTCTATTCCTAACCATAGGCGCTATCATTATTAGCAAAAAATATGAAGAAAAATATCTAAGCGCAATTATCGTTTGACTCCTATTGTTCGTAGCGATTATGAGCGTTTGAAAAATAACTGGTGGTGTATTTAACCCAGCGCTCGCAATTGGCTGATCTTTTGTTGACTGGATTCATGGAGGCGAAAGTGGGATGTTCCTTTGGATGTACTTAATTGCGACGGTTCTTGGATGATTCCTCGGTGGCAAAATACTTGATATGAAATACGACAAAATATAGAAAAACAACGACAACAACTGAAAAAGCTCTCTCGTTTATCTGCTAGAGGGCTTTTTTCAAAAAACCCAAAGCGTAAGCTTGGGTTGCGAGAAGTCGTGAATGAGAAGAAAACCGCCAATAGGACGCAACAACACAAAAAATGTCTATTTTGCGAGTTGTCCCATATAAATTTCTAAAAAGTTTTTGATCTGTTGGTATTTATGAAGTGCGTATGGTCTCATTTTTGCAGTCATGAAAAGATTGTCAATTTTATCAACAATAGTTTGAGTGTATGTTATCATCTGTTCTGTTCAAAATCCTCGTACTTGATATGCGTTATCCAAAAAAGAGGTGATTTTGTTGTAGACAAATCACTCACCAGGTTTTAATCACGGCACGTCCGTTGCGGTACACTCTCCATCATGTATATAGGTAGCCAACTTATTTGTTCACATTACACAAGCATTTCCAAATGTTTGGAGTTGTGCCGGGCACGGTGCTTTGATACATTGCACTGCTACTGACGCGCAGACAGGTTGATATTGCATAGTACACATTATTTGTTCTTCTTGTTTACAATCCATCATACGGAGAAGAGATCAATCTGGATAGTACCACCCTTCTGCGCTATATCATGATAATGACGCTGTCTGACAAACTGGCACCCCCTTGGTTGGATTATAACAAAGCACTCCAGCTCCAACCAATCCAGTTGCGTATGGATTTATCGTAGCTAATCCTGGCAGACAGATCTTTGCGTAGTCTGGTGAGACGCTTCCATTTGTCAGCTCTCCTTCTTTTATGATGGCGAATGGTCACTTTGCATACTCACTACAGCTCGCTGGTCCTGGATCTTGGCAGTACATTTTGGTACATCCCCAAGCGTCTTGTATTGTTGTTCTAAAACAGCTATTGCAACCGTCATTTCATCTCACACATGTTTCCGGTAGATAGTTTGCATTTGCTTCAAACTTCGTACACGCGTAAGTAATCGGCGTCTCTGTTTCTACACAAGCCATAAGAGTACACGCCCAATTATCTCAACTACCATTTCTTGCACAAGAGTTACAACTATCAGTAGCAGAAATACAGTTTTTTGGCAAGTCCTCTAATGTAGAGCCTGTCACATTAGCAGAAGCATGAAAAGCAAATCAAATAGACACAAATGCGACGCTACTAATTATAGAAAAAAATATTTTTTTCATGATAACAATATTAAAAATAAAACATACCATCATTATATTGATGTGAATTTTGTTATCAAGGTTTAGTTTTTTTATAACAAAAAACCGTCTGTAAAAAATACAGACGGCCGTTTTTCACTTTGTTGTTATTATTATTTATTTTTTTTTGGAGTTTTTGGTTTCGCTTGTGGAATTGAGTCTTTTTTGGTTAATACTGAATCTTTTTTAACTTCTATGGAATCAGTCGAAAGACTGGTCTCAACAGTAATATTACTAATAGAATCAATAGCCGGCACCACAGGAAGATCAAGAGTTTTTCGAATTTGATCTTTCCATATCCCAGGATGCATAGCATCCAACTTCACAATTAAACCCGGATCTCTTGCATTCACTGCAAATAAATCTGGACGAGTAGATGCATCATGATGGGTAGTACTATCTTTAGGAATAGTAACGACAGTACACAACCAAAAGAATTTCTTTACTCCTTCTAATTCAACTATATCAGGAATATATGGACGAAATTCCACCGGTGCATTTTTTTCCCAGTCAATCATTTTGTTATTTTGCCCATCCCCATTATATGATTGGACTTTCTGGGGCATAGCAGTCACGCCTGACAAAGCCTCTCTGTGCTTTGCGTGATCGTAACAATAAACTGGACCAGCGCCATCAGAAGCCATCATAACACTTAACACCAAACCCTTTCTAGTTTTGCCCATTGGTTCAAGACTAAAATAATGATATAGTCCATTTTTAGCACCTACTTTTGTTTTAGACCAATTAAAATCGGTCACAAAAGGCTGTTGATTTTGATCTGCAGTTAAATCGGGTATTTCTAAAGCTTTATCTGCAAATATTTTTGCATCAATATACCCATTTAAGTATGTAAACGCTTCCGCGTACATTCTTGCAGCCTTTTCCGAAAAAAGATTCTGACCACGTAAATATGGGATATTCTTTATTTCTTTAGGGGAAATATATTTTCCTTCTCCAAAAATAGTTCTTTTAATCTCAGCTAAAGTAGTTGAGCCAGAACGTATCTCAATGACTCCGCCAAACTTTGGAATAGGGAAAAAGAAGCCCGTCCACTTAATTAGTCCTACTATCTGAACGATTTCATCTTTCGATTTGTGAAGATAATACACACCGCTTGGCTCCATATAAAAATATCTTAACCCCAAAGTTTTTTTTGAAACATTGATAATATCTTTGTCAAGGAGCATTGACTCTCCCATAGAGAAATCGACATCATATCGATTATCTACTAAATCTGGGTTCGCCGTTCCCGCAGGAACGATATACACTTCTTTTACATTTTTCACATACCTTTGCCATTCGTTTTTTCTTGCAGGTTGTGCCGCGAAACTCCAATAGTTTTGAGTAGTATCTACTATGTCTTTGACAAAATGGGGGTTAGTTACGTCTATGGATTCTTCTATCTTTTCATATCCCATCGACATGATGTTGTTTTGAGGGTGGATGCGCTCTTTATTCTCGGTTGTCAACGGTAGTTCTTTTATTTCTACCTTATCCATAGTTGCAAGTAAATACATCATATGCAACTCATGATACCTGTTTTGTACCCAAGGCGTAAACCAAGATCCAATAAAAACAAGGATAAATAGAGATAAGATAACCTTCACCACAAGCCTCTGTGCAGAGGCCAGTATTTTCGTTAGCACAAAGAACAATCCTCCTGCTATTAAGAACAGAAAAATATATTTGTAGAGAAACAAAAATGGAGCTTGATAATACCCGCGCGTAAACGCCAGTATAAAAAGCACAAGCGCACCGAGAGTGATAATCACCCTCCAATTTCTTTTTGGTTTTGAGTTAACCTGTTTATCTACAGGTTGCTCGGTTTGATTCGTTGTTTTCATTTTTTTTAAAATTTTAATTTGTATTTTTTTTAACTATTAATGATCTACCATAACTACTTATGTGAGATATATACACATAATAGACAATAGATAATATCTTTTTTACAACAAATGTCAATAGAACATAAAAAAAGATTATTAAAATAATGCCTCTAAACAAGGCTCTTTGGTCTGCTTGCAGAAAAAAAAGATGAAGTGAAGAGCATAATTAGATTATAGAGACCATTATATTTTGATTTTCCTATAATCTAAAAAGGCACCCGTAAACAGGGCGCCTTATTTATATAGATATCAATAATCGTATTAAGAAAGACTTTCTACTAAACTATTGATTTTCTTTCACACTTGAACTTGAAGTTGAACGAATTTGCTGTAACAAGTCAAGCAACTCTTCTTTTTCTTTTTCCAGTTGCTTATTTCTTGTATTAACAGCGTTGTTATATGATACGAGTTTTACCATTTTAGGGATTCCCCATACGGCTGCTATTATTGCTATAAGTAGTACGGGACCGAGAAAACGTATACTCATAAGATGAGTAACGGCAACAATGGTTACCCCTATAATTGAAATAATCACAAGTATTGTTGACCAATCAGAGGTCACATTCTTCTTAGCAGGCTGTGCTGCTCGTGATTTTTTTATTTCTTCTAGCCGTTTCCCTATTTCTTCGGCCGTCATTTCCTTTGTTTGTTGTGATTTCATAATTTTTTTTAATTTTAGTTTTTTTGAACTTAGTTAGTCTCTTTTAAAAAGAGTAAAAAGCTATATCATCCAAGAGTTTTTGCAATGTTTTTTTCAATGCTGAGGGAAGAGATTGTTCCTCATCTTCCACATAGCAAAAATATGCCATTACGTGCCCCTCCTGAAGAGATTTCCTTATTGCGGGAGTTATTTGCATATCTTTTGTACCACGCTCTAACCATTTTTGCAATGTCTTATACTGGTTCGATAAAGGTAATGATTCCATACTAATCAATATTTTATCACGATATGCTTCATTTTTTATTACATCCTCAAATTGCCAAATGAAAGAAGCTGATTGCTGCCACATATCTTTTAAAATATGTTGAGTGCCTTGCTGAATTCTTGGCTTTGAGAATCGTAAATTTATTAAACCATGGCTTCTTAAATACTCCAGTAAATCTGGATAATCAATATAAAAGCTTTTACATCCTTTCAGGTTTTCACAAACAAGCTCTTGCTTAGATATTACAATTGGAACCATCCCCTGCTGTCTCAACACATATATACCACCGAAGGCAGATGTGTAAAATGATTCAGGGACCTGACATACAACTGTATTCTCTTCAGGCAATTCTCGCAGATCACCATAATTTTTGATGCTTTCATATAATTCCTCATAAAATGCTAATGAGACAATATTGTCATTTTCAAGTCCGGATTTGATCAAATTTATCTGCTTATTTCTTATTTTTTTTACCTCATAAGGTATAGAAATAACAAAACGGCATTTTGTCAAATCAATATAATCTTGAATATTAGATATTGTATAAGCCTTCTTGATGAGAATCGTTGTATGAAGCAATATCTCATGATACTTTTTAATATCTTTTTGCATTGTTTTAAACAGCAATTGCATATGAATATCATTGTTTTGTTTTAGGCCCTCTTCTATTTGTTCTGAAGACACAATTAAAGCATACTGCCCTAAATAATCTTCATCTGACAAATCCTTAGCAATGTCAAAAGAAAACCCTACTGAGTCAATATTTAATAACTGTCTATCCTTAGATATAAATATACCCAAAGATTCCAAAGTAAAAGCATAGCGATCTATTAATTCACGATTGGTTATTTCCATATACTTATTTTTTTTAGATTTTTTTATTTATAACAAATAGAGAAACCAGCTGCGATAAACTGTAAAAAATACAACTAATCGCAACTGGAAATAAAATACTGTACAAGAAACCAATCTCATTCGTCTCTTATCCAGTTGACTTGTTTCTTTCTATCTCTGCCCTCGCCGCTTCGGATACTCGTATATCTTCGACTAAAGCTTTGATTTTTTTATTACGTTCATCAGACCCGACTTTCGTGAAGTTATTCATGTAATTGATTGTTTCCTCTTCAATTATTTCTTCAAAGGAAATATTATTCAATGATTTATCAATCAATTGTTGAATTAACTCTACTTTTTCGTTATAAGTTTTCGCTACAAATGCATTGGTATTTTCCAACCATTCATCTGGGAATTCGAAATCCAACAAACGTAATACAATTGATGAATGGATATTTCTGAGATCTCGTCCAGCAAAATTTTTGTAGCGTTTTTGAAAACGCTCTGTCATTTGGCCAATGAAATCATAACCAGAATGTTTATACGTTTTGATATCATTGTAAATGATTCTCAACTCATCATCAGTTATGAGCTTGTCCATTCGCGCTTGAAAAGCCGCCATGTCGTTTTTCTTTTCTTCTTTATCTTTTTGACGAGACATCAAAGCATAAGTAGAAGGCTCTTTCAATGTTACTTTTGAACCAAAATTCCTCATTTTTTGAAACCAGAGGTAAGTCTGATCCATAAAATCTTCAGCGCCTTGAGGACCTTTGACTTCTTCAGTAGTTCCCATGCGAGAAATAACTGCTGGATCAATAATCCCTATTTTATTGGTTAATCCCAATAAAATTGCGCGCCCTTTATTTTTATTCTGAAGACCTTCAGTCTCGGTCAAGACAACAGAGATAACACCATTTGTCCCTTCGGAAGAATCTCTTCCGCCTCTGGAAACAAGCATGTTTTCACAGTCATCCATTCCCCCCAAAGTTATTTTGGTGGTGTCGTTAAAATTTTTAAACCATTCTTTTGCTTTTTTAGCAGATGCCCCCTGATAGGAGTCGACAATATCTTTGGGGAAGTCAAGAATCTGATATGGTATTTTGTGCTTCTCCGCATACATCCGCAACAATGTTGCTAATGCACGATAAAACATTGTTTTCCCTGTGCCGGGCTCACCAAATAAAAAGACAACAGTACTGAAACCACCACCAAATTCAAAAAACGGATTTTTTTCTTCCTTGAAATCGTAGGCAATTAAAAAGGTAACAAGCCTTTTCAATACGCGTTTTAGTCGCGCATTTCCTACAATATCATCAAGTGATTGATCATCGAACGCCGCTCTGTATTTCTGCGGCTCTTCAATCTCCCAGCCATTGAGGCTAAAATCATTGAGTTGATAGATTCTCTTCTCAAAATAGATATTGTCTGATTCCAACAAATCTTTTTTTTGTGCAATTTTATACTGAATGTCACCAAAGAATTGCTTTAAAAAAGCCACCATTTCTTCATCGGTTGTAATAAACCGATCTTTATTTAAGTTTTCACATAAACTATATAAGATATAATCCGATCCCTTCATAAAAGAGTCAATTTTTATCTCATCAAGCTTATCCCATTCTTTTATAAAATCTTCTGTCGCAACCGGTAATTGGTTGATTAGATACAACGTATAAGATACCCATGAAAACAATCCAATAGCTGTTGCTGACATTCTTTTGTCATCATATTTTGGATCTTTCATAGCAATCCCCATATCAAAGATATTTAGATCCTTTTTTATCACATCATTCATGTACAGTCCCATTGTCAAACCCTCTTGTAAAGCGAATGTGCCCAATGATACTCGCAACGGAGACATAACCGTATTCGGATATAAATTTGATTGAATTTTTATTATTGCATCTATAATACTGAAGTCCACGCCCATATCTTCTGCTGACAATTGGGTCATTGTCAATGGCTTTTCTATAGTCCCTTTGCGCAATTTTGCAACAGCAGTAATACGATATTTGTTTAATTCCTGAGAAGGTATCGGAACTGTATTTTTTGTTTGTGTCATAATAAATATATATTATTTGGTTAATTTAATGAATTTTAATGAATTTTAATTTTTTCTTTGTGGTGTTATAATATTCTTGGTAACGCATAAAATCACCACAAAAAAACAGTTTTTGTTCTTCTGACTCTCCATAGAAAGCGTCAGCTATTGGGTCAGCATATTTTTGCAAATTTTCCTTATCAGATTTGATAAGATCTTTATCCATAGAGATTGATGTAAATCCATTTGAAACTAGCTCTCCCGAGCAAATAATAATAGTATCTGTCTCTTGTAATTCTGGGAAAATAGTTTCTTTTGGCTTCATTAATAGTAGATTCGCCACCTCTGTAGGGAAATAATTAGTGATAGCAAAATAATACATTCTTTCCGGAACTATAGATGTATCACGATCAACACGATACATTAATTGATGGATACTTATCATATCTTTCATTGAACGAAACTGTTCAGTAATATATCCAATAGCTTCGCTATCCAAAGAAGATGGAGAGGTCCCGCAAAGGAAAAAAACTGTCGGTCTAGAACCACGAATTTGCATGGTTATACTCCAAGAAATAATAACATCATATTGATTATCATTGTTTCTTTTTTGCTTTACATTAACTATAAATTCATCATTATTGAAACTCTTATTTTGGAATAAAAGTTTTTTAAAATGAATTTCAGCCAATTGGCATATGGATTGCTCTGAAGGGATTTGCGGAGTCTTAAACATTGAGTCAACAATATTTTTATACACAATTTCCTCATACAGAGAAGGATCAATATCAGATAATTCATTTTTCTGATAAGCAAGAACATCATAGTTGTGTGCAAATGGAAGAAGTGTTTCTTCATGTATAGCTCTACTATTTTCATTGTTATGATAATAATATTGTAACAGTTCAAACGCTCTTTCTAAGCTTTGAAACCAATCTATAAGTTGCGTTTCCGCAAATTTAATAAAATCAGTATCATTGCTTAAAGATATCTCTTGCACAAAATCTTTTGACGATTCTCTCAAAAAACTCATTTTTTTTCGTAATTTTTGAAAGTACGAAATTAACTGTGTATTCATAGATTTTCTTTTTTATTGTTATACAATGTTTTTTGAAAAGGGGCCCAAAAATTAGGCCCCTTTGTTTAGAATTTCAATATTCAATAAATATTCAATAAATATTCAATAAATATTCAATAAATAATGTAATCAAATCTGATTGGGGTTAAAACCCCCACCACCACCACCGTTACCGTTGTGATTTCCGTTACCGTTCCCATTTGGAGATTTAGCATCCAAATCATCTTTGGCTTCCTTGATCTCTTTTTGGTTTTTAGTAAACTCAGTGGATCCCTGTGTTATGATTTTTTTAATCAAATCTCCGTGTTCTTTCTGTTCACGGAAGGTGTCCTTTACGACCTGTTGAGCGGCCAACCCCGTCATGATAGCGGTCTTCATCACCGCTTCGTCCATGAAGTTATTGGTTTTATGCTGATTCGAAAACAGCTCTATCATGTTAGCATTTTTCGCCAATATTATGGCGTTTTCAATACTGCTTTTGACGTAAGGGATGCTAGCATCCAAAACGCGGATTGCCAAATCAAGAGTATTCCACTGTGTGGTTAACTGCTTATCCTGCGTCGCATACTCAAGTAGTTGCGTGCGATGTGTTTCCAGTTCGGCAACAGCTGAGTCGTGCTGACCTGATAGTGCATTAAGTTGCGTTTTCGCAATATCAATAGCACTTTCACTTGCGATGTACTCCGCAGAGTCTTTCTTAAGCTCATTCAATTCAGCACTCTTTTTTTCAATTTCTGCTTCTTTCTCAGATTTTGCTTTCCAGAGTTCATCGCGCGATTTCGTGATGGCTGCGATTTTTTCCTTCGTGCGTTTCGTTTCATCTCGAGTGATTTGAATACGGCCACCGGTTGCGGCGCGATCTTCCACTTTTTGTCGTTTAAGATTTTCAGCAATTTTGGTTAGTTCATATATAAACGCGGTAGCGTCCATATTTTCAATACGAATCTTCCGCATTTTTTCGGCATTAACACCTGCTTCTGCAACTGCAGCTTTTGCACCGGCTTCTTTTGCCTCTGCAATTTTAACCTGCTCAGAAGCTTCCAGGGTCCTTCTTTTAAGCCCTGAAAAAAAGTTGATAATTGCGTTTTTCAATCCACCACGAGGTCTTTCGAGCAACTCAGCATATTTTGCTTCTGCCGCTTTGAATTGCTGTGATGATTTTTCTAATGCTTTTTGTGCAGCAACAATAACTCCCGTTTCGTCGTCGTTAAACTTCGAGAAGTTTTCGACTTTCACGCCCATCTTTTCGAAATATCCGTAGAACTCTTCTACGAGATTTTGAGCTTGGGTATTAATAATCCCTTTCTCGGAAATCAGCTTACCGAAATCAGCATCTTTGAAGTCGATGCCAAGTTTTCTGAGGTCTTCAAGTTTGGTCTTGTACTCATTTAAGAGTTTATCCCGAACTTCAGCAGTTAAACTGCTGTTGTTAATGATTACGTCTGTTTGTGTGGTTGCACCTTGTGCTCCACTACCGTTTTCCTGTCCTAAAATCATGATTTTTTTTGTTTTTGTTTGTTAATAAAATTTGAATTATTTGAATTAATATCTTTTTTAAATGTTAATGATCTATTGTATGAGTACATGTAAATAATGTTTATTCACATATATAGCACAACGGATATATTATAACAATGCTTGAATAAATGTCAATAGAAAATAACAAAAAAATCGTAGATATAAAACCTACGATTTTAATTTATATATCATTGCATATTTGATTGTTTTATGGGATTAGTCCTGTATACAGGACTACGACATTATTCTCTGCAATATAAAATATAGGAATAACATCTTCTTCATTTGGCTGTTTTTCATTTTCATTTATATTTTCTATAAACTCAAATGAACTCGCGGCCATCAGGACGTTGCATTTTTTGCGAACTATGCAAAGGGCTATTAGATCCCTATCCAGTTCGTCCAGATTTCGAATTTCAATTGTAGTGGTATGAGCGCCCATAGCACTGTTCCTACGAAAAAATGCAAGCATTCGTAAGGACATTGGGGTGTGATTGGAAGAGTTGTTTTGCTTTGATCGCGCTTGTGCAATATCTTCCAAATTATGTATTACGACAATCATCAGACAAATAACAAGGATAATCACTAAAATATACAATAGCACCATAGAAGTTTTATAAACTACACGAGCCCAATCATAAAAATTAGGATCTTCCAAATGAACAACTGATGGTTCCGATGGTAGAGGAATCGATCTTTTTTGCAATGAATCAATCTTCTGCTGTTGTATTTGCAACAATTGTCCCAGTGTCTTCTTTGATTCTTGAAGATAAGATTTTCTCTCTTCATAAGCCGTAGCTTTTATCGACTTTATTTCCTTTTCGCTTTCTAATAATATAGTTACTGCGCTGTCTTGCTCTACTTTTGATTGCAAATGACGAGACACTAGACTAGCAAGCTTCTTTTTATAAATTTTATTAAGACTATCAATTTTCCCGTACTCCACTTTTTGTTGAAGGGAGACAATACTATCATCCACATATGTATAAATCTTATTAAGACTATCTATTTTATATGATGCAGACGAAATCTGGTTATTGATAGAATCATTGTAATTTATTGCATTTTTCCAGTGGAAATATTTTGCGATATCTATATCCAATGGGCCAGCTGGTTTGGGATTGTTTTTCCAGTTTCCTGAAAGCAACAATTGTTGCGCCACTTTCAGTTGTTCATTCTTTTTCGTATTTTTTTCTTTTTGAGAATGAGCCCAAATTGAGAAAAAACCGAAAAACAATATTAAACCAAAGCACACACCCATTGTGGATTTCATCGAAGAATCTATATTTTCATATATACTTTTCAAAACAACCCACATGCTTTTCCTTTTGCTCATCATCTGAGCGAATTCTTCTGTAACACCGACTTTCGCGGTTGTCGTCTTTTCTCCAAGCTGTATATCCACATGCTGGAAATTGAAAAGCCCAAAATCTTTCTGTAGATCAGGGAGTTTCTCCGTCGGCATGCAAAATACTTTCTCTGCAGCTATGCCAATTTCCTCCGAGAAGTGTTCTGGAAGATCTGCTTCGCCATAGGCTGTTCTTAATTGTTTTTTTGATAGTTTTTTCATTTGTTTGTTTCTTTTTGTTTAATGTTTTTAATGTTTTAGTTACGGATGTACTTTTAGACTATCAAAGCCTTTTTCTAATTCCTGTAGACGTTTACGAAGAATAGCTTCTTTGATAATACCATCAGATATACCATCAGATACAGTATCATCAATAGCAGATACAGTATCATTTGATAATTTTACAACGATTGGTACAGCATGGTCTTGATACAATTTCTCCGTATATTTCGTAATTTTTTCCAATGGAGTTTTTGTAGAAATATCTATAAATATTCCGACGCACACCCTTGCTGATAAACTATTAGGATTATATATGTAGAATACATACACGTATGGATATAAAGCAGGCGGTAGTTTTTTTATATAATTTAATTGATCGCCAGCTATCCATAATGTTTGATTTTGTACTACATACTCTGTTTTACCAATGTCTTGATCACTTTCGCTGCCTGTCATCATATCAAACTCATATGATTTTTGCAAAGACAGATCGTCAATAACTAGTTTCAGTGTGTCATAATCCAATTGGCTTTCTGAAAAAAGCCTGCCAATATAAACATCACTTTCCGGTTCTGAATTAATTGGGAATTTGGGGATAGATGATGTATCCGAGAAACAACACGAGAAAAAAGTCATCATCATGATAGAAGATGACAACAAGAATAAATTTTTTTTTGATTTTGAGTTAGCCTGTTTATCTACAGGTTGCTCACTTTGATTTGTCGTTTTCATGATTTTTTTGTTTTTGTTTGTTAATAAAATTTGAATTAATATCTTTTCTTTTTTAAATGTTAATGATCTCAATCTGAATTATATATATATTTAACATACAGTCAACAGCAATTTTATTAAAATGGCATAATGTATTTTATGCGAATTTTAACCCACGAACGATATTCTTTTAAGTATTCCACCAAATGAGAGAGCTCTCATCTTCTATAATATAAACAAAAAACTCGCCGACAAAATGCCGACGAGCTCATTCAAAAATCAATAATTTTTTTCATTTTGGCGTTTCGGCTTCATCCGGAGATATGATCCCCAGATATTCTTCTGTCGCCTTAATTTTCTCGGCCGAGAATGTCATGGTTAAGTACATAATATACATTCCCGCGCCAGCCAATACTAAGGTCGCCAATAACCATGCAAATCCTGACGTAATCAAGACTACAAAAAAGAATATACCAGCGATCACCAATCGAAATATTGTCCATATCACGAAGAATCGTGCTCTTTTGTTTTCTGTGTCCGGCAGTGCACCTATATATTTATTCACCTTCGCAATTTTTTCCTGCGAGGGAATAAACATGAAATAAATCGCCACCAAGACCGCAAGGACAAAAATCACAAGACCCAATACTGCCGGGAAAGGCATTGTAAAGAGCAATAGCAACAAAAGCAGACCACTAAGTACCGTACTCATTCTAGCCGAAATGAGATACAGTTTTACATTTTTTAAATTCATAATTTTTTTGTTTTTTGTTTGTAATATTTGAAAATCTTTTATATCTTGCATGACATATTATGTTTTTTTAAATAAATGTCAATACTTTGTTGTGAAAAAATATTTAAAGGTAATAATTGAACTTATAATAGATATATGCTACATTTTTACATTCTTTCAACTGGTTGCATACCAAGCAAATTCATAGCTTTTGCCAGACTACCTGCCAATTTTTGGAGCAATATGATTCTTGCTCACTTTAGATCATCTGTCGAATTACTTATATGTACTTCATTATAGTATGTATTGAAGAGCTGACATGCTGAAATTAGATATCTTGCCAATAAGTGAGGCGCCATGGTAGCAATCACTTCGAGCTGGACAGATGACAACTCATCTATTTTTTTTACAAGTTGCATTTCAAGTGGATGTGTCAACAACGATACCTTTGCACTTGAAGGCGTGATACCGACCTTTTGCATAATCGCATGAATCCTTGCATTGGTATACAACACATACGCGCCGGTTTCTCCTTCCATATCCAGTACTTCGTCTATATCAAAGGTAATATCTTTGAGAATATCCGTTTTGGTCAAAAAGAAACGGAATGAGGAAACAGCTATGCTCTCGGCTGTTTTTTGTAATTGATCATCAGAGACTCATTCATTACGTTTTTTGGTTTCCTCGTATGCTTTTTGATGGAGCAGATCTAGCATTTCATCCATACTTACGGTCCATCATTTACGAGATGCAAAGGGCAATCTTGTCTGTTGTTTTTCCTCATCAGTCAGTTCAAATCATCATTTCAAAAGTGTTTGAGGAGTCAAATAAACAACCCCATATCCAAGTGGCGCATACTCTTTTTTTTCACTCAAGAAACCCAGCATTTCAAGCGCGCTTTTTACAACTGTTTGCGAAGGGATCTGACGGTTGTCGATGATCGTGATTGCTTTGTTGTAATCACCGAAGGTGATATTTTCTCCGATTGATTCGTCTGATGTCGTTGAGTAGATTGTAGACGATCACTGGCCAACATCCGGTTGTTGTGCAAAAGAATAGAAGTGAAATTGTTTCGTTAAAAATCCCAATTTCCGCATAGCAAATGCGATATCTTTCGCGACGTATGTTGCAACACCATCTGATTTAACGAGTATAGAATATTGTTTTTCTTCTTTTTGAAACAGTGGATGATCTGAAAAGTCAATTATCCAGCATCATTTTGCATCAGCGAACTTTTCCATCACACTTTTTTCATCGTCTTTCCCAGCTTGGCTTTTTGATTTTTCGGCGAGAAAATCCTCATCGACGAACTTGACATGACCACGGTTTTTCAGCAACTCCAATGCTTCTTCAAACAAATTCAGATGAAGCACATCGGTCTCTCGATTGATCATATTGAAACTGGCACCGATTCTTCGACAACTACGCAACTGTTCTATCGTACATTTTTTTACATACTCTTTGTGAAATGCGGTAATCTGCGCGTCGCTATTTGTCTCGATTGCATGCAATGTTTTGGAGAGTTTTTCTTTGAAGACTGGATCATCATCCTTTCCCCTCATCTGCAAATAGACTTCCCCACAATAATGATCAAACTTTTTTCCAGCTGGTGGGTCCAATGGTATATCATAGGAAAGATGTCCTACTACATTATATCAAACATTTACACCAGAATCATCTCCATAATGTGATGTTTGAATATTGTATCATAAGTCTGTATATACACGACGAAGCGTATCCCCAATACACACATTTCTCGCATGCCCAACATGGAGTGGCTTATTGGGATTTCACGACATATACTCCAGGAGAATTTTCTTTTGCGATGGTGCGGCTTTAGTTGTTGTTTGTAAAATATCTTCTGTAGATTTTCCAGTGGTATTTCCGGTGGTTTTTTCGCCACCCAAGACATGTTGTATATAGTCGGTTGTATCGATAAAAATATTTATATATGGACCAACCCCTATCACTCTCGCGAAGCGTGCAGGCAAATTTTTGTTGATCTCTGAGGCGATTTCAGTAGCAAGCACCTGCGGTGCTTTTTTCAATGTTTTTGCAAGCGTAAAACAAGGGAACGCAAGGTCACCCATATCCGCTTGTGGCGGCAGCTCTATCATTTTCTGCACCTCGCTGGGTTCCAAAAAAACATGTGGAGCAAGAAGTTCAGCGAAGTGTTGTTTGTACGAATCCAGAATCATTGTTTGCGTAGGAAAATAAATACCCTTTGAGTATAAAAAACTGATAGAAAATTGCGAGAGAATATAAAAAGATTACGCATTTTACTTTGCACAAAAAAAGAGAAAAAACTATTGATTTTCTATTAATTACGTGTATGCTCGTCACAAGAGAAGATTTTCCGTTTCGGGTGTTACAAGCAAATAAGATTTATTATTTCCTCCTCATATATGCAAAAATCATTTCATCGTTCTGCATTTACGCTGATAGAGATGCTTGTCGTCGTAGTTATCATCGGAATTCTCGCTGGTGTACTCGTTCCAAGACTGGTAGGTGCTAGAGAAAGAGCAAGCGATGCATGACGCGTCGTCAAAGTATGACAAGTGAGCACCGCAGTAGAACTATATGCCGAAGAAAATGGTGGAGTTTATCCTGAAAGTGATCTTACTAATGGTTCTACGGTAGAGATGGTTGCGGATAAAATTGGATCATACCTAACTACAATTCCAAACGATCCAGGAAAATGAGTAGCAGCTACATATAGCACTGACTGCCTCATTACAGGTGATTCCTTTGCGTATTATAGTGATTGAAGTATGTATGCTATCACTGCCCGCATGGAATCCAAAAAAGGAAATACAAGTAATTGTTTAGGAGTAATAGATTCGGATAAGCAAGCATGATTTCAAGTGGTAGGAAAATGA
>CAZXON010000008.1:0-52567 GCA_964642385.1 uncultured Candidatus Peribacteria bacterium
GAATAAGTATTATGGTACATAATTCATAATTCATAATTCATAATTCATAATTCATGCATAAACGTTTATCCCTACAACAACTTCTCGGCATACAGACATCCTTTTTTCAACGCATTCAAAATGTTATGAAATCTGAGAGATGTCCTATGTTTAAACAGCTTCTAAAAACAGTGACGAAAGATGGAAATGAAATATATTACCTAAGGGAATGAAATGGGTATTTTAGAATTGTAAAAAAAGACGAGGAAAATTACACACTCATTGATGAAGTCGAAAAAATTGAAGTCCCGCTTTGACAAGCAGATATCAATGAAATTCACAACCTATTAAAATGAGACAAGAAAGTTCAAAAAATAATGAAAGACAATAAAAGTATCAGAAATACATTGGAAGAAGAGTTTGCTAAAGAGAATCGAAGAACATTCCTTGAAAAGCCATATATCGTGTATGATATTGAAACCATTTGGACAACGAATGATCTCAAAAGCCATGAATTTACAGTCTGATATATGCTTGATTCAACCACTGGCGCATATAGATACATCTCAAAAGAATGAGCAAAAAAATTTGCGGATTTCCTTCTTGAATACGAATGATGGATTGTCGGATTTAATCAATTAGGATTTGATAATTTTGTATTAGTCAACAATGTATGATATGGCGAAAAAGAACTCGCAATACTGAACGAAAAAAGCATAGATATTTTCTATTTCATATGGAATAAACTAAAAAGAAAAATCTGACTTAATAAGTTATCTGAAGCGTTAGTCGGTATAAAAAAAACCCTAAGTGATGGCTTGGAGTGATCAAAATTATATAAAGAATATGTAGCAACTGGTGACGAAAAACTACTTAATACAGTAAAAGGCTACTGCAAAAACGATGTTAAAATGACGCTTCTCGTATTTCTATATCTCTTAAAATATCAAAAACTCCTGCTTGATGGTGCAGAAGTAGAGTTTAATGATGAGGAGTTACAAGAATTCGCACGTGTGATAGACTCTGAACTCCTGACAGAAAAAAATAGTCAGCAAACCATCTTTCAAGAATAACAACAAACAAGTAGAAAAAATTTTAGGAGATCGAAGTGCTCTGTCACTTATGTGATGAAGGATTATATGCTTGGAAAAGAAGAGAAATAATTTCAGAAGTTCACAACCTTTCAGCATTCATACTCAATCACGATAATCATTCTTGTATAATAGAACATCTCGTGTCTAATTGACTTTTTGTTTTCAAAAAATTACGATAACGCGCAACAATCTGCTCTGCAGAATCTTTTGGATTTAACGCATTTAAGAGTTTATCTAACCATGATAGCTTCATACTTTTTTCATCATTCATTGCACCAGCAGTATACAAAGGTACTATAATGTAGAACTCTTTTACATACAGCAATCACTGAGAAACATTTATTTGCTCCAAAAAAGAAATATACCCATCTCCTTGTTCTTTTAGTGCATCGTTATCAATCAGTGCAACATTTTTTTGCATGTATTCAACATATGGAGTCAAATCTAAATAGTTGTTACGGATAAGTATTTGAATAGGAAAATCTAATCCATTTAAAAACCTTTTGTAACGTTCGATAATTGCCTGCTGTTCATCAGAATTTTTTAGATCAAGATTTACTCCATCAATACGCAAAACACCCCTGAATCCTCAATCTTTTAAGATAATAGTATCTCATCTAATTTCAGATATTGGAAGCATTGCCTCTGTATTAAACAGTTCTCCTGGAGAGCTTTTTTTAATTTTGTTTCTTTCAAAGGAAAGCAATGAGAATGCCATTATATACCCTTATTGTAAATATAAAATATGAAGTTCACTATATACGCACTGACACCTACCAGTATAAGTCCGATGCTCGCCCACATGACTGTTTTTTTTGCATTTGATATTGCTTCCTCAGATTTACTTGAAAGGAATATACTATAAAATGAGTACATAATCAACACAACCGCAATGATTCACAACAAAGAAAGGACATAATTTATAACAACCTGTACGTATGCTATAGCTTTTCAATTTTCATTTGAGTAGTTTATATTGAACAAATCAAGATAGTTTTCCAACAAGCTTCATCCTTGATTTGTTTGAGATAATATATTACCCATATCCGTGGTTGATTTTCATTCTTTGTATCTATAGGGGAAGTCCTTTTCTGATTTAGTAACAGAAGCCAATAATTTCCCAACTGGTCATGAATCTTTTAATACAACTCATCAGGGAGAATCATCAGCAGAAACAATATTGCTATCTCTTGCAAATACTGAAGAAGCAAGGAATCAAAAACTTATTATCGTCATTACAAAACCCCATATTAATCCCAAAAGTATAGAGTGAGAAGTAGATTTTCAGAAGTGGGTTTTCATGTTTTTTGTTTTCATATAGTACTATTTGAAAAAAATAAACTATTACACGACCTTATCAATAACATACAAAACAAAGTTTACAAATAATGCGCTCAATCCAATTCCCAATAACGCAATCATAGCTGCTCTTGTTTTTTTCGTTCGTTCTTTAAATTTAGTCTCATCTCCGGCGGCGGTTAGCATTTGGAAGCCAGTGTATAAAAGATATATCAACGCAACAGTTCAAACTATCAAAAGAGTCCAATTTATAATATTTTGAGCATAGGCCAGTGCTGCATCTTGGGCTTGTAAAAAAGTTGTTAATTCCCCTGATTTCATATACAATCCATTTACTCTTCCAGCAATTTCAAATGAACCATCTCTTAGTGGATCTTTTACACCTTCTGTTTCAACAATTTTTTGATTATCTTGTGTTAGGATATTATAATAATCCGAAGGATAGTTGCTTAATGCATTTGCAGTTCAGGCGACAAGCAAAAAAGACAAACCACACAACACACCCAAAAGAGAAATAATTTTTTTTTGTTTCATTTCCACAGATTACTTATAAAAGATGCCTCTGAACGAGATTCATTTCTTTGCTCGCAGGAGCAGAAAGAAAAGAGACGAAGTGAAGAGCATGGGCCAGATTATAGACACAATTATATGCTGATTTACCTATAATCTAAAAAGTGCTCTTTTTATTATACTCTCTTTTAGAAAAAACGCAAAAAAGGAGCAACTTTTTTTATATTCCTTTTAGAGTCTCATCAACACTCTCTCCTTGCCCATAACACGCATAGATTCATACAAATCTGGGGTTTTGGTTGAACACAAGAGTTTGATACGCAAATACATAGCTAAATCACCAGTTTTTCATATGTATCCACCTTCTTTAAATTCAGCGTTAGAGGTAGCAAAGCCACTCTCTTTCCCTATTTGTTTCAGCTGTTCAAACCATTCCTCTTTTGACAATTCAAGATCAAGTTGGTCTTTGTAGCTGGAAAGAAACCTTTCCATACGTTCAAAAGTACAGGATTCTGGCAAAGGAGGTGAAAATTTGCTGATTTCTAACCATACCTGGTCGTAAAAAGGAAGTAATTGGTCAACAATATCACTCAATTTTTGATACCTTTTGGGGTCAGTATCTGTGAGACGCTCTATATTCAAAGCATCAAATGTATATTTTTTTTGCTCTTTCATCAGCTCGGAGAGCTGTTTATCAAAAATTACTTCTCACGAAAAAACATGGATCTGTTCTCCATTACCATCACTATCAATTGGGTTATATTTTTTTTCTAAAATATGGCCTATTGTCCCTGCATATTCCTCTGCCCATGCAAGAGCCATGTCGTAAAACGATTCTTTATCAACCTTTGCAAGCCACTCTTTACTTACGAATAACAATTTTGTCATATCAAACAACGCACCAGAAGCTCCCATGCGAGGTAGATCAAAAGCATAATCTAGATATGTTTTATCTGTATTGGTCTTTTGCCGGTCTTCAAAAAACGGGTCTATTATATTCATTAAAAATTCTAGAACTGCTTTTGGCGGTATGCCTTGCTCCAAAAACCACTGTACGTTTGCTTCATGATCATGTCTTTTTGAAAGTTTTCTTTTGTTGTTTGTTGTTGCATCAACCTTCATCAATGGGGCAATATGTGCATATTGTGGAGGTTGGAAACCAAAGAGTTCAAACAATTGTACATGCAACGGCACAGATGCAAACCACTCATCGCCACGAATCACGTGTGTTGTTCTCATCAAGTGGTCGTCCACCAGGTGCGCCATATGATACGTTGGCAATCCATCTGTCGATTTTAACAGCACATGATCCAGAAAATTTGCTTGTGTCCTCACCTCTCACTTAATCAAATCATTGACAACTATCATATCTTCAGGTGTAGCAGGAGAGTATAATCTAATCACAAATGGCTCTCCAGCTTCAATCATATCTTTTTGTGCAGCGAAATCTGCATCACGCCATTTTGCATAAGGACCATAAATTCATGGAATTTTTTTGGCTGCCTCTTGCATTGCTCTCGTATCATCTATTTCCTTTTGACTCATCCAACACGGATATGCTTTCCCTTTTGCAACAAGCTCCTTCACAAATGCTTGATAGATTTCTTTACGATGAGATTGTGTGTATGGTCAATAGTTTCATATATCTGCATTATTTTCACCAATAGGTCATTCATCTGGGTGAATACCAAAAACACGCAATCCATCAATCAATTGCTGGACTGCTCATGGGACCTCACGCTTCTGATCTGTATCTTCTATACGCAAGAAAAAAACACCATTTTTATCTGATTGATGAGCAAATCTTTCAGCAACCAGCGCATTGTACAATGATCACATATGCAAAAAACCAGTTGGACTAGGAGCAATACGAGTAACAGTAGTTCAGGCTGAACGGATCGGATACTCTTTTTCATAATCTTCTACTGTTTTTGTTACATGTGGGAAAAGAAGATTTGCAAGTTCTTGATTTGTTGATTGAGCCATTTGTATTATATTAAAATATGAATATTGGCATACAAAAAGATAGAAAAAAGTTGCTTTTATCCCTCCACTATAATTATTTGCTATTTAAAAACAATTGACTACATATACAGCGTTGTCATTTTATTTTCTCTCACTATTTTCATGAAAAAAAATAAAATTATTGTATGATGAATTTTACAAAAATCACGAGTCACACTAAAAAATCGCTTTCGAACGGTTTGTAAACTGTTGATCATTACTATCTCTCCTTTGTTTTTGGCTATGGGATTGGTGATACTCCTTCTAAATATTTGATGAGACAGCATGATAGCAACATCTGCTCATGGTGGTGTCTATTTTTTAAAACCACGGAACAGTATTCTTACATGAGTCGAGTTGATTGCAATGTTAGGAACATTTTATTTTGTATTAGGATTATTAAAAGCGCAGATTAGACTAATGCGTTGAGAAAAACCCACAGAGAAATCGCTCTTTGCAACATCACGAAAACAGTTTATGCAATACTTGCTAGCGCTTATCTTTTCAATGCTTTTCGTTTTTGCTCTATTGTTCCTCATCTTTTGATCTATTCGCTTGATTTTATCAGGACATTACGATTCAGAAACGATAAAACGAATTAAATATATTTTTGTTATCGTCCGGATATTTTTTGTAATCGTTTGTGGAGTATATTTTGGTATCAGATTGCAGTTTTTTAAGTTTTTTATAACAAAAGGAGAAACCGCGATTGATGCTTTCAAGAAATCACGAGAGATTACTGACGGATATGAGTGAAAACTATTTTGCCTTATGCTTTCTTATACAGGAATTACCTTGGCTGCATCTTTAGTTTGGGGACTGCTATTTGTGGCACTTGTGTGAATGCTGAAAACAATAGAGCGAGTGGGGCCTTGGGGATGAATCATCTTTCTTATAACAATTATTCTCCTCGTTCTTTGATATTTTGCACTTATCATTTTTGCCTATGCGACAAAAGAGCTTTCACTTACACAAGCTTTTTTGGAACTAGACGAACGAGTAGAAAAATAAAAATCAGTTTATAAAATTATGATACATTTGCTTCGATCATATAATTTGCACTCAATAATTTTTCCTTTTCTAACCATCAATTTTCACGCAACTTCTGAGCCACGGGAGCAATATCACTCTCTGTAAATCTATAAAAAAATGGCTCTATTCATGCTATTTCACAAGTATTTTGTATAACATCTTTTCATTCAGCGACAACCTCATCAAAAAAAATTTGCTGATCGTTTTCTCCGTTAGCGTGCTCTTGAACATACCCCACTAATGATATTTGTTCCACGCACTCATGTAACAACTGCGCAAGAGATTCTTTTCCATTCCAATGAAAATCAGGATTTTTTATAAGAAATTTATCCACCTTTTCTAAGTCTACTATTCGATAATTCTTTTTTTGACCAATATACATAACACATATTTGAGGTATTTTTTTTTGTATATACAAAGCTCGATATCGTTGGAGTTTATTTATATTTAAAAATTCTAGCTGATAAGAATGCAACATCGTAAAAGCATTTAACGCAAGTGTTCCAATGCGAATATTTGTAAACGATCAAGGTCAATGTAAAACGACTATTTCTGTACGACCCGATAGCGAAGGTTGCGCAGAGTTAGATTCTATTCACAAACTGCGTGAAAAATTTCAATACAAAAAAGCGGGAAGATTCTTTTCAAGATCACCAAAAGGCAACTCGGTCCTCTCATCCTCGTGTACAAAAAATATTCTATCTGATGAAATATTTATAAACATATTATCCTGCTGCTATATACTGTACAAGTCTAATGATTGCATATGCACTCAATACAAGTATCAATCAAATGAAAGATCGCTTAATTCCATTTTTTCCTTTTGTTGTAGAAGAATCGTCTTTTGCTGTAATAAAAATCCGTCATGAATACAATAAAGCTATCATGACAACCGTAGGGATAATAAAAGTTGCAGCCAACATAATATCCTGTGCGATTACAGTTACGGTTGCATCTGCACTAGACTCCTTACCAAGGAGTTTATTTACATCAAAAGAGCATTGACCATTTGCTAGCTGTTGTCATTTACAATTAATGGCATCGGCAGCATATACGATATTTGTCATAGGAAAAAGGAAAGAAATAAGATGCGATTATAATAGAGGTTTTGTATTGCGTTTTCAAGAGAGATTTGCAATCAAGTTTTTTGTGATTTCAGCTTATTCAACTATCGATTTCATGTGAAAAGCATATAAAAACCTAGCAAAACCATCACTAAGCCCAAAATAAAGATGAAAATCCTCGTACCTTTCCTTCACAAAATCGATACATAAAACTGAGATTTTGGATGTTTAATAAGTGCTTCAGAATCACGAAATGCTTCAATCATAGAATATATTCATCAAACAATACCGACTATCAAAATTAGTATTTTGAAGATCATCACATAATCGCAAATAAATAAATGTAATTAACAAAAAAATATGTTTTAAAGATTACACAGTTTTCTGCAAGGAAAATAATTGTAGGAGTGTTATAGATACTCTTTCATCTTTTCATATTCTTTTATTTTAGCTTTTGTATCTTTTGATCATAATTCATAAATTATATTCTGAAAGTGTTGATAGCTATTTAATCTAGCAGGAAATTCACGCAGGAAAAGAAGCATATCTCGTTTTTGAGTTTCAGAAATATGAGATTTCTCAGAAGCATTAAAAGCATTGTTTTTTATAAATATTAGCGATTCAGATCTTACTTTTTCTTTTAAATATTTCATATCCCACAATAGATACTGAAGATTGTTTTTCAAAAATTCTAACTGTTTCCTTTTTGTGTTGTTCAAATGGACGAGCGATGACTCATTTTCAATTCGAGTTTTTTTATAAAAAGAGGTCAAATGTTTTAAATCATCCAATTCATACGCACTTATAAACGAAACCAAATCTAAAAAACAGCGATATGTGTCATCAGTTACCTCAGTTTTTTCTAAAATATTTTCAAGTCATGATTTTTGGAAGGCATTTTCTAGATGGAAACACTTTAATCCGAAATCTTGCAAGTCTTGGTTTATTGATTTTTTCTGCAAAAAAAGCTCTTTTAGCGTATCTGATATAGCATTTTTTCTAGGTTGTTCTCAAACATTTTCTTTTGAAAGGATATTCATAGTTTTTTAAAAACAAGTAAAATCATAAAGAGTAACTAAAAGTATATTTCTTTGCTTATTATACACCTTTTACACACAAAGTCAATCATGTGGATTTATTCATTTTTATCAATTTTTATAACTTTGAAGAAAAAATAACGCTTGCATCTCTTTACAAAAAATATAGTATTTCGTTTGTATTTACTTCGTCGCTATCCAACCAATGCTCCGACAGCATACCGACAAGACGACAACACCGAAAACCCAATAGCGTGGTAGGATTTGGCATTTTGAAAAGACGATCCTCCTGCTAGCTACGGAGGTTTTTTTATAAAAACACTACTAAACAATCACCATTTTATCAGCTCACAAAAATTCCTATGAAGCAAGAAAACAATGATGTGCTTTTGAAACAACGCCACTCACTTGCACACGTCCTAGCACAAGCAGTACAACAAATTATCGATCCAGATATTTCGCTTGGGACAGGGCCGGCAGTAGAACATGGGTTTTATTATGACATGCTTTTTTCTGATGATATAAAAATTTCAGAAGATGATCTAAAAACACTTACTAAAACCATGCAAGGCATCATAAAAATGAATCAACAATTTATTTTGTACACTGCAAAAGATAAGGAAGAAGCATTACATATTCTTTGATTGCTCGACAAAGCCGATGCAGGTATTTTAGAAAACATCAAAGATTGACTAAAAGAAGCCGTTGGTAAAATTGCGATTGCAACGAATCCTGAAATTATTTCTGATACGGAAAATGTAGAACTATATATCTCCACATCTCTCACAAGATTCAAAAAAGAGTTGGTAGAGAAATTCGATAGCTCCGCACAAGAAGCCGGGAAAAATGCTGTATATACATTTTATTTTTCTACGATTCCACAGGTTGCTACTGAAAAATTGTTATCAAATGTTAAACCTGAATACAAAGCAATGTACAAAAAACTTACCGATTATATTGTTGAAAAAAATTGAATAGCAAGAGATCAATTTATCACATTCGCTGATCTGTGTGAATGACCCCATGTTACAACAACAAAAGAGATACCAGATGGCTCTTTTGTGTTAGATAAAATCGCAGGCGCATACTGGCAAGCAAACGAAAAAAACCCTCAAATGACTCGCATATATGGACTTGCGTATGAAACAAAAGACGAACTCAAAAACTACCAAAATATGCTAGAAGAAGCCAAAAAACGCGACCATAGAATCCTTGGACAAAAATTAAAGATCTTCACGATTTCTGATTTAGTGGGTTCTGGACTGCCCTTATTTCAACCAAATGGTGCGATTATCCGTAAGGAGCTTGAAGATTATCTTTGGGAACTACACAAAGATAAATGATATAGTAGAGTACGAACGCCACATCTTGCAAAAGAAGATCTCTACAAAGTCTCTGGGCACGCAGGACATTATCTAGAAGACATGTTTAAAGTACATGGCGGAAGTTCAAATGAGGATTTTTTTGTAAAACCTATGAACTGCCCTCATCATATGCAAATTTTTGCCGATAATCAATTTTCATATCGTGATATGCCAATTAGATATTTTGAACCTGCTACCGTATACCGTGATGAAAAAACCGGTCAACTAGCTGGTTTAGCAAGAGTTAGAGCTGTTAGCCAGGATGATGGACATCTTTTTTGTCGTATTTGACAGATTCATCAGGAAGTTGCATCAATCGTACAAGTTATCAAAAATTTTTATGATACAATGCACATGCTTGAGTGATATCGAGTTAGACTTTCATTAAGATGAGATGATAAAGAAAAATATTTATGAACTGATGAGATCCGGACCACAGCAGAAAGAGCTCTTCAGAAAGTATGTGAAAGTGAAAATCTTCCATATAAAGAAGGAAAAGACGAAGCAGCGTTTTACGGACCAAAATTAGATTTTATGTTCAAAGATGCTATTGGTCGCGAACGACAACTCGCAACGATTCAACTAGATTTTAATCTTCCAAATAGATTTGACCTTTCTTTCATAAATGAAAACGGCGAGAAAGAAACACCTGTTGTGATCCACAGAGCAATCTCGTGATCATTGGAAAGGTTTATGTCTGTGATGATTGAGCATTTCGGTGGTGCATTTCCACTTCGATTAGCGCCTACACAAATCTTGTTTGTGCCAGTTGCAAATGCTTTTCTTGATACATGTTATGAGTGGAAATCTGTTTGTGAAAAAATGAATCTTAGAGCGAAAATAGATACATCTGATGACAGTTTTAGCAAGAAGATACGCAATGGCGAATTAGACAAAATACCATATATTGTTATAATCGGTGAGAAAGAAGTTACAGAAAAAACTTTCTCTGTTCGTGTTTTCAAAACCAAAGAACAATTTAGCATTGACGCACAAATATTTTTGGATGAAAAACTCCAAGAGTATAAAGAGAGAAAATAATGTTTGCTTTCATGGAGCCATAAATCCCCTATACAAGATGTTTTTGTCTGTTCACAGAAAGAATAAAGACGAATTATTAATTATAAATTATAAATAAAAAAGGAGTATTAATGATTAAACACTAACAATTTATAATTAATGATTGTATTTCGATTTCCTCATAATAAAAAAAACCTTTGTTCAATTAGGCAACCAAAGGTTTTTTTGTATACAGATATTTCTCTACTTATATTCCTTCCTTATTTGAAAAAGTATATACAATCCCAGGAATCACAACACTAGCGTTTTTACAATATCCCCACCCACAAATCCTGCAACACAAACAAGAAGACTTGCATAAAACATCATTCTCCATCCAAGGATTTCTTGATTTCCAAGAGGTTTGATTGATTTTCGTGCGAGAAAAAATGCAGCAAGAAAAAATAACGAAGCGATATTAAACTGAAAAATACCTATAAAAAGCAATACTGATAGCAAAAACGCAATATACTTACCTGCGCTTACCAAAAAATCAATTGCCTCCTCCGGTAGAGATAGCGGCGCTTTTTCAACTAAAAACACAATTCATCGTTTTTCCACCCTAACCAATAGAGCAACTAATGTGTCTATAATTGATCCTTTTTGGTTCATTTTTTGTACTTGATCTCCTTCTGGCATCCTGAAACGAAAAAAATAAAGAAGTTTACTATATGGTAGGAAAATCAATATAAATTTCAAGCAAAGGTTTCCCATGTCACAAACAAGGGGGTCAATCGTATACTTAGAGTAACTAAAGAATGTTTCTATTTTATGATAGCACACATTTATTCAGAATGCTCATTCAGGACTATTTCAAAAACATTCAATCATACAAACTCTCCGATGCTCAAAAAAATGCATTATATGAGCGTATTTTGTCGAAAACGCAAAACACTTCACGCACAAATATTTTTACAAGAACGTCTTTTTTTTCAAAAGTGGTTTGATATGCCGTGTTGCTCATTTTGATAGGTTTAAGTATATATATTCCATATCTTTGACAAAATCACACAAATGATTCACAAAATGGTGCTGTGCTTGCCGATTATATAGCAAATATTGTCCAAGCAAAAGGAGCATTTTCAATAACATCAGATTGACGTAAAATTGATTGAAATAATATAAGAAATGGCGATACGATAGTCCTTGCGTCTGGGGGATCGCTTGTTTTTCACGTAAATGAACAAATTGAAGGAAAAATAACTTGACCAGCTTCATTTGTTATTTACCGCCAAGGAAGCGGATATGCCATCAGTATGATACAAGGAGATTATATAGAAGTTTCGACAATCAGCGAAACGACTCCTGAACTTGCGGTGATTTCTTCAAATAACAAAGTTACAACAAAATCAAAAGCTGGCGACAAATATCACTTTGTTGTTTCTACAAAAAACGATACACAACTCGTTCTCAACAAAGCATCAAACGACATTTCTGTAACAAGCTCTGAATCACCTAGTTGACCCAAAACAACTCTAGTGGCTTGGAAAAGCTCTGTAATTGTAGGGCCAGAAGGCAACATCACTCTTGCAGAAAATCAACTTTTTGCAACAACCAAAGCAAAACAAGATAATTCAGCACCAATCACCAAAGAAGAAGACTCATATGAAAACAGCTTCTTTAACGAGCTTCTTGCAACGACAGTCTCTCCAAAAGAAACAAACGAATCAAAGATTTCTATGGTAGCAAGAACCATCTGAGATGCAAGCAGCGATTTGAAAGAAGGAGAAAGCAACGACAAACCAATTTCAACAATAGATAGAAAATCTCTTCGCAACAATCTTCTTCCTCAATTTGTTTGGGTAGATCTAAAATACCTAACTTACTACTATCTAAATTGACAACAACTTGAATATCAAAGATCATTTGATGCGTTCTTACAAAGGATACAAAGGACATATACTGCTTTAGGAGTACCAATTCCTACTATTGCTGAAATAAACAACGATTCTAATAATCCATTTTTGATGAGCAATCTAATGCATTTAGTATGACACTTAGCCAAAAATTTGCCTTCTGATATGCCAGAAAATGATAAAAACACAATTAGTACGATTGCCGTCTTCCTGACGAAATTAAGCGTTCACTCATTCGGAGCTTTTGCAGAAGAATGATTGTATCTAGAAGATATGTTTGAAAAAATCAAATAAACAATCCGAAACGAATACGTCTGACATATGAATAAACATCCCAAAAAGAATCGCTGTAAAGCGGTTTTTTTACAAAGAATCATTCCATTTTCAGAAAGAAAAGAGACGAAAAAAAATATATAATTGATAAAACCTACAAAATAGATATATCCTGTGTATGCAAGTAATCCACAATAAAGATTTGAAACCTTTAAATACCTTCGGTATTGCAGCTAAAGCTGCTACTTTTATCGTACTTGATAACCCTGAAGATATCGAAAGCGCTCTCACAGAGTTTGGTCGTCCTATGTATATTCTATGAGCAGGAAGCAATATATTGATAACAAAAAACCCAGAAGGTACCATTTGGCATCCTAGATTTCTTGGGATTCATCAAACTGAAAAAGATGATACCGTAGAGTTAACTATTGGTGCGTGAGAGATAATGGACGATTTGGTAAGGTATTCTACCGAACGCTGATTTCGAGGAATCGAAAATCTTGTTGCAATTCCCGGGTGCGTAGGGTCTGCTCCTGTTCAAAATATAGGTGCATACGGGGTAGAACTAAAGGATGTCTTTGTGTCTTGTAAAACCTATGATCTACAAACAAAGACAATCGTCCACTTTTCAAAAGATGAGTGTGGTTTCGCATATCGCGATAGTATCTTTAAACAAAACCTTGGAAGATATATCATCATAGAAGTTTGCCTTCGTCTTTCAAAAGTAGCAAATCCCATAATCAATTACGGCGACGTTCAACTTGCTCTGGAAAGAAACTGATACATAAAGAACGAAAATAGTTCACCTACTCCTGCGAAAATAGCGCAGACAATAGAACAAATAAGGTGGTCTAAACTGCCTAAACCAACTGATTTAGGAAACATAGGAAGCTTCTTCAAAAATCCCTTTGTAGAAAAAAAAATCGTTGAAAACCTGCTTATAGAGTATCCAAACATTCCCCATTTTTTTGATAAAAATTCCTTTCTTTATAAAATACCTGCTGCTCGATTAATTGAACAATCGGGACTCAAGTGATACAGGGAAAACAATGTTTGAACCTACCAGAATCAGCCACTTGTTATCGTGCAATATTGATGAGCAACGGGACAAGAGATATATGATTTTTCTGAAAAAATTATTTGTAAAGTCTTTGATAAATTCTCAATTAGACTAGAAAGGGAGGTTAATGTCTGGTAGTCATCATTTTCGCCAAAAACCATTTCATATATTATTCATGAAAACGCCACAAAACATACATTTTTTTCTACATGTCAATTACCACACTTGTTTTCTAGAAAAAGAGATCGTAGTTAGGTCTCATGATGGCTCAAAGGATAGGTGTTTTTTTCGAAAAAAAGATTTCTCCATATACTAGATATAGTACGTTTTATGAACATATATCTATAAACCATGGTGATTCGAAAAAACACAAAAAAACAAACCACTGAAAGTCGCTTGATAAAAAATCTTACAAGTTCGCCACTCAAAGCATTTTTAAAAGAAATTAGCCTTTTTGCTGGGATTTTTGCTACTGTATTTATCGTAAGTGTGGGATTTGTAAATGCTAATCTTATTTACCACACCGTAAAAGATGTTTTTACTTGAGTGGAAGCAGCAAATTACGATTTTCAAAATACTGGCAATCAACAAGCAAACTCTTCCATAGAACAATTTAACACAGAAGAATCGGCAGAAACCAAAAAGATTTTGAGAAAATCTAACGTTTCCGCAGAAATGGTAAGGGAAGCATCATTACAATCTAAGTCATACTCTTTTTCGTACTCTATGGTACCGCCTGAACATAGGATATTTATTCCATCAATCGGAGTAGATGCTCCCATCATTGATATTTCTGCTGCGACAGAAGACAAACTAAAACATGGTGATTTTGCAGATGAGCTTGCGAGTGGCGTTGTTAAATATCCTTCTACTGCAAGTCCTGGGACATATGGGAACTCTCTTATTTTCGGTCATACTAGTTATTATCGACGGAAAAACAATTCATATGGGGAAATTTTTGCAAAAATATTTGATCTGAAAGAAGGTGCTGTGATTAAAATTGCATGGTGAGGACAACTATACACATATGAGGTTGTAGCAAAAATATTTGTTACTCCAGCGAAGGTCGACGAAGAATACAATAAATATATAAATGGCGAATATGTAACTCTTATGGGTTGCTATCCGATCGGTTCGGCCTCTAAAAGAGGGCTTATCGTTGCAAAAAGAATAAAAGACAAAGAAACCAATTCTGTATCTTTTGAATAGTATATTTATCAACTGTGATTTAAACAAAATGGCAAGAACCCAAACAATAAAATTTGCATGGATTGGAACGCTCTTTCTTGGCGTGTTTTTTGCTAGTATAAGCATAACATGAAATACGACTACTGCTACTCAAATGACTCTCATGCCAACAACAAGCGAGTATTTTGGGTCTGGTTTGGTAGATTATTCCACTATGGAGGAGATAACTTTTCTTTCAGGTGGAGATTACCAGACGGGTTATGATAAACATTTATCTGGCAACACAAAATCAACAGATTCTCAAAGTTCACAAACCTCAAGAGATATTATTGCTAAAAAACTTGAAGATGTTGCTCGCTTGCAAACATCAATAAGCACGCTTGAACAAATAGATAGCATTGATGGTACATGAGAAAATCTTATTTCTGCCAAAGAGGCATCTAGCAAAGCATCAATTTTAAGCAAAGATATTGACACTGTTTTGACTGATTTTGAACAAATACAAGCTCTTAGGAAAGATACTGAAGAACGCTATTCTGTCGTTTTAAATCAAGTAAAAAAAGTTATCATTGATATAAAAACCACAAGACAAGCGGTTAGCAACACTGTCTTAAAAATCAATCTATACTCAAGGCATATGGTTGAAACTATTTCTGAATTACAAAAAACAAGAGAACACATTAATAATACCAAAAACACTCTCATACAGCTCCTCCCAACCGTATATATGTTACAAAACGAATATACAAATGAAGATGGAAGCATGGATGATCTTAAACTTTTATTAGGGTCTTGATCATTAGGTGAGAATCTTTCACAAGAAGACATGTTAGCAGGGTTGAGCGTAAGATTAGACACTCTACTAGCCGAACTTTCAGACACCCAAACACAATACATTGAGAACCTCAAAAGATTGCGTGAAACAAGGAAACAACTAAAAGCGGTTGTTGTGACATATCACGAAAAAATACAAACACTAGAAGAACAAAAAACATATCTACTTTATTTCGTAGAATTGTATAAAAACAACAAAATTGCACTAGATGAAACGATCACCGATCTTTTTGCTACTAGGACAGAACTTGAAAGAAAATTAAAAGGGATAATAACAAATATTTCGAAAAGCAGTACTGGTTTTGTCGTATCTGATGGTTCTGGCAATAAAAAAGAATATAGGTGATACGCAATAAACGATCCTGCATATGTGGAGTTTTTACAACTAGAAGACAAAAGAGAAGAAAGAGTTAATTTTTTCGGATGGCCAATTCTTCCAGTGAGTCACATAAACACATACTTTGGTGAATCTATTGATGTATGAGATACAAAAGAATCATTTAGTGGTATCCAAGCGGTTGCTTCACAATGACAAGAAATATATGCACCAGCAAACGGATATGTCTATTTTGTACAAAACCAAGATTGATTAAATACAAATCGAATGATTATTCTTCACAATGATGGATATATTAGTCTTTTCACACACATACAAAAATCTCTTGTAGAAGAAAAAAGTATCGTAAAAAGATGACAAATAATAGGATTGGTAGGCGGACAACCGTGAACGAGGTGAGCGTGATGGTTTAGTACTCAACCGATGATATCAATGCAAATCTTTAAAAATGGTATAGCTATTGACCCATTAGAGGTTCTGGATCTAAGCATATTTAACGATTCAATCAACGTTGCCAGTAAATATAGAACAAAATTCTCGCTTGATACAAAACTTAGAAATAGCGTTATAGATTTCAAAGATATAAAATTCGTTGAATGAAATACCGCACAGGAAAAAAGATTGCGTTTCTTAAACGACTATGCTAAGGCACCATACAACGATATTCTTTTGTGGGAAAAGGCAGCAGAAGACACAAATATCGATACTGATTTATGAATTTGTATATGATATGCCGAAACCAGTTTGGGAAGAGCATTTGCTTCTGCAAACAACATTGGAAATGTGGGGAACAATGATCGTGGCGACAGAGTTGATAAAGAATCTCCTCTGGTTGGTGCGCGCGCTATTTATACTACACTTAACAATGGTTATTTAGGTGGATACAATACGATATTTGAACTATCAGGATACGGGAACAAAGAAGGCGCGATATATGCGTCATCAGAATATAACTGGCAAAAAAACGTAAGTAGATGTCTTTCAACAATCAAATGATACGTGGTTCCAGAAGACTATCCGTTTAGAACATATCACGAGAATTAAGATCGAATAAAAACAGAAATCACCCAGAGACACAATCGCTCTGGGTTTTTTTGTAAACAAGAAATACAATACAATTAGAGACTATTATATTTGGCGATCTCACAATCTACAATTTATCTATTAGAGCAAAAGATTAGTTAAAAGAAAACTATTATCTAATTCTTTAAAGAAATGGAATCACAAAAGAGATGCTAAAAGGAAAAAAGAAATCAGAAAAAAAACAAAAAAAATCAAACTAATAAAAATATTAAAAGCAATTGAACGTTTTTTCAACCAATCATCAATTAAAAGGAAAATAAAAAAACCAATTAGCTGTAAAATCAATGCAAAAATAGCAATTAATGTTAGTTTGTTCATCAGTAGCCAAGCCAGTTAAATAAAAAATTTAGAAAAAGAATCATAGCGATTTATCAATCAAGAGTAACATTATCTGTTAATCTAAAAATTGAATTAAATTTTTGTTTATAAAAAACCACGAAAACCAAAGCATGCGATTGACATAAAACAGTTTATAAAAATCTAGAAATCCTAATCATCATAATAGTTGCCAAGAATATCTTCTATGTTTTTGTTCTTTGTTTTCTTTTCAAGTAATTTTATTGCCATGTCATGAGTTGTTCTTCTGTAGTGAATTTTCGCATCTGACCAACTATCTACTCATTGAAGAGCATCTAGCCAGCTATCATCACCATCTTGATACATTCCTCATCACTTTTCGAACACTTTTTCAAAAAGACTAAAAGTGCGCGCGATATCTGGATGTAAATTATCTCAGAGTCATTTTTTATCATGTGATCAAGAAACAGCAATGTGAATCATTTTTAAATTTTGCTCTTTGATCCCAACAATCAACAAGCGTTGTGATTCTGAATCAAGTCCAAAATATTGCGTAAACCTTTTCAATAAAAATTGGAAGTTTTGTTTAGAAGGAGGAATTCAACGCGACATTTTTTCTGTTCAGCTTCCTAATTTCCTCCACAAGATTGGTCCTATATCAGCAGTTGCAGCTGGAAAATTTGAATAATTATTGTTTGCTCACATGAGTCTTTTCACAAGTGCTGGAGAGAAACTCCAAATGTGTTTGGAAAAAATGACTGAACGCTTCACATCATCCATATTTCCCATAGACGACTCCTCCGTATCCATAAATTTATTTTCAAGATAATCCTTCATGACATTGTAGTCGTTTAATGCTGACTGTCATGGAACAGGATCGCCATCGCTTGGTCTTAACTTATCCATTACAGAAAGAAGTTTTTCTGGAGACATCAATGCATCAATCACAGCCCTATTTTCTGGATGGTGAATTCGTTCTTGAATAACAAGTCCATTATTTTTTGCGGCATTTATATTACCAAGCTGAAACTTAATAGGGCCTTTATCTGTCTTTTTCTCGTAGCTAGATAGCGATTTTGCTCACGGAGTGTTTTTTGCTAGGATATCTATCAATCTCATTAATTGCATTTCACCATCACCATCCATAGCATACAGTCATGGAACAAATGCGTATTTTCTTGAAAGAGACGCAAACCACTCCTTTCCATTTTCAACAAAATTATGCTTGATCGATCAAGAAAGAATACTGAAAAGCATCGCACCAGCCCAATCATAATAATATCTTTCATTCCCCTGTACTTTCGCTGCCATTTTTCATAATGCTCCTGTGGAAGTGGCACCTCTTCCGCTCTGTAAATGATTATAATAATCAACTTTTATATTATCAAAAAGTTTTGCATCTGGCGTATCAGCCTCTGCTGCTTGCAACTGTTTTTGTGAATTCCAAGCTAATTCCGCCCCTCACAACATTTTTGAAAAAAATGCTTCGCCATAAATAGATTTTTTTCGAGGAGAATCTAATCATTGTGCCAATCAAAATGCTTGCAAAAATCACAAATCTTGTTTTGCATAGAGGTCTTGTTTTGTAATTCTTTCTGAACTATCACGAGGAAGAGCCTCAATTTCTTTTTTCAACTCAGCGCGCTCTCTTAAGTATTGTTGTTGGTATTTTTCTCAAAGTAACAGTTTAACCCACGATCAAGTATTATCATAATTAGCTAGCGCTTTGGCATATGGTCATCCATTTTCACAACAGAAAAGAAAATATCACGCAACCTTAAGTGGATTTTTTTGTGCATAAATAAATTGACTAGCTCCTATCGTATTTCATTTAAAAGGATTGTCGTTAAAAATTGATTTTCCAATAAATATTTGGGGTCAAAAAGGTCAAGAATTCCCTGCTTTTGATGGTTCGTCTTTTGCTTCCTTGATTTTGTTAGTCTTATCTGCGTCCATCTTGTTTTCAACATCGTCAGCCAACATGCCTGTGATTTCAGATATTCAAGGAATATTTGCTCCCGATAGCCATTTGGCAGCTTTTGATGTCATCATCGTGTTCCACACAAGCTCTTCGTTCTTCTTTGCTCTTTCATCTAGTCGCTTATCAATTCACTCTTTTTTTATTTTTTTAAGCGACGCCATAACAGATTTGATTGATCACTTTTTTAATCCAAAAAGTCATCTTCATTCAGCGGTCTTACGCATAAGATCTGAGGGAGGATTATCTGAAGATCGTTTAGAGTCATTTATAAATTCTTGTCATTCAGCATTGTTTTCAAGACTATTTTTGTTTATACCATCAACATCTCATTGTGTATATGGTCTTAGATTATTTTCTGAAGCAAAAAAGAAAAATCATTGTGGCGTAAAAGAGTGCTCTTGTCTTGTTGTTTCTCCTTTTTCATCCTTTCCTCCCTCTTCCAATATAATTTCATTTCAATCTGCCTTGATAACTTTATACCACAATCTAAATGGCTTGTATGATCAACTTTCCTCATCATAAAATTCAGCATCAGCACCGAAATATTTTATATCTTTTCCTGCGTCTGGTTCAGAAGTGTTTTCCATTTTTATTTTTTTCATACTGGAAAAATCAACTTGTGTTCTCATGTCTTTCAACCAAGCTTGATGCTTATTATCTAATCCGCCACTCGCTCATGCAAAATCAATATCTGCATTTTTCATGTGTTCCCCTCGCTGTTTCAAGTCACTTACGCTTTTCAACCTATAGACCTCATCGTAAGATCCTTGAGTGATTTGTTCTTTTATTTGTTTTGGCGATAATGGAGGAAGTGTATTTCATTCAATTTTTTTCCCATCGGCATCATATAATGGCTTAAAAACCCCATGAATTGTGAATGTTACAGCTCCAGTGCTCTGATTCACATCCTTTATTCTCAATTCTATCCGGTTTCATACCTCTGCATTCAACCCTTTTGGAAAATAGTTTTCAAAAACTCCTTCTCTTAAAAACAAAGAGGTGCCAACTTGAGGTTGAGCTCATTTTTCTCATTTAATTTCATTCCAAATATCTTTAAGTCCATTGACAGAAGAGTCTATTCCCCCATTTCATTCCACATCAGTAGTCGACTTTTCTTCTTTTTCTTGTTTCTTCTCTAATTGCTTCAATAGTTCTTTTTTTTCATCCAGCTTATTGTATTTTGCATCAAGTCTTTTCTCTTCTTTTGTAATATGTGTGTTAATGGGGTCGACCTGTTCTTCTAATGCAATTTGCCTATCACTCAATGCTTTTATTTCATCGGCAACGCGTTTTGCTTCGGTTTCATAATGCAATCTATCTGCTGGAGAAACTCAAGGCTTTCAAGCTTCAAATGCAAAGTTAGCGCGCTCTTTTTCAAGTTGTTCTATCTGTCTAGTTATATCACGTAAGTCTGTTTTTATCTTTGCAAGATCAATAGGTGCACTTCAATCGATAGATCAACTTCTTTTGGTTTCATCGAGGGCATTTTTAATTTCTGTTATTTCTTTGTCCAGTGTTTCAATGTCTTCTTTTGTTAAGGTTATTTCTTCTTCGCGATTAATTTTTCCAGTAATTCATGCGCGAATTAGCATAGTAGCTTGTTGCATAGAAAATCAAGCTTTTGTTAGGATTTCCATCTTCCTCTTTAGTTGCGCTTGCGTATAATTTCGTCATCTAGCATGAGTCTTTCCATCTTTTCAAATTTCATATCGTTCACCATCATGAAGTGTAAGGGTATCTCTAATTTCTTCTGGAGCGTCTTCTTTATTTTTATATGATCCAACGTTATGTGCAGTAATGATAGCATCTTTTTGTATTTGTGATAACCCACCACCACAAAGTTTTTCCGCTCTTATCAATTTTTGCTCATCGCTAGCCAATAAATTTTTGAGCACTTCTTCTGTAGAAAAAGTATGTTTCGTTGGAGAAAGTAAACGAGAAATTGATTTTCACGCTGTTTGATTTTGTATGCGAAGTTCTTGGTCAACCTCTTCTAATAATTTATTTTTTTCTTCCTCAGGCATAGAATCCCCATGTGCAACCATAGCAGAAACGACAAGCGCTTTTTGCAATGGAAACGAGTCATTTATCGATAAAACATCTTTTCAATTTATAGTTATATCCAACGGCGGTTGAAAATCCCAAGTTTCAATATAGCTTTCTCATACATCATAAGCTCCCTCACGCAATTTTGTAGCAATGGATATTGTCGTCGGCTTTCCTTCAATGACACATTGTATATTATTGTCTTTTCAATTTGGTTTAGTTAAAATAGCATTTGTTATTTTATCCATATCTTGTTTCGAAATAGAAACAAATTTTTGCAGCATAGAAGATATTTTCTCATACGATCCTGATTTTTCCCACGCATTTTTTTGTTGTTTTAAAAACCATCCTTGTGTATTTTCAGAGCATTTTGTTAAATCGTTTTTGTGTAGGTTCATCTCTTCTAGTGCGTTGATCATTGCAATGTCGTCGGCACTCGTGGCTTTACTACGGAGATACGATAAAAATTTTTTTGTTTTTTCTGCATTATCTTTTTCTTCTCGATCCGTCTTATCTGCTTCGCTAATTGATTCCTCAAAAGCATGATAATGATCTGCAAGCAAATCAGAAATGCGAATTTTTTTACTCATTTTGAGTCACTCGTTTCTCATATCTTGTTGTAGGGCATTTTCAGCTACGGTTTGTCTCATAGCACCGAATGCAGAAATATCTTGGACAAGATTATCATTTTCAAAATTTTTATCCTTCTGGTGAAAAACATCATCTACGCGAATTTGTATATCCTGCCAAAAATCCTTTGATGATCATAGCAAATTTTTGTTTTCCTCAATCCAGTCATTATAGTTTCAAATTGCCTGCTCAAGTGTTGGATTTTCACGCGAACCACTAATGAATTTTTTATACGAATTTATTAATTTTTTTGAGTACGTTTTATCTTCCTTTGATATGCCTCCTTTGACACCAGCTGCATGGAAGCTAACCGAAGATATTTTTTCAATTGTTTTTTGAATATATACCCTTGCAAGTGCGCTAAACTTACGAGAGTTGGTAGAATCACGCAAGTGTGAATGATCAAGCGTTTTTAGCATATCTGTACCAGACAGCGATATTTCTGCAATATCTTGGTATGTAAGTTTGCGAGATAGACGGTTTTCGATTTGTTGTATAAGCCCTGTTGAATCAGTTTCACGAATAGTAGACACAAAAGACGTATCCGAAAGAACGTTATTATCGGATTTTTCAGAAAAAAGTTTTTCAGCGGTTTGAGAAAGCACAAGTGAAAGCCTGCTTTTTTCAGCGCTCGTAAGCCCATCTTGTTGCAAACCATCGTTGTTGTTGACTACCGAATAGATGTTTTTTTCGCTCATTTTCTTGTGATAAGAAATAATACACCTAATTATACTTCTTTTTTACAAAAACACAAAAAAAACAGCTATTTTCTTTATATAGTAGAAACTAGTAAATTTTTGGTGTTTTTTGCGTAAAATCCAAGAAAAAGGAATTGCTTCAAAACCGAGCATCAATAGACAATAAAACACACAAGAAAATTGTTACAAAAAGCTTATTTGCTTGCAGTTGAACAACTTTTCTCTATACTATGCGAGTCATTTTACACATAAAAAAATCACATGACAGAGACACATTACAAAATTGGTATGGAAGGAGCCTACGATTATTTACTCAAGGAGTTTGGCTGATTACAGCTTGGAAGAGCTCATTCTGGGCTGATAGAAAATATATCTTTTGAAGCATACCCAGATATGTATCAAAAAGTAAAAGACGTTGCAAGTATCGTTACGATGGATCCTCAAACACTCAAAGCAGAACCTTGGGACAAAAGCGTTATGAGTAAAATGGAAAAAGCAATTTATGACTCTTGACTTGGATTAGCTCCACAAAATCAGGGAGACTATTTGATGATCAAAATTCCCCCACTGACACAAGACAGGAGAAAAGAACTAGTAAAATATTGTGAAAAACTTGCTGAACAACAAAAAGTCGCTCTTAGAAACATTAGACAAGAAGCGATGAAAGACATCAAAAAACAGCATGATGAAAAAACCATCTCTGAGGATCAAAAAAAATTTTTGGAAAATGAGGTCGATGTAGAAACAAAAAAACGAGTTGATAAAATCACACATGCTACGAATTGAAAAAACGAAGAAATCATGAAAGTTTAGTATACGTATTTATACAAAATTACATTATTTAGAATACAAATAATACGGCGAAATCTTAAGCAGATACGCCGTTTTTTTTATTTCTAATCACAAAAATTGCATTTCCAAAAAAATATTTTTTACATAGGTAACTTTTTTTTAAGGAAGCAAATAAAATTATAATTTTTAAAAATAATTGCAATATTGTTTTCTTCGTTTCTCCTCCAACAAAGATTTGACATTTTTTTGACATTTCCTCTTGCTTTTGATTGCAAAAATGATATTACCTACTTATACAGTTCTTTTTACATTATAATTTACACTACCATGACCAAAGGGTCAAAAATAATCGCTATTTCAATCCTGGCTATCTGAGCCTTTTTTGGAAGTTTATATGTTTCACATGCTTCTGACACATCTATCATAGATGCATTGGGTTGATCAACTGAACAATTCGGTACTAATATTACTGTGACGTGAATTAGTACTACACAAGCAAAAATTGTTTTTCCATTACACATTGCAAATGGTGAAACAATTATGAATTACAATGTTAGTTATTCAAGGAAAAGTTTAGATTCTGCTGACTCTGATTTTTCTGATATCAAGTTACTTGTTTTCAGTAACGGTTCTTTTGAAACTAAAAATGGTAAAGCTGAGCTATTACTAACAGGGCTTGTGGCAAACACTACATACTATTTTGTTGTTCAACCTATAAATAAAGAGTGAACATTGCTTATCACTTCTGATCAAAATTCATTTACAACTCTTGCGAGCGATGAAATTGTTGAACCAGTAACAACAAATGAACCAACCTTGGGATCTGCTGAAACTTCACAAGCAAATTTCACATTCACGCTATCGGGCAATGATGTTACAGTGAAATGGAATGAAATTGAAGGAGCAACAAAATTTACATTTGCATCAAAAGAAGCAACTAGCACAACTTATACAAATATTGGATCAGAGCTCGTAAGCAAAGAAAAATTTACGTTTCTCATTCCTACAATTGGTCTATATAGTGTAAAAATTGTTCCTGTTGACGATGATGGCAATGTGGTTGGAGCAGAACATATTCTTACAGTTAAAATAACAGCTACTGTTTCTACTCCTGGGAAATGAACTCCTGCAACAGGGCCTGCATTAAACCTTGTTCTTATGAGCACATTTCTTCTCATGCTCGTATACGTTGTATATAGATTTAGAACAACTAAATAATATTTTCTAAAAAAGAACTGATATTTGGAAAATAGAAAAGCCGGCTACAAATAGTCGGTTTTTTTTAAAAATTCGTTAGCGTAAGAGAATGGAGATCTTAGAAAGATGAATTTAAAACTCAATTTATTAGAACAAAAGAAATATTAAAACATAAAAATATCGTTTAATTTGCAACGAGGTTGCTGCCCGTCCCTTTCATGATAGACTAGTTGATCAAAGATAGTACGGGCATCCCGACTACGTCGGGAAAAAGGTTTGCTAGCCACAGCGCCAATGTTATGATTATAAAACACAATATGTCAACATAAAACAATATTGATTCTATCTAATTCCCATACAATTCTTTCCTTATTTTTTTCTTTTAGTTATAATGAATATGTCTTAGTTTTTCACTTAAAAAACTCATGAAAACAAAAAACATTATCAAAACTATTTTAACGCTATTTGTACTGAGTCTATTTGTGGGGTTGTTCTTGGCGACACCATGACGCAATGTTTCCGCTGCGATCCCAGCAGAATATAGGCCCAATTACAAGTTTGCTTCTCAGCGAGAAAAAATTGAAGAAACTATGTACAACATCAACGCATTGAGAAAAAATGGGCAAGCAGTTAGTACATCATATTTTTCAAGTCTATTAAGCAACTTTAATACTGTATTTAATTATCTTCCACAAAATAAAGCGAATTATAAGGAAGTTTATGCCTCTTGTCGTGTGATAACTGAAAAACTATCTAGAGAGTATTCTATAAACGATTTTTCACTTTTTCAAAACAATTGTTTCGAACCTTTATTAAATATATTTGATGATATCAGGGAAAACAATTCTGTTATTGCATCGATTAAAGCAAATCCAATTACATGACCCGCTCCGCTTACCGTTACATTTTATTGAGGATGAAGTATTGATAACTCAGCGACGATTCCAAGTAATGGTTACTATTGGTACTTTGTAGACACAGATAGAGTTGAAAAACCGCTTTGAAAATGACAATGACAGGTTGTAAATCATACGTTTGAAAGAGAGTGAAGATATATTGTTCATTTGACAGCAAGAAGCGTATATGAATGAGTAAGGGGTGTTTTTGATTGAGGAACTACTATTGTGGTAAACGTTACTCCACATATTGCAAATGTCATAATCGTAGCAAATGGGAAAAAAATGGATGAAAATAAACCATTGAAATTTACCTCACAGGAAGCGGCTGATGGAATAATATTAGACGGTAGTACAACAATGCCTGAATGAGGAAGCGTTATTCAAAAACACTCCTGGACTATTTCAGATGCTAATACAAAACAAAAAATCAGTTCAACAAATGGCGTTGGTGTTCCTGGACGCATAAAACAAGTTTTCCCTGAAAAAGGATATTATACGATAAGACTGGATGTTACGGACAATATGAACAACGTTGCATCAAAAACATTTTCTCTAATAATTGCAGATCCTATTGCGCAAATAAAAGTTACGCCAGAAGAAGGAAACACAAGTTCTCTGTACTCTTTTGATGCAAGCACATCATATTCAGTACAATCTACTCTAAAATCATATCTATGGATCGTGAGTGATGCAGATTGAAACGAAATTTTAAGAGAGAGATCAAAAAAAATCCAACACAGATTTGTCCAGCCAGGTTCATACAGGGTTAGACTACAAGTAACAGACCAATTATGAAATGAAAATGAAGATGCCATCACTCTGGATGTTGAATCTACTCCTCCAGTTCCTCAATTTATTATAGAACCAACAAAAGTACGACGTCTATCTTCTGAGTTTTGGTTGGATGCCTCAGCAAGTTATGATGTAGATACTCCAAAATGAGGAGATTCTATATCATATGATTGGGCTTTTTCAAACAATGAAAATATTAGCATCGGAGAGACTCTTGAGGAGGGCAAAAGAATAAAGGTAACTTTTAAAGAAAAAGGAGACTATCAAATAACACTGTCAGTAAAAGACAACTATGGGCAAATACAACAAATGACGAGAACATTAAGAGTAGAATCATCATTAAGACCAGACGTTAAGGCAACTCCAGTCGCAACCAAACTATGAACCGACATCGTATTTTTTGTAAAGGCAAATAAACCTATCGTAAATTATTCATGGGATTTTGGCGATGGTGAAACAAGAATTATTCAAGAAAATAAAATTTCCCATCGTTACAACAGGGCATGATCATATAGAGTTAAGCTAACTGTTTCCACTGCAGAATGAGAAACAAACGATATCACTACTATTGTCTTCATATGAGAAGCTAATGAACCACTTCCAGTATATAACGTAGTAAATCAAAACTGAGAATTCTTGTTGGCTGAAGGAAATTGTGTAGACGATGAGGGAAACACAAATATTTCTTATAAAGTACAAAGATATCAACAAATATCAATAAATGGCAATGGATCAATCAACACGAAATGATGAAGTGAAAATTTAGCATTATATTTCAAACCAGAGTGATGAAATATTATCAGAGGGAACCAACTTTCATATAGATTTGATGAAATGTGATGTCACTTTATTGATATGGAGATTGAAGATACTGTGGTCAATAAAACAGCAAGCAAAAGAATTCGGTTTGATGTTGAAAATGCTCCTCCCACATTACAAAATCTAGTTATGACATTCCCTCAAATTGGAAGCTCGTTTGGTATTGGTATTTGACAAAATACCCAAAATACCGATGTTTTTAAAGCTGATTTTGATCCAGTTATAATCAGACTTGATGTAACAAACCCAAGAGATAGCGATTGATCTATCGTAACATATAAACGATATTATTACAATGTGGATGATCCAAAAAGACGATTAGAAATCAAATACACTCCTTCTACAATTCCTTATGTATATTTTACTGTGCCTAGATTGTATGGAGAGTATAGATTTGCAGTAGAGTTAACGGACAATGATGGCATGATCACGAACAGTGAAACGTTTCTTGGTAATTGACCAGTTGCATTTTTCCCTCCATCTACTACGACGCCTGATATTCCTATGGTAACACTAATAATTGATAAACCAAATGCAAAAGTTTGAGAAACGATTACATTAGAAACAGTTGCGAAAATTTGAGTTGAGAGATCAGACTTTGCATCACAAAGAACAATTAGTTATGATTTTGAAGGTGATTGAGTTTGGGACATGACAACCAAGGATTCAAAAGTTACTTATGTCTATAAAAAAACTGGTTCATTTACACCTAGAGTTAAAGTAACATATAGGGGATATAGCGGTATTGCAAGTACGGAGAGGATAAATATAGAGAAGTGAGTAAAGGCTTGATTCCTTTATGCAACCGTTGGGAAAACGCTTATCGTAAGAGATGCAAGCTATGGAGATATTGATAGTCGCAAATTTTGTGCAGACGCAAGACTATGTAAGGCGAATCCAAATTGGCTTATTGAAAATCAAACATACTTCAAAAAAGATTATCCTGTAGCAGGAAAATATGTAGTTAGATACAATGTACAAGGAAGAAATGGAGAAACTTCAGCAGAAAATGATGTTATTGAAATCAAGGAATCTTGAAGCGACTCTGCTAATGTAGGAATAGTAACACTACCTAGTCCGAGTAAAGATTGAAAGGTTGTCATCGGAAATGCCTTAGAAAACAAGGTGTTGTTTTATGTGGACTATAATGGAAGTTGAGATTGTTATATTGATACTGACATAAGTAGAGATTCAAAAAATTCGGGCAGTCCTGATCAAAATAGCGATATCGTGTGTAATACTGCAACTCTGTTTGAATACAAGGATCAAAACATTTGATCTACTATTGCAAGGGTGTACTTTGGAAATTGAGATCAAATTATAAGCAAAGATATACCAATAGAATTCATTGATTTCAACATAGAAATTCCATCTGAAAAAAAGGAAATCTATGAACTGATCAATAAAACAATACAAGATATGCCTGAGGAACAACCAGAAATCAAAAGTATTCTCTTGCTTATAAGAAACGCAATAATGGCTGGAGATGAGACGTCTTCTTTGATCTTGCAGTTGAAGGACATTTTTGAAAACAGAAAGGAAGAAATATCGCCCGCGGTGAAACTAGAAATTGAAGCGATCCTAAGTAAATTATCAGATAAAACAACAATATCAGCACTTGGAGGGACAACCTATGAAACCTCTAAACAAAGTATTTTTGCTGCGATGCCAACATCACGTAGAGCAGAAGTTGAAGACTTATTTTCGCAGATTGAAAACGCTGCTGGTAATAATGGAATTATCAAAACCAACTTATTAAAAATACCAGATATTTGATTTGAAGAGGTGAAAAAATGAACATTAACGGAAGCAGATATGGACAATATTACGAAGGAAATTTGCAAAATTGTTGGCTACTATGAAATATCTTGAACAAGTTGCAAAAATCCAGATTGAGAAACCCCTTGAGATACAAATATCACTGGGACAAATGATGGGTCTGATTGATGATCAATCGCTAAAACAATTTTGAAATGGGTGCTTATTGTAGTGTGAATTATCTGAGTAATATTTGTTGGATTGGTAATTGCGTTTGCAATCAAAGCCAAAAAGAAAGAGGGATCACAATAAATTTTGCTTTACGTTTCTCTTTTACGATATTCCTCCAAAATATAGACAGCAGCTAAGCTATCCTCGGCTGCTGTTTTTTTATAGACACCAATGTGAGCATTGGCTTGTACGCTTGAGTAATCCTCATTCACCTTTTCTATTATGCAATCTGGCGAAAGCACAAGTGATAAATTTTTTATAAACACGTCTATTGGGTATTGAGCGTCATCTTGATATCTTGGGGTTCCGATAATTACTTTTCCTATTCCATATTGAACAACAAGATGAGCTATGTTATAAAGCACCACATCATCATTATCCAACGATCCTATTGGAAAAATAATATCATTATCGGCTCTATTGTATGCTAATCAAAAACGTCTTCTTCACCAGTCAATAGCTAACACCGTTGGTCTATGATGTTTTTCCTTGCTGATGTTTGGTGCTATTCATTCTTGCATAATTTCTCTTGTATCTAGCAAATAAAATGATATTACTATAAACATTTATACTATACTTATTTCCATGAGAAAAAAAACAATTTCTTTTTCTATTATTGCTTTTGGCATGGTAGCTTTTTTATTTGGTGGTAGTACTTCTATAACACACGCAGCGACACAGCCATATCAACAGCTTGCAGACTATGCGATCCAGCTTACAAAGCAATCCACAATTGCTTATGGCACTTATACAATTACCACCGGCTCATCAAATACTGGAATTGCGGTAGTCTTAGATTCGGCAAAAATTTTAGCGACAGAACAAGATTTTAAGTATCAAGTGAATGTTGCTCGAACAAATTGATTCTCAACATGATCATATACAGGGTTTCTTAACAAATTAGAAGCATGGAATGCAACATCAAAAATCATTGTAAACAACACGTGATTGGATTTAAACACAAGAGCTGCTGTCATGTTAAGTGACGATTTATACACCAGTTACATTCTTCTTCGAAACAATCCAAAATTTAACGACGGTACAATGTGAGTACGAGCACCACTTGTAAGCTGAAATACATCTACAAACTGAAGCACAGGCATAGTATTTAGTGGCCTTGTATACTCACCTATTTCTTGGTATCAAACTCTGTGAGGAAAAAAATATTTTACATGGTCGACGCAGGATGGTCGCTTTTGGTTTAGCGCTCTTAACAACAAAAATGATATTAGAAAAATGTGATTTAAAGATATCCAATCTCTTTATAACCATCTTGAGTTCCAAAATCGTATCATATATATTGCTCCGAATTCAAGAAGATACGCCATATTCAAACAAAATAATGCTTTAAGTTTTGTTATTCGCTTCAGAAGAGACAATTGAACTATTAGTGAAAATCAATGGGAGACTATTGAAGACACAAAAGCATATATAAATCAACACAATCAGCCAGTTAAATAATGCACTATAGTTAAAAAATAGAAACTCACACAACTAAAACAACATATATTATCTGCCTATTATTCTGCTTGTTCTGCTTGTCTTGAATCAGATTCACGTAACAATTCTGCTATCGCATGTATTTCTTCAGCGGTTGTCGCATTACGAATAAGCTCTTGTAATATCTGTATTCATCTTGATTGCGCTAGCCTTTTCTTTGATGTTGGTTGTGTATCTTCCATTGTTTTCTATAAGCAATAAATTTAGCACATATTCCTCTACCTATTATTTTGTGCTATCCCATTCAAGATCAGACAACAATGACGCAAACTGATGATTGTTAGCTGCGAGTTTTTTATAATTTTTTTGCAAGATATTCCTCTTTTGACAATATTACAATCTGCAGTCAGCGATCTACTTCTGTTGCATTTTTAAATGCATTTTCTATCTCATTTCGATTCTCTGCTTTTTGTAAAATTGGTCATTGTAGTTTATTAAAAACATATAATATTGCTCATTCTTCATTGTTTTCCAAAACACAAGATGTTGAAAGGACATTTTTTATGCTGTGTTTAATGTCAGAATTTGCAATCATCGTATCCAAAATTTCCCTTCAAGTCTTTAGAGATCAACCATCCCATGACGCGATATCTGCAGGTCAGAGCTGAGAAGGAGATATTTCTTCTTTGGTTATAACTTTATTAACTGGAAGCTCACTTTCTTTTGTTCAAACAGATTTTTTGGATGAATTTTTGTCTTCATCTATATAATCCTGAGTGTCATCTCCTTTTGAAAGTGCTTTATAAATTTCCATCTTCAACAAAACAGAAGGTATTGGAAAACTCCTTAAGCCATAAGCAACGTTTTTCAAAATATCTGCACAAATAATAAATCAAGAGGGGTTCTCTTGAAAATGTTCTTCAATATACACCAAACATTGTTTGATAAAATTTCCTATATCAATACCAGAATCTTGAATTGTATTTACTATATCAAATGTTTTTTTAATATCTTCCTGGAGACACGCTTGAAAAAAACCTTTTATCAAGGAATCGCTTGCTACTCACAAGAAACTAGAAACATGGTCTTGTGTTATATCCCCCAAAATACTTACTTGATCCACATATTTAATTGCATCACGCACACACCCATCAGATATTTTTGCAATACTTATCAAAGCTTCTTCTTCATACCCTATTTTTTCTTTTTCACAGATCATCTGTAAATGTTTGAGAAGGTCTGGAACTGGCACTTTTTTGAAAGTAAACACCTGACAACGAGAAATAATTGTTTCAGGAACCTTGTGAATTTCTGTTGTTGCCAATATAAAAACAAGGTAGTGAGGTGGTTCTTCCATTATTTTCAAGAGTGCATTAAACGCATTTTTAGAAAGCATATGCACCTCATCTATAATATATACTTTCTTTTTGAGCGAAGCGGGCGGGTAAGAAGCTTTATCTAATATCTCCTCTCTTATGTTATCTACCTGTGTATGTGAAGCTGCATCTATTTCAACGATATCTAATGTTTTGCCAGCGTTGATTGAAAGGCAGTTTTCACATTGGTTACAAGGGTTTCCATCTTGTTGATTCAAACAGTTAATTGCTTTTGCAAAAATACGAGCGCTTGATGTCTTTCACGTACCTCTTGGGCCATAAAATAAAAAATTATTATGTGCATAATCATCTTGTGAAATTTTGGGTTTTAAAATATTTACAATATGTTCTTGTTTGATAAGATCATTAAATGTTTGAGGACGATATTTTATATACAAAGCCATGATTCATAACGATTAAGAAACAAAAATATCCATCACAAAAATTTGTTATATAGATATGGAAATAATCACAAAAAGGTGATATTTTTCCATTATATGATACTCGCTCCATTTTTCAATTAGTATTTTGTATGGAAAAACAATTATCATTGAGTACAGTCTATTGTATGAGAAACAAATTTAAGTATTTAGTAAAGATTGCTACACTATTGGCGATTTCACTTATGTGCGCAGGGATAATTTTATTATTATTTTTTCCATCTTATCTAACAACAATTCTGGAATATGTGAAAGAAATTACAATCTCTCTTGGCTGGAAAAACTACCTAATCGTTGCGATCATTTCCATCATTGAATCTATTCCCTTTTTTAATGTGATATTCCCAGGAGCAATATTTATCATTATAATTGGTTGATTTGTTGCTCAAACAGACCTTCTTGGAGTAACTGCAGTCGTTATTATTTGCACAATTATTGGGGACGGTTTAGCATTTTTGCTCTGAAAACGAAAGTGAGATTCTCTATTATCTGGCTATTGAAGCGCCATTTGAATAACTACCGAACGCCTAACAAAATTCAAAAGTATTATGAAAAAAAACGACTCCCTCGCAATCTTTGCAAGTAAATGGACAAATTACACCAGATGAATAATTCCTTTTTTTTCTGGACTATCGCATACGAAAAATGCAAGATTTTTTCTATGGAACTCGTTAGGTTCAATTGTTTATTGATCAATCATTGTCTTTTTAGGGAAAATGTTTTTGGGCAACTATCAACTTGTCTTGCCCTATTTACGCATCATAGCTGCAATCGTACTAGTTTTAACATGACTTTGGTATCTAATCTCATACTATGTGAACAACCATAAGAGTAGATAAATATATCGCAAATCTGTGAATCATATCCAGAAGATCAATTTGAAAAGCTATTGCAAGCGGTGCTATTTTGGTAGACTGAAAAAATATTAGTAAAGGTGACGAAAAGGTATCGTACTGACAGCTGTTGCGCGTCTACGACGAAGAGATTATTATAAAAGATTTTATCTATATCCTATTGTATAAACCAGCTTGATATGTGTGTAGTGAGATAGACGAAGGTTGACACGCATCTTACAAAACCCTACTACAAGACTGTCCTTACGCCAATCTTCTTCATGTCGCTGGCAGGTTAGACTTTGATACCGAATGACTTGTTTTGTGTTCAAATGATGGGCAATTCACGCACAATATCATCTCACCCAAAAAGCATCTTGAGAAAGAGTACTATGTAGAGACATCAACTCCAATTTCTTCTGAAGATCTAAAAAAACTGGAGCAATGAGTCATCTTAGACGACGGCTACAAAACACTCCCAGCAAAAGCAACCTATGCATCTTACAAAAATCCTCCGCATGAAAATTCTATCGATTATAAACAGAAAATTCTCCTCACAATAACCGAAGGAAAATTCCACCAAGTAAAAAGGATGATTGAAACAATCTGATCTCAGGTAACCTATCTTTGTCGTATGAGAATATGAGATTGGAATATTGAGGATTTAGAAAAAGGAAAATGGAAATATATAGAGATTAGCTAATTTTTTGACCCTTGTGAAGAAAAAGAAAAAAAATCATTGATGTTATCGCTCAAAGACCATCTGCAAGCATATCTTTTTGTGCATCCCAAACATCTCACTGCGAGCCAAGAAAAGCAATCCCTTGTTCTCATCCCGCACTGACAGCATACCATCGTTCAACTATTTCATATACACTTGCTATGGTAAATATTGCACATATTGGAAAGAGCAAAACTATCCGCTTGCGAGAAACTAGATTTTTTTTGTACAGCAGCTCAGCCAAAGGATACGCATAAAATCCAATGATGAAATGTCCTACTCTATCATACATATTTCTTTCAAATCAGAAAAAATTATTAAATCGATCAAACGGCACACGCTCAAATGTGTAGTAACCTCATATTGTATGCAAAAAAATCCATAATGACATTAAAAAATAAGCGAAAGGCGAAAAAGTAAACTTTTTGTATGTCAAAACAAGGACTAGAACAGTAAGTATTACTGGTATATTTTCTGCTCGCCAAACGCTTCTATCGTATGGGTTTATCGCACAAATCACAAACAAAATAAGATACAAACCCAGAAGGATGAATGGAAACTTTTTCATGAAAAGAAAATAATTATAAAATAACATAAATTTCTATTGTACAAATTGTTCTACCTCCAATGTTCATTTCGCTGTATTTCAAGCGCTATCTGTGACCTCGAAGGTTAATGGTTGCGGTATTTGAATATTGAGAGATGCTACGCTTCCATTAAACTTTTTCAAAAGAACCCCATTAGTCATGCTAATTTTTCCTCATTTTACCGCAGATATATCATCTATAAATAGAACAGTTACCGTATAATCATTTTCAGCATTTTTCACAACAGATATTTTATTATCCAACAATGTTGGAGGTGTCGTATCTGCTCACGCGATAGTAACTTCTATCATTTGTTTACCATAACCGCCATCTTGATTTCATGCGATAATAGATATGGTGTGCGTCGTTTTCCCATTATCGGGAATAGTTACAGTTTTGATATCAGAGACATTATTTTTCCCCGAGTAAGCATACTCTCCAACGTTTTCACTATCGATTAAAATTCTTACAGTCGCTAGCGGTTTTGTAGAAGTAACATCAAACCAAATATTTGTTGTGGCGCCGACAGCGATGCCACTTTTTGGCTGTCTAATATTTACCACTACAGAACTATCTTCTTCCAACAAAGCACGGTTTGTGCAGATTGTATCTGGCTCTTTAACAACCAAACCAGCAAAATCATTTCATCATTCACTTGCTACGCCGCCCGAACTACTTCCAGTGCCTACGCTTGTAGCAAACCAATTTATAATATCTTGCAAGTCCATCTGATTTGGCATAAATGAAACCGGCTTAATAATATACGTATCCAATATATCATACCTTGGCGTCATCTCTGTGACTTTTCCCATACAAGCTTTATCTATTTGAATCGGAGAAAAGGTACTATCTGTTTCGGTTGGCAATGAATTTATATATCCCATAGAAGAGACTTTATATTGTGCCGGCGTATTATTGCTAGCAAGTTTTCCAGAGAGTTTAGATATCGTTACGTCTTTTACTTCTACAGGAGAGACCTCTTCTGTTGCGATCTTCCCCGCTGTCAGAAGTTGTGAGAAAAATTGCCTAAAAGTTTTTCAGTTAACCCAACCCCCATAGGCATTTGCATGCATTGCATTTCCTTGTGTATTCCCAGCTCGGAAAATCGCGACTTTCGATGGAGTATATCAGGCCAACCAACCATCCCTTGGAAGTGCCTTTCCTTTTGCGTCTTTCATGTCTGTTGTACCAGACTTATTTGCATATGTTAATCATTTTATCTTAAAATTGTTTACCCACGCACTAGGCAAATTTGCACTATCTGCAAGTATTTTCCAAATTAGATGTGCAACTCATTCTGGAATAATTTGTTTCTGTTGTTTGGGTTGTTTCTGATATAATATTTGTCCATCTGATCATCTAATTTCTAAGATGGGATTTATAGACGCAGGACGACCCATTGCGCTTAAATGCATATATGCGTTTGCTAGTTCTATCATTTTCAACTCTGCTGAACCGATTGCCATAGGGTATCCATAATCCGCATTTTCCTTATACGTATCTATACCTATTGAATTGAAAAAAGGCACAAGCTTCTCTTGTCAGCCAACAGAAAAATACATCTTAATTGCTGGAATGTTCCTACTATACCCAAGAGCTTTTTTCAATGGCAAAAGTCCCATAAAAGAACCATCATTATTGTTTGGTGTGTCATTTCACACCTTAAATCTCAGATCAAATATTGGCGTATCAAGAGTCAATGGCAAACTCATAAATCACAAAGAATATACCAACGGTTTGATAGACGATCACGGTTGTCTAGGTTGTTGAACCATGTCTACCATCCCATCTATTTCCTCATCATTATAATTAGCAGAACCCACATATGCTAAAACGTCTCCATTGCGAGAATCTAGATAGATAAGAGAACTATTGTTTGCTCCATACGACTGGATAGTATTTAAATTATCTAATACGCTTTTTTCTGCTATTTCTTGTGCCTGTGTATCCAGTGTTGTTTTGATTGTTAATCATCATTTTGCCAAATCCTCATCAGTGTAACAAACCGGGATCGTTTTGCCTTCTCCACACGATGCGTTTTTTATAAATTCTTGTACCCAAAAAACGAAGTGTGGTGATTTTATATTGATAGCAACCTTTTTAAATACATATGATACTCCATCAACAACAGCTGTTTTTACTTGAGACTCATCAATGTTTTTATCTTCAAATAACCTTGATAGTACATAATCTTTTCTACCAGGAGAATAGGTAACATCATAATCCTCTCATGAAAAAGCAAAAGAGAATTTACCTATATCCTTTAGCCAATTATTTACACCATCTGAAGAGCGCGCAATAGAACTATTTGACTCCTTTAGAGCCACCAAAAATTTTTCTTTTGCTAAAGCTATTGCTCAGGTACTTTCAACCGCGTCATCTGATCACTTAGTTCTTATTTTTAAAGAACCTATTAGTCCATCTACATTTCTATATGGATTATAACTACCTGGAAGTTGATATGTAGCCGCCAAAACAGCAGATTCAAAAACAGTTAAATCTTTAGATGATTTTCCAAAATATGTATTTGATGCAGCTTCAACTCCATACGCATTATTACCCAAGAAAACATAATTCATATACATTTCAAGTATTTTTTCTTTTACCGCCTTATCCAATTCTGCACCTTTCAGTTTTGGGTTTTGTTTTTTAACTTCATCTTGTAAGTATCCATCAATTCTCGTCGCCAAAACCATTTCTTTTAACTTTCTGGAAATTGTCTTTTCATTTGTTAAAAGCATATTTTTGATGAGTTGTTGCGTGATTGTGGATCCACCAGGTCACTGTAAACTTCACTTAAGTATACTCTTTCCAACCGCCCTCACAAGTCACCCCATGTCAATACCTGCATTTTCCCAGAAGTTTTTATCTTCTGCTGAAACTGTTGCATTTACTAAATTTGGAGATATATCAGAAAAATTTACATATTGTCTATTTTGATCGTAGACCTTATAAAGCGTATTCCCGTCTCTATCAGTGATGTTGGTTGACAAAGAAAATCAGTCTTTGATTTTATCAAACGTTGGTAAATCTTTTAGTATTGCTACATAAAATCGCAAGAATCAAACTAAAAAAAGCAAAATAAGGATAAATAAAACACCTTTCCATCGTCATCCAAAACGTGAGAAAAAATTACGAACTTTTTCTCGACCTGAGAAATGCCCTAAGGAATTGCGACCTACGCGAGGTAACGAAGAACGATTTAATATTTTTTTAGAGCGAAATTGCTGATTTTTTGAGTAGTATTGCATAATTCAAAATGAACAGATAAATTGTTCTGCAACTATACATTTTTATAATCTAATTGCGACTAAAAATATAAAAAAAAATTGCACACCTTAAGTATGCAATCTTTCTAAAGTATATATGTTTTTAGTAAATATATCACACGATACCGCTTGTTGAGACAACACGTTTTGTGACGATGTATCTTCATTTATAATTCATATCTGAAATAACCAACTTATCATCATCCACCTTTTCAACAATTCCAACATGTCCATATCCACTTACACCTACACCTGGAGCAAAAACTATAATTGCACCAACTTTTGGAGTTTTCCCAACTTTGTTTCCTGCTGCGGCAGCGTTAGTATACCACGCATTTGCATTTCATCTAAATGTACGATCTGCATTGTTAAATATATCTGGTCTTCTTGATGCAGCATAACTTGTACAGTTACCAGCAGCAAATCATGCATAACCACCATCTTTTTGAAACCAGCTTGATAGTATCGTCCCTTTATTATATTCAATAGTAGACGTACTTGTGCTTACGATTTCAGCAGCCGGTTTCGCAGTTGCTTTTTTCGTATTTTCAGTTGGTTTTGGATTATTAGATGGAACTGTTGGTTTTGTAGTTGGCTTGTTTGTGTTTTTTGCAACGGCAGTTTGTGTTGGCTTGGTTGGTTCTGGTGCGGGGTTTGGATCTTCTAAAATTCCTTTTTTAATAGCGTCTTTTTCAGTCAAAGTCAAAAACAATTCGTCTCCTTTGCGAAGGATCGTTTTTGCATCTGCAATGTTATTTAATGATTTGATATCTTCTACATTAAGATTATAATGATTTGCAAATTCTTCTACAGAAGTTTGATTTGCCATAGCAATAATAATACCCGGAAGCTCACTAATAGTTAGCCTTCCTACTGCAATACCATCTTTATTTACAATTGTTCAATTCTTCACATCTACATCACCCGCCAAATTATTTACTCTTTTAATATTATCTACTGTTGTTCAAACCTCTTGTGCTATCGTTACCAGTGTATCTCATTGTTTGATAACATACGTTATGTTACCATTGTGTTGTGTGTCATCAATGATTACGTTGTCCAATGCAATAGCAGTAGATGGAGCTCATTTAGTAGAAGTAGTATCTACAAAATTTGCTTTTACTCCAGAGGATTCTAGTACAACTTCGAACTGATCCGCATAGATAACAAGATAGTTGAATCACAATAAACAAAGAATGGTAATGAAAATTTTAGTTACATTTTTACGTTTAGGGTAGCTGTGTTTGACCATAGAACCGAAAGATAATAAATGGCGGAGAGGGAGGGATTCGAACCCACGGTCCCCGTAAAGGGACATCTGTTTTCAAGACAGGCGCATTCAACCACTCTGCCACCTCTCCGCAAGAGTGTAATCATACAAAAGCAATCTTTGATATTTTGCTATTGGGGTTGAATGAAAATATCCATATGGATACCCTCAACATAATAGGATTTCCTGAGCGTTTTTCAAGGAATTTTCTAATCAACAATTATATAGGCACAAAGCTTGTTTAGGAGCAATATACCGATATTATTAGCAACAAATAGCCAAAGTTGTGTTTTTTTTGGAATAAAAAACCAAAACTATTAAATCAACACGACTTGCAATCAAGGTTCTCTTCGATAAAATAGTTATACTATTAATAATTTAGCGAAAAATAAGATGGAAAAAAAACATACTCTATTAACAGGAATCAGAAATGAGGTTCTGAGATCTCACAGTTTACCAGTCAAAAAAATAACCAAAAGCGTTAAAGAATTTTGTAACATTTTGATGGAAAACCTTTATAAGTACGATTGAGTTGGTCTCGCTGCGCCACAAATTGGAGAGTTACAAAGAATTATCGCTGTAACATTTTGGAAAGAAAGTTGAGAAAATGGAGAAATAATTTCACAAACTGGCGAGGAAGTTATGATAAATCCGATTATAACCTCAAAATCCAAAGAAACATATTTGTTTGAAGAAGCCTGTCTTTCTGTGCCTGGAAGGAAATGAAATGTACTAAGACATCGCCATATAAAAGTAGAATATCAAACAGTTGATGGGAAAAAACACGAGAAAAAATTTTCTAATATGAATGCTGTCGTTATCCAACACGAAATAGACCACCTAGACGGTAAACTTTTTGTTGATCAGTTGGTTGAAGAGATATTTGATTAAATCACATATAAGAAAAAAGTGACACAAGAGCTTTTGTTTTTAGAAAACAAAGATTATCGTCACTCCAATTTTGACCTATATAAACATTTTTATGCGTCCTGTGAAACTTCTTCTTCTGAAGGACCATTGGGATTTTCTCCTTGAGAAAGAGAATCAATAAATCCACCTACGAGAATAGCAATCACATCTTCGTCTTTCTCAACGCTTTGTCAAGTCATTTCCTTAAACACTTCTTTCAACCTTTGTATTGCGTTGTACAAATCCTCAGGTATTTCGATTGTTTTTATTTCCATTATGATACTATTAAAGATAAATTACCGTTATTATAAAGATAAAAAATCAAAATACAACAATTTTTTATTGTAAATACAAAGCAAATAAGTACAAACTAAGATACCACTCGATAATCAAAGCTAGTGTGGCACTATGCCGGAGTGGTCTAACGGCGGGATCTGCAAAGTCTTCGTTCGTGGGTTCGAATCCCACTGGTGCCTCCATTTATAGTTTACAACCCAATGGGTTGTTTTTTTAATTATAGAAAAAAAATAAATAAAATTATAAATAGTAAATCACTCTCTGCGTTATGTTATATCTTCAAAATAGACAAAATATTTTGGTTTAGAGTTGTGTTTTATTATTTCTTGCAATAAGATACGATTCCGATATAGATACATATATCTTTTGTCATTTTTTTAAACTCATGTACAATTTTTATCAATCTTGATTGCGAAAAGAAATTAACGATGTTGTCTACAAAAAACCAAGTGTTTATGCACAGTTTTTTTGAGTCAATTATCAAGGTATTGTATGGGAAAAAAGAACATTGGGGATAAAATTTAGATGGATTCAATTTTTGTGAGTACAAGGATTGAGTGATTGAGAAAAATGATGACTAAAAAATATTTTAAAAGAAATTCATCGTAAATATAAACCAATTTTTATTCAGTTTGGATTTAGCGATATAGTAGAAAATGTGAGTTGTGAAAATGTAGAAAGTGGGATTGTTATAGAAAACTTAATACCTAAACGCATCGCAAATCAAAAAAAATTAGAAAAAATGGGGTTTTCTCATTCACCAAAAGAAAATCTACCAGCTAGTACCTATATAATCAACACATCTAACACCAAAGAAAGATTGTGGTGAAAATTATCGACAAATCACAAAACCAAAATCAAAAAAGCAATCACAAATCATGTTTCTTGTCATATTGCAACAACACAAGCAGAATTTGTAGATTTTTTCTCAATCTTAGAAAACACAGGAAAATCAAAATGATTTAATACTATACACTTACAAAAATTTGTTGAACTGTGCGAATGGTGTTTGGCAAATGGAAAGTGATTTCTATATATCGCAATACAAAACGATAAAATACTTGGTTGATCTCTTTATTTGATCGATCAAGAAGCTAACGCATGAGTGTATTTGTATGGATGAACCAATAGAGAAGCATGAAACATCGGCGTATGACATGCTGTAAACCGATATGCAATATGTGATTTACAAGAAAGATGAATCAAAACTATCGACCTTTTATGATGATGACCTATTGGAGAAAAAGATCATCCACTGTACAACGTAGGGCTTTTCAAAGAGGGTTTTGGTGGCGAAAAAATAGAATTTTTGTGATCATATGATCTTGTCTACAAAAAATTCCTCTATACTCTTTGGAAGATAAAAAATAGAAAATAAAATGAAAAATAATATTTGAGGAAAAAACAATTTTATTACATTGACGGATTTTGTACAACAACAAGAATTTTTCATCGACGAGTTCAAAAAAAACAAAATACTGATTGTTCCAACTGACACGCTGTATGGCATAAGTGCTCTTTTTACAGTTGAAAACATAACACGCATCAACGAGATAAAACAAAACCACTCTCAGAAAAAATTATCTATAATTGCGCCATCATTTGATCGAATAGAAAAACATTTTGTTATCCAAGAGCCAATATATATACAAGAGTGTTTTGAAAAATATCATGGTGTTACCTATATTTTATCACCCAAACAAACGTCGCCGTATTTTTCATTTTTCCAAGAGTGATTTGACGATGCAACCATCTGAGTAAGAATTCTTAAACATCCTATACAACAATTTGTAGAGCAATTAGGTGAACCTATTATTTCTACATCAGCAAACATATCAGGAGAAGTAAACCACACAACGATTGAAACTCTCTGAAAACAACTCACTGAACAAGTAGATTATATCGTTGATCAAGGTTCTATCTTTGGTAAACCATCTGTCTTGGTTTTTGTAGATGAGAAAAGGGTTTTGGAAAGATCGTAGACACTACGACAAAAATTTTTTTATTTTTTTGAACTACGATGCTCTATTTTATACCAACACCTATCGGTAACAAAGAAGATATTACACTTCGCGCTCTTAGATTGATGAGAGAGTGTTCTATATTTTTGTGTGAAGATACCGCCACGACCAAAAAACTCCTCAATATGTATGAAATATCATTACAAAATAAAGATTTTTATGCATACACAAGTTTTACTAATCCAAGCAAACTAGCACACTATCTGAATATTATAACAACCAATGATGTTTGTGTGCTCAGCGAAGCTGGCACACCGGGTCTTTCAGACCCGGGCAAGTCGATCATCAAGCTCGCGTGGGAAAACAATATTTCATTTGAGGTTTTACCAGGTGCAACCGCACTTGTTCCTACTATTGTAAGCGCGTATACTGACACGAGTAGTTTTGTTTTCGATGGGTTTTTACCATTGAAAAAAGGGAGACAAACGATGTTAAAGGAAATTATCACTGGTTGCGATACCAGCCAAAATCCAGATGCTAAACCTCATTTTTTCTACGAGTCGGTTCACAGAATAGAGAAATTTTTGCAAGAGCTATACAATCTTTGATTTGATGGAAGTGTATATATCTCTCGCGAAATCAGCAAGATGTTTGCCCAAAAGATACTGTGAACACCGAAAGAACTTTTAGAAAAGATAAAATCAGGCGATTTAATCATAAAATGAGAATTTGTCGTTGGTATGTGGAAATAAAATATGTTTTTTAATATGGCTCTAACTTTTGATTGCATAGAAAAAATAGAAATGGAGAGGGTAGAGAATTAATCATTAATCATTAATCATTGATAATTATATTATTCCTCCCATTGCAAAACGTCTAGAAAAAGATATTTTTAATAGATGATAAATTTTATCTTCTTTGGAAGAACAACACAAGAAAAATGAATCGACCTCATCCTTGAGGTTTTTTCTCGTCTTTCAAAAGAGTGAATTAACACACGACGTTTAGATATATTTGGCGATGGGCAACTCGCCACAAATTGCATATTAGCATCAAAAAACAATAGAAATATAGTCTATCATGGACGAGCAGCTATGAGTTCAATCGTGCCATACTTAAGACAAGCAGATTATAGTCTAACACCATCTTTTGTGGTAGAAACATTTTGAAAATCAGCATTATCATCCTTGCAATATGGGGTTCCTATTATAGGATTTTCCAAATGATGATTGGCACAATTTATGGATCCGTGGCTCGCTATTGAAAAATCCACTCCTGCAGAATCGTTGTATCAAATCTGCAAAAACATTATCCTAGGAAATCTCCATCCTAACAAAACAGAAATTCAAAAAAGGACACTCCCATACGACAAAAAAATATGGATTTCTATTATACAAAAATATTTCGGAGACCACACATCTATCCTTCATGTATCAGATTTCACAAGTAAAATATGAGGTATAGAGCTATTTTTACGAGAAAGCAAATACCTTCTTGAAAAAAATTGATATACGGTTGATTTATTTGGACACAACAAAAAGGTTTCATTTTGGTGACTTTTTTCAACTGCTTTTAATATTATTTCTTTCAAAAAACTCCAACAAACACTCAGAGATTTTGCAGAAAAAAATAATTGAAAATACTATGACGTAATTCGATTTCATAGTCTACTACGCTATCTTTGATGGACTGTATTATATCATCTTCCGAAGGAATCTAAAAAGGTTTTTATGGTACATGATTTGTGATATTTCCATCCATACCCATCCAAACTATACTCAACCAAAGACATTCCAGAGTTCTCTCTTAGTGGGTTTTTGAGTAAATGAGTAGGTATCAGGAATAAAATTCTTATTTTTTTCAAATTTATAAGTCTATGGATTATCCAAAAAAAACTGTCTAAAATTGTTGATATATGGTTTGTCCCTAGTGTGTTTTTGGTAGACGTCCTTCACCACTCATGGGGTATTCCAAAAGAAAAAATTATAGTATTGCCTCATTTTTCATAAAATATTTTGAAAAAATTGTAATGGTGTAATGGTAAAATAATTATGATTTTCAAATTTTTCCTCAAATATACATCTAGACTTTTCTTCTATTTTTGATGAGAGTAATACTTCTAGTCCGGTTGTTGAATTCAGGTTTACTCTTATATTTCTGAATATATCCCTATAAAAAACTTATAAGTTCGTGTGGGTTGTTTCATTCTATCTTCTTTGGGTTCATTGAGGTGAGTATTTTAGTAATATTTTTTTAACAAGTAGACATATAGCCAAATTATCTTCTCAAATAGAGTTTGTATATGCTATTTTTCTAAATTATTAGCCACGCAAATTATTCCATTACGCCACAAATTTTTCTTATTAGATTATATGAGATTACGTTTTTGTAGCCCTTAATCATCTTTATTTGATGAAAAACACATATTATATCATGTTTTGGCGAAAACTATATCTGTTTTTTTTTGTAATAGTGATCTTTGATTATAATAGTTATGTATTCTCTATTCACTTATAGAAAACATAAAAAATGTTTATCGATCCAAACTATCCAATTCACATTGATTATCCGAAAACTGAGCGATGAGAAAGATTATCGTCTGTTTTTACTTTTGTCACATATTTATCTATTTTAGTTGTTTCATTGACCTCAGCGATAAAACCATGAGATAACTACTTCGATTATGTGATCATAAGCGAGATTGTATTTTCTTTTTTCTTTCTTGTAGATTTTTTTATTCGTTGGTATCTCTCTAAATTTTCATATAAATTTTTGCTAAGTGTATATAGCTTCCTTGATATACTTTCTATATTACCTTTTTTCATCATAAGTTTTTTACATTTTGATAATTTCTTTGCTATTCTCATTGGATTCAGATTATGAAGAGTTTTGAGATTGTTTAGATTGTGAAAACATGGTCTTTTTATCAAAAATTTCAAAAAAGCTGTAAAGGAACATCTTTATAAGTTTAAGATTGGATGAGTGTTTTTTCTCGTTGTATGGTTAATATGATCTTTTAGTATGTATGCATTGGAATCACAAGCTAACCCTGAATTTGGAACTATACCTCATTCGATGCGATGGATGGCTACCAAATTATTTATGGTATGATATAATTCTGGAAACGCAATTACGCCTGTGTGATCATTTTTGTGATCGCTCCTCCTTTTTATATGACCTATCTTTATCTCTATTCTCACATCGATCACGATCGTTACTTTTTTGGATACAATCAAATATATAAAAGTCGATGACGAAGACGATCTGGTTTGTCCAAATTGTTTATTTATCTGTGATAAATGAAAAGATAAATTTTGTAGAAATTGTTGAGAAAAACTTCCTTAATTATTATATGTAATATATAATACTAATATATATAGTAATAATAATGACGACTTCTTAAAAAAATGTTAACATACAAAATCTCTTTATAGTACCTATTTTTTCAAACGTTAAAAAAATGTTAAGATGTTAACTTGTGTAAAATTTTCAAAAACCTTATAAATAATTTTCATCAATCTCTCATCATTCTGACATTTTTTCATCATCTTTCATTTTCACTAAAGGTTCTTGACTCTTTATCGCATTTGTGATACAAGACAAAATGTCGATTGATGTATCTTTTTCCTCAATATCATAAATATCAGCGTACGATGTATATACATCTAAATTTGTTTCTTTATCTCACTGGTTTTCTGGGAAACAAAACAACGCTTCATAGAAATCTAACAGAATTTCTTTTTCAAACGGTTCGCCTGAAATATCAGATATGTATTCAATCTTACATGATATATTTTCCAAAATTACCTCTACACATCTATTGTTAAGAGAAGTAAGACGAATACTTCACGAAACACCTGGAGCGAGAACATTTGGCAAATCAGGTATCATTCTATCAGAAAAATCAATATCGTCACTCTTCCCTGGCGCGCGAAGGAGATCGCTTACTTTAATATGTCGTTGATACGCTTGCATGGTGATTTTTATACTTATAAAAACGAAAACTAAGTATAGTCTTTAAAAAGTATCAATCAAGGAAAAGTAGGTGGAAAATGATGGTTGGCTAGTTTTTGAAGCAGCGGACAGAGAAGCCGTAGGCACGATAAGTCGTATAGCCAGGATTCACATACGAAGCGTTGAAGTCCAGATAACGAGCTTTCTGACCATCTGGAGTAGACGACCAGTAGAAGCTGTAAGACCCCTGAAAGTCGACTGACGATGCTGAACCGTAATAGCGGAGACCTGCCATTGGCAATTTAAGAGTATCTCTAAAGAGATTTCAGTTAGCTCATTGTCATGGGTTTAGTGATAGCCATGTATTATACAATCATTGTCGCTCTGCTTGCGTTGGTACATGATATCATGCTTCACATGGTCATTTCCTTTGAGTTGCATCTGATCGAAGATTGTCGTTCTGATTACTTGACCAGTCAAGTCTTGGTAAATTAAAAGATGGGTTATATATCCATGTACCACTCGTATAGGTGGTTAGTCAAATTGTATATACTGGGGTTGTTCTATTTGGTGTGATAGTTTCATTTACGGTGCTTGAAAATGGATGGTTGTTCCCTCGTTGGAAAAATGCTCCCCTTATCGCAGGATTGGTTCAATCTGTTCCTACTACCGTTGCTCATACGTTCTTATCTGCAATAACATATTTATTAGTTCCATCATATACTATTAAATCATTTCATTCATGAGTTATCCCAATTTTTAAAATATAGGTTATCAATCCCTTCCCTACTACTTGATATTCTCCTTCTTTATCTTTATCTATTACTCAAATTGCATTTGTTGTGTTTCCTTTCTTTGATTCCATTAGTGCTGTGATTGCGTAGACCGTTCATCACGTATCTGTCCAGTATGCGAATGAGTCTCCTGTCACCATGATGTTACCACCTCCATTATATATTGCTACTGTTCCTTTCCCTGGGTCTGTAGGGATAGTTGTTAGGTATGGTGAGATCAGTGATGATACAGATGGCGTAGCTACGCTTGTCGGCGTGTCTGATAGTGGTGCTTTTGGATAGGTCCCTGATCCATTTTCCTGCGCGTACAGTTCTACTGCACTTGAGATCTGTCATATCTTTACTATACGACCTGAATCACTTGCTCTTTCTCTGGCTCCTACGAGTCTTGGTACGAGTACACCAGCTAGAATACCGATAATAACGACAACGACTAGCATCTCTATAAGAGTAAAAGATTTGTTTTGAAATTTCTCCTGCATCAGAATGACGAAAAAAATAAAACGGACTATGCTCGTAGTCTATGAAACGGTAAAACTTTCTCAAGAGAAAATTTTATATATCTAGGTATAAAAAGAAAGAGATATTTGAATTTGTTTTAAAAGTCAAATCACATAAAAAACACTTACTTTTTGGACATATTTGGCTATATTTGGACACATGTTTTTATATCCAAATTAATGTATTGATGGCTCTCCACAGACTAAGCAAAAGATTACATTTTTCTTTTGAGATTAACAATACAATATACAATCTTATCTCTCAGATTGACGCACTCAATCGTGAGTTTCAAATTACAGAAAAATTATCACACCAAACCATCAAAAGACTTATGAAATCTGTTATAGTAACTTCTACAGGATCATCAAATCGTATTGAAGGAAATAAATTGAGCAACGAAGAGGTGGAATCACTGTACTCTCAAATGAATATAAAAAAATTTAAAACAAGAGATCAACAGGAGGTTGCCTGATATCTTGAAGTTTTGGCTATGATTTTTGATAATTATCAACATGTGAATTTTAGTGAATGAGTAGTTTTGCAGCTTCACGAAATGATGCTAAAATATGTAGAAAAAGATGTGTGACATAGATGAAAATATAAATTCTGACCAAATAGGGTGGAAGCCAGAGATTACAAAGGGAAACTTGTTAAAGTGGTTTTTAATCCAACAGAACCTACATTTACAGCGATTGAAATGAAATCATTGATTGAATGGACTAAAAAAGCACTGAAAGAGAAAAAAATTCATCCCCTTCTGATTATAGCGAATTTTGTTTTTGAATATCTCGCCATTCATCCATTCCAAGATGGAAATGGTAGAACAAGTAGAATTTTGACAAACTTATTGCTTTTGAAAAGTGGATATTTATTTACTCCTTTCATTTCTCATGAATCATTGATTGAAAATAAAAAAGTTGAATATTATAAAGTTCTTGCCAAGACTCAGCAGTCACGGAAGACAAAGCATGAAGATATCTCATCTTGGGTTATTTTCTTCCTGGATATAACAAAACAACAAGTTAGAAAAGCTATTTCTTTATCAAAAACAGAAAATATTGAAATGCATTTATCTGAAATCCAATCTAAGGTTTGGCAAACAATTCTTGCTTACACAAATATTTCTAGACAACAAATTCAGAAAGAGACAGGATTATCAGAAAGTACCATCAAACAAGTAATCAACAAACTCATTCGCATGAAAAAAATAGAAAGAATTGGTGCTACAAGATCTGTAAAATATAAGGTTCTATAATTATTATTTGTATAAAAATCACCCCACCCACCCATTAACAATTAACCATTAATCATTAAAAATTACGTCCTCTTGCAAAATACTCAAATATAGATACATATATCTTATGCGTACTGATATTGTTTCATCTGTTTTTGCACAGCTCCAAAATTCCATCCCAAACCAACAGAAAATTGTTGTATGAGTTTCTGGTTGACCTGATAGTATGGCGCTTTTGTGGATATTACAAAAATATTTTGATCACCAAAAACGAGATCAATCCAATATTTGTGTTGCGCATTTTAATCACGGACAAAGAAAAGAATCGGCTCAAGAGCACAACTTCCTCCAAAATTATTGTAAAAAAAATACATTTTATCGAAATCTCCAAAAGCCTACGAAGTGACTCTCTGAAACTAAATTACGTGATTTACGTCATGAGTTTTTTGATGAGGTTATGCAAGATGCCCACGCTACCTATCTTTTTTTGTGACACAATCTTACTGACCGTATAGAAACCACCATGTTGAATATGGTTCGTGGAGCGAATCTACCATGATTTTTGTCTATCAAACCACAAAACACGAAGCACAATTACATACAAATTAGACCACTTTTAGAGTACTCCAAAAGGGCAATTCAGCAATTTTGTGATACGCATTCCATTCCCTACTTCATTGATAAAACCAACACTCAAGACATAACAGCCAGAAATAAACTGAGAAATACAATCTTTCCTCAGATTTATACTATGCACGATAGATGAGAAGACAACCGAAACAACTCACGAAAATCTGTCTATGAAAAACTATCACAAAGCTGATCAACTCGCACCGCAACCTCCAACGCTATTATTACACATAAGCCAAACAAATATCGGGGCGCCACATTTCATCAAGAATTTTTATACAAAAATCTTACGAAAGATCTACTTTTCGAGATTCTAAAAAGATCAAAAAAGATCTACCTTACCCAAGAAATGATTCAAAACATCCTTGATTTCGCTTCCTGAGATGAGAAATGACATATGCTCCTGGGGTGAATGTATATATTCAAAGCTCCCGAATCCATGCATTTTATCGATGGAAAAAAAGATTTTTGGAAAAACACCATCTCAACGAAAAAACTTATTACCCACAGTTGAATATTGCAATTTGACCAAAATATCTATACTATACCCACAGATTTGCTACAAAAATGAGTTCCGCTTTTTATTCGCTATCCGCAGGTCGGTGATATCTACAAGAAAAAACCGCTCTCGAAAGCATTTATTAGCAAAAAAATCCCTCTTTTTATGAGAAATATAATCCCCGTTCTTGCTAGAAAAAATGAAATTATTGCGATTTTAGACTAACTATTTATCAATAAATTTATCAAGATGATTTATCTCTACATTTATCTTACTTGTATCGCATTGTTGGTACTGTGATATCTTATGCTACACAATCATGAACAAAAAATATTTAGACGAATAAACCAACGGATAGATAAAATTCTTTTTATCTTTGATCGCACTGTCTACTTCCGCAAAAATGCATTTGTCGATTACAAACAAGCGAAACCATTGTTATTTCACAACCAAGAACAATTTTTCTCCAATCCTACTGAATATGCTTTTCTACTTCCCTCACTTTTGAAGGACGTAGACTATCTTTCGTCTCTTTTATCGCAAGAAATTATCTCTCCAAAAAACCTAAAAGAGCTACAAACCACGCAGGAGGTATGGGAAAAATTACATACATTTAAAGATTATACACATACTATACTTATAATTTTAACTTTGGGAATAGGAAAATTGGTGCTACCGAAGTAAAAGGACCACTATAAATGACAAATTTTATAAATATATGTATTATTGTGATATGTACTTTTTAACTAGTATAGATCATAAAAATGGTAAATTTTGAAAAAGAGATCAACATTGAAACAATTTTGTCTACGATTTCGGCAAACGAAACTGTTTCTGATGTTCATATTGGCGCTGAAGACTATATTGCCTTTAGAATCAATGGTGAGATCCAAAAGTATGATAAACTTGGTAAACTCCCTGAGGAGTATGTTGAGATTATGCTAAAACATCTTATGAAGTGAAACCAAAAAGCGTATGAAAAGTTTGTTGGCGACAAAGAAGCCGATTTTTCCTATGTTTCAAATGATGGAACTCCATACAGAGTAAATGCATATTTCAAACTTGGTAAGGTGGGTATAGTCATGAGAAAGATTAACTCAATGGCAAAAGACATATCAGACCTTATGTTTTCTGATCTTGCAGATGTTGTAAAAAAAGTTCTCCTCACGAAGAAAACAGGATTAATTCTTGTTACTGGACCAACTGGATCAGGTAAATCAACAACTATTGTTTCTATGATACAGCATATCAACGCTATTAGGCCTGAAAATATTATAACAATTGAAGATCCAATAGAGTTCATCTTTAAACCAGAAAAAGCAATTATATCACAAAGAGAAGTTGGACACGATACGTGGTCTTTTGTAAATGCGCTCAGGGCTACTATGCGTGAGGATCCAAATGTCGTTTTTGTGTGAGAAATCCGTGATAAAGAAACCGCAGAATCTGTACTATCTTTGTCAGAAACAGGACACTTGGTATTTTCAACGCTCCATACGCCATCTGCTTCTGGAACGATAAATAGATATATTTCGTTTTTTGACCCAGAAATACAAAATTCGGTTGCTGATAGATTGGCGGAATCACTTTTATGAGTTATGTCTCAATTCCTTGTAAAAAATGCAAATGGAAAATGAAGAGTAGCAATATTTGAAATGATGATAAACAATCTTGCTGTGAGAAACAATATCTCCAAAAAACAAATACCTCAAATAGACAACGTTATTGAAACAAATAACTCTGTTGGTATGATCAGCATGAAACAATATGCACAAAGATTGATAGATAAATGAATTGTTCTTCCAGAATCAGTTCAATTTATATTAGGTAACATCCAATAATAATGGTTGAGGAGATCTACAAAAGAGCTTCGTCTTCTCGTTCACCTTCTTTATGGCAAATTCGTCAACAGAAAAAAAAAGCTTTGCAATCTTATAAGCATATTCGTACAATAAAGAGTAAGGCGGAGCAAGAGTCCGAAGTTGCAAAAGCAGATGCAGAACAAAAGCTCTCCAAATTTATTACGTCTTCCCCAGATCATGGCAAATAATGATTTAATAACAAAACATCTTCCAAAAGAACTCTGGGATGTAGCAATTGGCTACACTATTCCAGACCAATTTATTGAAAAAAAGAGTGGTTTAGTAGTCTTGGTTTTACAATCAAGATCTATTGGTAATGTTGAAGAAAAACAAAATTGGTTCAACCTTTTTCCATTGATGAATGATGAGCAGATTGATAAATTAGAAGATATTTTAACAAGAGAAAAATGAAAATTAGACGAAATTGAGAAAAAATATGAAGAAAAGAAAATTGAAATCAAAAAGAAATATTTGTTGAAATGGCAACAAATGTGATATGTTAAAAAAATGGATGATATCAAACAAAGCGAGGCACTGAGCGAAGCAAATGAGGACAAAGAAGCGGATGCTTTACTTGATCAAATATAACAGCATGATTAAGTATGGAAAAATATTTATATTGTTTTTCGTTTTTCTAAGCACTTTTGGTGCTTTTTTTGTTCCGCACCCTACTAGTATTTCTTGACACCAACTGACTCAAACAGTGCAAGCAGGTGATATATTAGAAAATATTTTTCAACCATCAAAAGATAGTAAACAAGTATTGGATCCTGGAAA
>CAZXON010000009.1:0-2960 GCA_964642385.1 uncultured Candidatus Peribacteria bacterium
TATCTTATGTTCTCTGCGTCGTCTTCTTTATTCTACTTGGTAGACAAAAGAGCTGTGCATACCTCTGCATTTTATCATTATTTAGAAAGATATGTTACGTTTTTTTTATGACAGTTTAGATACTGTAAAGAAACTTAGAAGACCGTCTAAATCTGATTACATTACGTTGACTATTGCAATTTTTGTAGCAGTAATTTTAGGTAGTTTATATTTTATGTGAGCGGATGCTGTGATCAGTAGTGTGTACAAAATATTTTATTCTTTGATGAAAGCTTAAATATGGCTTTGGAACCGATACCACAACAAAACGATACACAAAAACAAATAGATGATCGTACTCATAGATGGTACTCATTGAGTGTCGTTTCTTGACAAGAGCATCTTGTCGTTGAAAACATGAGAGAAAGAATCAAAAAACAGAATTTGTTTGATGATATCATTGATTTTCTTGTACCAGAAATACAAGAAGCGACAATGAGAAATGGAAAAAAATTGGTAAAAGCTAGAAAATTATATCCTGGTTATATTTTTGTAAAGTCAAGAATGAATGATAAACTGTGGTATATAATCAGAAATACGCCAGGCGTGAAACTTATTGTTGGTGCTGAAACACGTCCTATACCTTTGACAGATAGAGAATACGATGTAATAATGCAACATATTGAGCAGTCAAATGAAAAAGCAACGATGTATATACCATTTCAAGAAGGGGATCTTGTCTTACTAAAAGAAGGGGATTTCGCTAACATGAAATGAAAAGTGAAAGATGTTGATGTAGAAAAATGACTTGTTGTTGTAAATGTGGAAATATTAGGAAGACTAACGCCGGTTGTTCTAACATTTGAAAAAGTTAGTTTAGCAAACTAAATAATCACCCATATATTGATCTTATTTTGATGAAAGAGACACGTCTTGTTCGTATAGCTTTGTTTTTGATTCTAGTGGCATTCTCACTGATTTATGCTTTGTTTTTTATGGTGCAATCAGATCGTGTGAAAAAAGACTTCCATAGCATATTCCTTCATCGATGAGTTGTTGATTCCGGAAACGTGGCTGAACTTTCAGCTCTCACTGGACAAATAGCTAGTTGAAATATTACAAATCTAGCTTCAGGGAGTGATAATCAATCTGGTTTAGGTGACCCATCTATTGTAAGTGAAACCCCAGACTCGTTCATAACAGACGTCCTATCAGCTACAAATACTGACCAAACGATACTCTCATGAACTGCATTATATTATGGATCCTTAGATATCTTAAAAACGTTGTGAATCCGTTATGAGTATATACTTAAAGATAAAAATTATAATATATATTACGTGTATGTAGGTAAGAAATGAACAGAATATAAAATTCCTGAAATGGTAAAAGACGTATGATGAACTACTATTGAAATTTATGCGAAGAATGCTATAATAGACAATCTGTATTTCGGCGATAGAGTGACATTTGCGACATTACCTAGTCAATTATCGATTCAAACAAATGTTTTTGTACGTATAGGTGATGATCTTTGGCTTATCCAAGACCTTACAGGAGAATATAAACAAAACAAAAAACACATTAGGTATATATTCACTAACCAGTAGAAATACAATACATTAGAAGGAAAACACGCTTCAAGAAACGCCAGAGAGTAGCTTCAACTCTTTATGCTGACTAGTTGTGTTCACATAGTATCCTTATAGTAGCCTTTCAAAAGGCGCTTATATTTATCTTTTACATGCATATGTACGATGGCTCCAGTAAAAAAAATTACGAAGAAGTTCACGCTCCACGTTGTTGCAGGAAAAGCACAACCAGCACCTCCAGTAGGTCCTATTCTTTGACAGAATGGTGTTAATATTGGTGCGTTTATCAAAGAATTTAATGAAAAGACAGGTGATATTATGAAAAAATTTGCGCCTGCAGATGTAAAAGTTCCAGCAATTATTACTGTTTATGCTGATAGAACCTATGATCTTGAAATTGGTATCCCATTGACATCGCATCTTCTTTTGTGGAAGTTGGGTCAAAAAATGTGATCGGGAGAACCAAATAAAAAGAAAATCGGTGCTCTAACTCCAGCAGATATCGCTGAGATTGCTGAAATCAAAAGACCTGGTATGAATACAAACAATATGGATTCAATCATGACTTCTATCATAGGAACTGCAAAAAGTCTTGGTATAGAAGTAAAATAATTGTTGTTTAAACCTATCTAGAATTCAACTATTAGAATCAAACGAACTATATAATATAGTCCGTGGAAGATAGCAAAAGTATCATTGATAAAATCTTTCTTTGAAAACATGCTATCGTTATTACCACTTTATTCTTAATTATTCTTTCAAAATGGCATACGGAAAAAAGTACAACCAAGTAAAAACACTTGTTGATGAAGAAAAAAAATATAGCATGGAAGATGCTATTGTTCTTGTGAAAAAACTCTCTTATTCAAAATTTGTTGGGACATTAAATGTTGCTGTAAAAACTTTTGCAGATCCAAAGTATAATGATCAACAGATTAGAGCAACTGCTGTTTTGCCTCATGGAACAGGGAAAAAAATCATCGTTGCGGCATATGTAACAGATGATCAAATTGCTGGTGCTAAAGCTGCTGGTGCAGATATCGCTGGTAATCAAGAACTAATCAGAGATATTGAAAGTGGTAAAATAGCGTTTGATGTTTTGATAACTGCTCCTGATATGATGAGAGATCTAGCAAGAGTTGCAAAAATACTTTGACCAAAAGGATTGATGCCTTCTCCAAAAGCTGGTACAGTAGTGCAAGATATCAACAACGCAATTGATGAAGTAAAGAAATGAAGAATCGAATTTAGAATTGATAAAACAGGAAATGTACATGCGGCAATCGGAAAATTGTCATTTACAGACGAACAACTTCTAGAAAATCTTAGAGTGTTCCTCAAAGCATTGGATGATAGCAAACCTGCAGGTATCAAAGGTAAACTTATCAA
>CAZXON010000009.1:3060-31164 GCA_964642385.1 uncultured Candidatus Peribacteria bacterium
TCCTCAAAGCATTGGATGATAGCAAACCTGCAGGTATCAAAGGTAAACTTATCAAGAAAGTTGTGATTTCTGCAACAATGTCTCCCGGAGTACAAGTAGAATATTAAGAAATCAACAATCTCATACACAAAGGAACCAACAAACACCTGTTGGTTTTTTTTGTGATAAAAAAATGCCTCTGAACGATGATCTTTTCTCTGCTTGCAGAAAGAAAAGAGACGAAGCGAAGAGCATAGCATAGAGTGGATTATAGACACCATTATATTTTGATTTTCCTGTAATCAAAAAAAACCCTTCACGAAAAATCGGAAGGGTTGTAGGTTTATCGGAAGGGTAGTTAGGTTTAGTGTTTATAGTTTTTGTTCAATTCAGCAACAATTCGCTCGCGTTGCTTGTTAAAACGAGCAATTCGCAACCATTTTGCACATTTTTTAGCAAACATAATACCTCTCTGCGAAGAGTAAAAATGTTTGGTTACAAAAGCAGATGTATGGTCTTTTGAGCTGATTGAGTAGAACATAAACTCAACATTTTTGTTGTATTGGCGCAATTTGATGTTTTGTATATCTTGCATAAGCGTAAAAACTTGCATCAATCTTGCACCGTACTGCGGTGAACAAATGGGAGAGATAATACACTTGCCCCATGCTCGACGGATCGCCGATCGTAAATAGGTAAATGCTTCATATCCATTTGTTGAAGAATCAAACTTCATATTAGGATACTCTGCTCGTATCTTTTCAGATACTTCTCGCTGTCGACGTGGAAGGCCAACCAACAATACCAAGTTGTTTCTATGATCTTTATTGACCTCAAACAATTTTGTGATTGCTTCTTTGTAGAATGGCTTATCACAAAAAATGATAAACACATGTTTAATTGTACTGTTTTCCATAATTATTTATTTTTTTAATGTTAATGATCACTTTTAAAGATTTTTTACGCACATAGCACACTCATTGTAAATAAATGTGAAATAATGTCAATGATAATCCATACTATCTTATTAGAAAAATATGTGTATACGTATAATCACTAGAAAGCAAAGGAGATATATCATTGAATAGCTCTAAATATTTGCCAAAAAGCAACTTGATGCATATAGTAATGTGGTACAGAAATATCCCTTTATCATCTATTGTGTGTATATGTATATTCCAGATTCGTTTCGAGATGATGTTGAAAACCTTAAAAAAGAAGGAAAGTTTGAACAGGCACTCAAGAAAGTAAACCATATTTTGATGTCTGATCCCACCGACGAATGAGCTCTTTTACAGGTCGTTGATATCGAGTATCGTAGGGGAGAGTTGACGAGGGCCGAAAAGCCCATTGATTTCCTTATGTACACTAAAAAAGATGATCCAATGCACTTTTACATAAAAGGTGTTCTTGAGATGGAGAAAAATAATTGGTATGACGCAAAAAAATATTTTCAAGAAGCTATTAAAATGACAAATTTTGAGAATCATGAAATATTACGTTGTTATGGACTATGTGAGTATCGGTATGGGAATAGAGAAAAGTGATTAACCTTTATTCAACAAGCATTTGATCTTCACAATACTGATGCGGAGGTTATATATAATCTTATAGAGTTATATTTACTAGAATTTGATTATAAAAGGGCAAAACGTATGATAAAATATTTTTATGATAAACATGATAAAATTGAAACTTTTGATAAAGATATTACTTTTTATGATAATAAAATTTGACTCTTTGCAAAATTTGTAGAACAGAATGCACCAACAGCACTTGTAAATGGATAAATATACGTCTTTTATACTTAGTAAAACTCTTGTCTATGGAATGATTAAATAAAACACAAATCCTTACAAAAAAAATCTCTAAGGAAGCCCAAATTGTCACAAAAAATGTGATATCAACTGGGAAAAAATTATGATTAAAGCTTACTCATAACACATGATTTTTTACTATCCGTCAATTTCGAAAAGGCAATCGAACACAGCTCGCGATGATGAGTTTTGTTTTTGCTCTCTTATTGCTGTTTTTGCACATTTTTGTCTTAGCATCAAAACTGACAGACAATGCAGCGACAGGTATCAAAGAAAAGTTGTGAGTGTATTTTTATGTTAAAGACGTAAACCAGGTGAGTTCTGGCGTAACTGAACAACAATTGGCTTCTCGTATCATATCTTTTAAAGATAGTTTAGAGCATTGAGGTGCTCGTGTAAAATATTTTTCAAAAGAAGAAGCTCTTAAAAATCTCCAGAGCCGTTTACCAAATATGGTCCAAAATTTTGATGAATATGGTATTGAAAACCCACTTCCAGCAACTTTGTATGTGAGTTTTAAGGATCAAAAACAATATGATTATGTCATGCAAGCAAAAACATCTTTTGAGGATATACTACTTGCTTCTCCAACACCAAATGCAAAAGATCAGTTTTCTAGAAATGCACGTTTAATAAACCTTTTGGGATTATTACAGTTCTTTTTTATGTTTATTATCCTTGCGTGTGTTTTGGTTATTCTTGTTTTCTTGGGCATGATTATCAAAACAAAGTTTAGCGCAATGCATCAAAGTATCAATGTACAGAAGTTGTTATGATCTCCATTCTTCCGTTTAAAAAAGCCATTTTTCTTAAATAGTATTTTGATTTTGACTATTGCATTTATAATCACTGTTATTTTAAGTGCAATTTTACTTTCTAACTTGAGTAGTATTTTCCCATATCTTTTTGGTATCGAATTAAAAGAAATTATTAATGGAGAAAATGGGTTGAGTATTACACGATTGATTGTAGAATTCGTACTATTGATTTGAATTTCTCTATTATATGCAAATCGAGAGCTAAGTAGACTACTTAAAAAAGAGTAACATATATTTTTTTCTAAAAAAACCGTGGAGTTAAAACCATGGTTTTTTTTATTTCTGAAGAGTATTATGCCGGTTTTTTGATGAATAGTTTTGCTAGTTAGTGGGTACATATAGTATGCTTTCTAGATCAATTGTCTTGTATTCTTTATTTCTAAATACTCTTAAAGATATCTTATCTCATGGCTTATAAGTAAACAACGCATATATGAAGGGGAGAGTATTGTTTACTGGTACTCAATTCATCTCAGTTATTATATCTCCTGATAGCAACCCAGCATTTGCGCTTGGAGTTCCAGACGAGACGTTTTTCACGACATATCATTCAAATTTAGAATAATCATTTATTCTTGCTATTTCTTTTGTAAGATTATCAAAGGTTCAACCGATATAAGGCCTAGGAATTGTGTAGACTGCAGTTTTTCCATCCTCAAGTTTACTTCCAGTTGCGAATGATGCTAATGCGTTTCCAATAGAAGCAATTGTTGAAGTTATATATTCGCTCGTAATTGGAATTGCATAGCCGATATTCGCGCCTGCAGGTGATTTCGCTGTGGCTACTCAAATGACATCTCATGCTACATTTAATAATGGTCCACCACTATTTCAATCTTGTAATGCTGCATCTGTCTGGTATAGTCCGATATACATATCTGAAGTGGGTGGATTTATTAATGTTCTATTTGTAGCACTTATGATGCCAAGTGTAGCAGATGCTTCATCTTGATTTTCAATATTTCCTAAACTAAGTACAAATTGTCCAATACGAGTAATAGATTTGTAAGAGACGAAACTAGCAGGAGTCAAATTAGACGGGCTTGCTCATGTAGCATTTGCAATATGAAGTAATGCGATATCTAAGAGTGGATCCTCTCGAATTGTATCTACATGATAACGCTCACCTTCATTTGTTTTTACAACATATACTCATCCTTCTTTTTCTGTTACCGCATGTTTATTTGTTAGAATATAACCATCTTTAGTGATTATTATACCACTTGCTCCTCATTTTTTTAACACACTTCCTTTGCTTGGAAATTCATCCTGCAAACTAATTGTGACAACAGAAGGTGCTATCTTATCCAAAGCTGTAGTTACATTTGATTCAAGATTCATTACTCTACTAGTTTCATTTATTTTATCTTCAATAATTTGTTGTTTTACAATCTTTGTGACATCTCACTCTGAAGCTGGATTGAAAAAAGGGATTCCAAAATATGTTATTCCAATTACTGTTAAAATAGAAACAAGCATAGTTAGAACGATGAGAAATCAGGTTTTTTTCATAGTAAGAAGATCTAGCAAAGGATAAAAAAAAGGAATTTTGGACGATATGTAATTATTCAGTTGGTTCATCAAATATGATTCTTTTTGTTTTTTCATTTCGTCCAGTCATAATCTCATATATGTTTGTTTTTGCCGTTTTAGAAGCATTTAGAAGACTATTTTGCGCAGTTTCATCTCTACCAAATATTTCTATTTCATCTCATACACACAGATCAGCTACTTGTGATATCATCTCTGTTCCTTCGTTAGATTCTGATTTTGTTTTTCATAAAGGTCAAATACCAACAGTATGATAGTTCATACTAATGGTGCCTAATACTGGGAGGAAGGAATTTTTGGATTTTTCGTATCGTGCATTACTTAATAATCTAGGCAGTCATTCATAATATCCAAATGGCACAAGAGCAATTTTTGTATCTTCTCCTGTTTTTCGGGTTCCTCAGTATCCAATACGTTCATTGGCTTTGATCGTGCGAATGTCAATAATAGTTGAGGTTACACGTGCGCAGACTTGGAGAGGTTTCGTGAGGTGTTGTTTAGGATGATCTCCTGATAGAGGAGAGTAGCCATATAACGCCAACCCTGGTCTTCGGGCAGTAAAGAATGGATCATCTATACTAAACAAACCCGCGCTCGCTCAAATATGTCTAAATGTAGGTGAGAAACCTGCATCTGAAATGATCTTGTGCATAGATTTAAAATTTGCTATTTGTTGGTCAGTTTTGCTACTATCTGCTTTATCAGCTTCTGCTAGATGACTCATGATACCTTCTAGTTGTATGTGTGGAGCGCTACGCAATATTTCTATTACTTTTTCTAGGTCCTGAAGATCAAATCATTCTCTATGCAAACCAGTATTTATAAAGAGGTGAATGCGAACATTTTTTCTTTTTTTTGCAAAATATTCTAGTCCATGGAAAGAGCTTATTGCAAAAGCAACTCTTTTCCAATTATATAATCTATAATTTTCTGCGTTTGTTTCACTCAGGACAAGATAATTGTGTTTGTTGTACTTTGACGCAATCGCATATTCTGGAAATGAATCTATGCATAAATACGTTAGTGGTACATCTTTTAGAATACTCGCTATCTGTTTTAGTCCATGCCCATAGGCATTTGATTTAATGACTGGGAATAGAGAATTGTGTGGATGTAAAGATTGGATATACTCAAAATTTTGCAAATATGCACGAGGATTGATGTATATTTTATTAAGTGGCTGTGTCTTTTTACTAAAAATAGAGCGTAAAAAATCTGTCATGCTGTTACATAATAATAAAAATTATTTATCTTCTTTTGCAATTATTTTTACACCAATTGATTGCAGTTTCTTCAAAACATTGTCGTATCACCTTAAAATAATGTTTTCATTATAGATTGTTGTTTTCCCTCCTGCGATAATACCAGCAACCAAAAGCGCGCCTCATCATCTAATGTCGGTACTATTTACCATATTTCCTTTTAATTTAGTTGGACCGACAATCACTGCTTGGTGAGGATTGAGTATTTCTGATTTTGCTCATAGCTTCTCAAGTTCTGATAAATATGCGAATCTTCCTTCAAAAAGTCTTTCAAATATTTTACTAACTCAATTCGCTTGCGTTAATACTACAGCCATGACAGACTGTAGATCTGTTGGAAAACCTGGGAATATCATTGTTTTGATTCCAGTTGCTTTGTATTTTCCAATATTTTTTGACGTTACGTTAAATGATTGGTGATCCAAAATTTTGTAATCTATCCCAACTGATCTTGCAAAGGTAAATGTAGAAAGCAACTCTTTGATGTCTACACCAGTTACTACGATTGAACTTTTTGGTGCAAGTGCGCCAATTGCTAAATAAAGACCAGCTTCTAGCATATCTCAGATGATGGTAAACTCCTTCTTTTGAATGCGAATTTTTTGTGGTTTGATTATGATACTATGGTCATAATTAATTTCAATATCAGCACCCATGTTTTTCAAAAAATCAACAAGATCAAGAACATGTGGTTCAATCGCAGCATTGTGGATGGTATAAGGTGTATCGTGCTTCCCCGGTAAAAAAGCAAGGTAGGTAAGTACTGCTTCAGTTGTTGTTACGCTGAATTCTGTTTGGACAATATCTTTTTGTGGTTTATTCACTTGTTCATATGTTTTGATATTTCATTTTTGTGAAATCTTGATGCCACACTGTGTAAGCGCATCATCAAATGCATCAAGGCTTCTTTTCCCTAAATTACATCCTCCTGTTCCGATAAATCTAACTTTTTTGTATTTCAATAATCCATATGGTATCATCAAAATTGATACTCTAATTTTTAGACATTTGTGGGATGTTAGATCAAAATATGGTTTCCCTTTCGATGAGACAATCGCCTCATCTGCTACGATTTTGAGGTTGTGTACATCTAAGATATCTGGTTCGTTATGAAGTTTCACTTTATTTCAGGTAAGATAATTTGCAGCTATGATTGGCAATGTTGCATTTTTACTTCAAGAAACGCGAATTGTTCATTTTAAATTAGATGATTGTTGGATGACAAACATACGTATTTTTAGGAGATAAAAGAAGCTTCTGAACGACTCTCTTTAATCTGCTTCAGAAAGAAAAGAGACTAATTATTAATTATAAATTGTTAATTGTTATTATATTCTTTTTTTCCTGTAATCTAAAAGAATCATAAAAAAGTTATAGTGTTTTGAAACTCGATTGCAAATAAAGAAGGGAAATAGGTGAACTCCGCTCAATTACATGTTTTTCTCTGTTTCTGAAAGAAATATATCCGTTATTTGCACAAAATTTGCTTTTAGAGCCTCTTTGGGTATACTAGAGTTGTAAAATTTATTCTTTATTATAGAAGGATGAAACAACTTAAACAAATACAAAAAGTCGCAGATGACATCAGAACAATTACTATTCAAGGTGCAACAAATATTGCGAAGCAATGAATGAGTGTGCTGTGAGAGCAAATATTGGAACAAAAGTTCTCCTCATTCACTGAATTTAATACATTTTTCAAAGAATCAATTCGCTTGTTACAGACTGCAAGAGCGACAGAACCCATGCTTTTCAATGGTCTATTTGTTTGTAAAAATACTTATAAAAAATTCTTAAGAAGAAAAATCACATTCACAACACAACGTATGGAGGAACTTCAAAAGGAATTATCACAAGTGTGTTTTGCTTATGTGCAAGAAATAGAAATAGAACAAACTAAAAGACCAGCTATTGGAGCAGAACTTATTAAATCTGGTGATAATATTGCAACCCACTGTCATAGTGGCTCTGTAGTGAAAGTCTTAACAACCGCATGGCAACAAGGGAAAAAGATACATGTTTACAACTCAGAAACAAGACCTCTTTACCAATGAAGAAAAACATCTATAGATTTGATAAAAGCAGGTGTTCCTGACACAATGATAACAGACAGCGTAGCAGCATTTTTCGTTGATAATATGTATGAATCTAAAGTAAATATAGATGTTGTTTTTTTGTGAAGTGATGCAATTAAACTTGATTGAAGCGTTTACAACAAAGTTGGAAGCTTCGGTATTGCACTCTCTGCACGACACAGTAAAATTCCAGTGTATATCGTATGAAGCGTAATGAAAATTGATACTATTGGCTCTGTTAAAATAGAAGAAAGAGATGCAGATGAAGTTTGGGAAGATGCTCCCAAGTGATTGAAAATCCTAAATTATGCATTTGATATGATACCAGCAAAATTTATCACTGGAATCATCACAGAACACGGCATTATCAAACCAAAAGATATCAAAAAACGAGCAAAAAAACTCCAGAAAGGGGAGTATTAGAATATCATTTACCTCATATAAAAGAAAAAACCACCTGCAGTAACGCGAGTGGTTTTTTTTGTGAGCGTTTATTTTATGTGTGTTATATCATTTCTATTTTTTCTGCCTCAGCGACCTCTACTGGTTTTTTCTTTCCGAAGAATTCAATCGCTTCTGCTAGTTCTCGGTGATCTTTTGCATATTCTTCTATGCTAACACCAGCTTTGAACGCTTCACAAGATTGAACAAGAGCAGTAGCTCCAACCTGTGTTCCTTTTGGATGTGCGTGACAACCAGCTCCCATTGTGGTTATGAAGTCCATATTTCCCATAACATCAATAAATGGCTTCAAGAGGGTTGGATTGAGTCATCCAGAAATAATTGGACAACATTTTTTTAAATTTCTTCGAGTATCATCATCGTCATCTAAATTTTGGTGGCGATCTTCTTGTACTTTTTGCATCCAGTCAGCGTCGTTCTCTGGTATCGTTCCCCATGATTGTTCAAAAATATGTCATTGTTCTTGTAGTCCAAAGATATTGTGAGCTGCAGTTACGTCTTCTTCTGGGCTTCACGCCATCTTTCCAACTCATGCAGTACCAGTATGGATACCAGACGCGCCAGCTAATCTAGCGAATTTAGACAATACTAATACTGTGTATCAAATTGGGTTTTCTGGTCTTGTAAATGCTCCGTGTCATGCTCTATGGAAGTGAATAAAAACATCCGGATATTTTCTTCTAAGCGTCTGAACTGCCATCCATCCTGCAGTTGTTCAGTCAATCAAAAAAGCGTATGATCCTTTTTCCATACCAGAATTGATAATCATTTCACATCTTTCGATCATGGTTTCATAGTCGGCTGCTGACACATTAAACGAATGGACTTTTTTATGGCCAGTCTCTTTAACTGCTTTTGCCATTGCTTCTTTGATATGCATTACCATTTTATCAAATGGACAGAAATCCTGATCAGCTTGTGGTTCATCATTTTTTACGAAATCACCTCATCACACCCAAAAATCGTATGCTACCTCAGCATATTCAGCAGAAGTAAGGCCCATTTTGGGTTTTACTATAGTTCCTAGGATCGGTCTATCATAGACATTGAGATATTTTCTCATATCATCAAGAGTGTAACTTGGTCCATCGTATTGCTCTAACATTGCAGGTGGAAACCATACATCAAGGATCTTTAGCGCTACAATCTCTTTCATTCAAAAGACATTTCCAGCCACATATGTCAAAATATTTTGTACATTACCATTTCTATCGAAAAGTCTCCACGGATATGCGATCCAAACCAACTCTTTTTCTTGGTCTATTTTATATACCAACGCATTTAGTAGTTTAGAATAGGCAGTTTCGGTCAGCACTAAAAAGTTGGTTCAAGTTGATGATTCTGCAGCAACTTCACACGCTGCTTGTAACATATTGAGTTTTTTCCCTGGTTTCAGGTGGAAACAAGCGAGCATATAGTCTCCATTTTTTGGATCTGCCAGATCCATGTTGATATATGCTTTTTGATGATCATTGAGCGATGCAATAAGTTCTTCTAGTGTCATAATGAGGTTTTTTAATGATAAAATATGTTTTTTGATATGTTATAATTATCGCATAAAGATAGATTTTTGCATTCTACTTAAACTATACTGTGTCATATATATATACATATTTTGACAGAAAGCAAATTATTCTAATAAAAACATGAAAATACTTGCATAAAAATTGCTTTATTTTGATTCCTTGATATACTAATAGTATTGTATTATGCTATTTTATATATTATTAACGCAATCATGACAAACAAAACAAAAAAACTATCTACAAAAATAGGAAAGAAAAAAATTATCAATGCTAAAACCAAAATTATCGACATCAAAAACGGTGAAGATCTAATCGTTCTGCTAAATGAGACGCAAGCGTGGGAGCATGGAATTTCTGCTACCGATAAAGCATCTATGATTATTTGATGAGTTGAATTGGTTTTTGATGTTGATCTAACGCACAAGTATGTTGACATCAATGAGGTCGGAATAACAAGAGATGTTAGTGAAAAATATAACATTCAATCTGGAGAAAAAGTGCAACTACATTTTACAACAACCAGTACGAAAGCAATGGAGGCCTTGAAAAAAGCAATAAAGTGACAAAAATTACATTATGATGAAACATATAGTATCATGAAAGATATATCAGATAATCGTTTTACAGATACCCTTACGACGTACTATTCTGCAATTTGATTTTTCAAAACGAGCACAGATAATGAACTTTTTGAAATGGCGAAAGCAATGTGAGAAACAGGTGAGATGCTGAAATTCAAAGGTGTTGTTGCAGACAAACACTGCATGGGCTGAGTCCCTGGAAATGAAACGACTATGATAATTATACCACTACTTGCATCTCTAGGAATCAAAATGCCAAAAACCTTTTCTAAATCAATTACGACACCAGCTGCGACATGAGAGTGTGTAAATGTACTTATGGACATATCTTTTTCTAAAAAAGAGATCGAAGATCTTGTGAAGAAAAATAACTCTTGTTTGGTATGGGGTGGGGGATTAAGTCTCGCACCAGCGGATGAAAAGCTGATAAAAGTTGCGTATCCGTTGAGTATGCAATCATATTCTAGAACAGTTGTAAGTATAATGGCAAAGAAATATGCGATGGGAATAACTCATTCGTTGATAGATATCCCAGTTTGACCAACTGCAAAAGTACCAGACAAAAAAACAGGTGAACTCTTAAAAAAGAAATATGAATATGTGGGGAAAAAACTTGGGATGAAAGTCCGTGTTGAGCTCACAGAAGCGAAAGAACCGATCGGCGCATGAATAGGTCCTCATTTACAAGTTAGAGAAGTGTTAAGAGTTCTTCAACAACACGAAAAAAGACCTTTAGATCTAGAAAAAAAATCACTTCATCTATGTGCTGTTATTATTGAACTAGTTGGTATGGCAAAATGAAAAGCTGCCTACGATATAGCATATAAACAACTTGTTTCAGGAAAAGCGTGGGCTAAAATGCAAAAAATTATCATTGCGCAAAGAGGAAAAAATCCAAATATATACTCTGAAGATCTCCTTTTGTGAACACATACAAAAGAAATCACTGCAAAAAAAGATGGAATTATCAAAGAAATAGATCTACAAGAAGTGAATTTAATCGCTAGAACTCTTTGATCACCAATTGAAGAGGAGGTTGGTATCTATTTTGCAAAAAAACTTGGTAACAGAGTTAAAAAATGAGATATATTGTTCACTCTCTATGCAAACGATCAATCAAAAATGGATATGGCACTAGAGGTTTTGAAAGAAAAAGAAATGATAACGATAAGATAGAAGCACTCATTCCCGCCGAAGGCGGGATTGCCCGAACTATCTACGGACACCTCTGTAACCAACGATAGGACGGGCAAACACCTTCGGTGTGATATCATAATGCATGTGATAATATGTGGTATATATACGAGGTCAGTAGTGTGAGGAGGCCGTTTCTTACGGCTAAATAACCCTAAAAAGCTATAACATATTCTTTCCGAAGAGCTCAGGTGGATTCGAACACGCTGATGAGCATATAAAATAATTATACTATATAAAATGGACTTTATATAAAAAAAACAGCACATGGCAGGGATTATTGTTACAGTATGACCAGCAATCGCAACCCCAGAAAGGTTAATTGATTTATACAATCTATGAGTGAGAATTCTTAGGATGAATTTTACTCACTATACGCCAAAATCTGTTCTTCCTATGCTAGATTTGATAAAAAAAGCAGAAACACAAATTGATTGAAAGTTTGATTTATATATGGATGTTGAGTGACCAAGTATCAGAACTGGCGTTTTATGACAACCAAGAGAGTATAAAAAATGAGTACAGTTTAGATTATATAGCAAAGAAACACCAATTGAAGAAATAGAAGATACCGCACTCACCTGTGATGAAGACTTTCGTGTGTTTACTGATGTGAAAGTGTGATGAATCGTGAGGATAGAATCAGGCGCGTTCGATTGTACAGTTATAGAAAAATGAGCTACTTATCTACTCTTGGAAGCAGGAAATGATTTTCAAATGACATCTAAAAGACATATAAATTTGCCAGGCGCACAAATAGACTTGGCGACCATTACACAAAAAGATAAAAGAGATCTCGAGTTCGCTGTTGAAAAATGATTTGCATATGTTGGAATTAGTTTTTGCAGAAGTGCAGACGATGTCCGTGAAGCGAGAAGCATTTTGGAACAAGCAAAACAGCAATCTTGAAGTCACCAATCCATCCCGAAAATCATTACAAAAATAGAAAATCAAGAATGAGTAGAGAATATTGAATCAATTGCTGAAATAGCAGATGTAGTAATGGTGGCAAGAGGGGATTTGGGTGCGGAACTACCAATTGAAGATATCCCAGAAGTGCAAATGGACATCATCAAAACATGCAAAATCAAAAATGCAAAAGTGATCGTTGCGACACAAATGATGAAATCAATGGTACATGAAGCTTCTCCGACAAGAGCAGAAGTATCTGATGTTTATTGGGCTGCCAGACAGTGAGCAGATTATTTGATGCTTTCTGAGGAAACCTCTGTTTGAGAGTATCCTATACAAGTTGTTTCTACTATGAAAAAAATTATTGAAGAAGCGCTAGATTGAGATTAGGAAAAATATAATAATATTTTTTGTTGTTTTAAAATCCCGGTTAGAATACTGGGTTTTTTTATTCATCATCATCTCACCCCAGCTCCCTAGGTTTCCCAAGCATTTGATTTTGATAATCCAGAATAAGTGCGTTGAAAATATCATCTAATTGCCCCATCATAATTCATGGGATATTCCCTCGTGATTGATGAATTCTATGGTCAGTTACACGATCTTGAGGGTAGTTATATGTCCTGATTTTTTCTGATCTTTCGCCAGTACCGATCTGTACGCCTCTTTTCTCTCTTTCTTCTGCTTGTTTTTTCTCGACATCGATTTGATACAATCTTGCCTTGAGCACTTCCCATGCTTTTTCTTTGTTTTGCATTTGTGATTTGCTGTCACCAATATTTACGATCATGCCAGTTGGTATGTGGTGCAAACGAACTCACGTTTGATTTTTGTTCGCATTTTGTCAACCAGCTGAAGAAGCCGCATAAGTATCCATCACTACATCTTGTGGATTGATCTGGAAGTCTACGTCTTCTGCTTCAGGCATGATGGCTACGGTAATCGTTGAAGTGTGCACGCGCCCTTGTGATTCTGTACTTGGGATACGTTGTACACGATGTACGCCAGATTCAAATTTCATTTTCGAATAAACCATATCGCCAGACATTTTCACCATCACAAATTTCACTCAACCTATATCTGAGTACTGATTTTCTATAATCTCTGTTTTCCAGCCATGCGCCTGTGCATAGAGCATATATCACTTGAGTAGTTCTGCAGCAAAAAGTCCAGCTTCATCTCCTCACGCAGCCGGTCTAATCTCTAAAAAGATATTTTTTTCATCATTGGGATCCTTTGGAAGCAACGCAATTTTTATTCTTTCTTCAATCTCAGGAATTTGCTGCTGCGCAGCAGTCAATTGGTCCTTTGCAAGTTCAATCATACCTTCGTCAGATTCGTTTGCAATGATCTCCTGGGCTTCTTTTTGTTCAGATAATAATTTTTTATATTCTTGATATAACTTGTGCGCTGGTTCCAAAGATTGTACCTTCCTACTAATAGTAATTACTTTTTGTTGATCTGTAGCTACTGCAGGATCATACATTTGTTGTTGTAGATCTAGGTATGCTTTTTCTATGGCTTCTAATGTTTCTATCATCGTTTTTATTCTAAAGGATGTAAAGCAGTAGTGTCTTTTCAAATACGCTGAAAATCAACCGCGTGCGTTACAAGTTGTCTTTTATATGGGAAAACGAGATTTTATAGATGGATTTTTTCATGATGAAAAAAGGAATAAACTACGTTTTGATAGTATATATATTCGTCAAGCTGATACAAGTATTTTTGATTTTGCACATTGTAATTATTTTTTGTAGTAGGATCTTAAAAGATAGCAAATTGTTTCCCTCTTGATTTCTCTAAAAAAATAGGTATATGTTTTTGTAATAAAAGACACAAAATCTCAATAAGTTTTTGAGAATGTCAAGAAATATCTGTCTTCTTATTAACTCTTAGCAAAAAAATGAATCCAATTGATAACTTAATAAACAAACAAGCAGATGCAACAAAACAAGCAAAAGAATTGCTTTCTGATTCTGGCAAACCACAGATAGATATGCAAGCAGAAATTCAAAAGCTGAAAGATGAATCAAAGAAGCTTGAATCTGATATCGCTCTCTCAGCCTCAAGAGTAGAAAAAATAAAGACATCTAACGAAAATTTACAAATTTCCAGCTCCCTAAGAATTCAGTTAGAGAGAATGTGAGTAAAGGTCCCTGACGTAATGCAACAAAATAATCTTTTTGAATTTATTAAAAAGACATTATACGAACAGCTTGATGCTGAACTCAATAGAATTGATAAATGAAAAGCACAAGCAATAGAAAAGGTACTTCGAGATACAAGAACCGAACTTGAATGATTGAAAACCTGAACATTGATTTCAATTCTTAATCTTCTTCATCAAAACAAAAATGATGGTCAAAGTATTAGTGTAGATAATAAAATCAGGATACCGCAGTTGATTTTAGTTGATTATTACAAAACGACCTAACCAATGCCACTTCAAAAGTTCACCATATCAGCAGAAGATTTTTTTGCACCAGCTATAGAGAAGTGATCGCTTGATTACCGCACTATCCCTGAAGGCGAAGATAAACTAGAAATAAATCGTTTTTTTGTGAAACATTTTTGATATGTGCCAGATGCACCGCTAGAATTTGTTAAGATTGATGGTAAATATGTATATAGAGCAAATCTAGAACAACGCATTCCCGTACAAATACTCAATGATGTCACTGTGGTTTCATTGGATAATAGTGTTTTCAAATTGCCTTGAGCGTAGTTTTTCTGATTAAATATTCTGTTTTTTTTATAAAAAAAGTAGGCGATTGCTACTTTTCAAATACAATGTTTCTCTAATTTCACTAAAAAACTCTTCTAGAAAAAGATCTGACTGAGTATCAAAAAGAAAACTGACATTATTTTTTCTGTAACGAAACTTATATACGAACCGATAAGTCCAGATCATACAGAAAGCAACAAAACTATCATCACTATGCTAAGGATAGTACCATTTTTTTCCATTCGGTATCATACAGATGGTGAAATGATTTTGATGATTCTATATCCATCAAGAGGAAAGATAGGAAGGATGTTAAACGCTCCCAGTGCTATGTTAATTGCTATAAATGTTCCCCAAAATTGCAGAACGAGATCTCATCCATGCAAAATAGCATACGCGCTATCCATTCCGATAAATTTTCCATAGATCATCATGATAACCATCCCGACAAACGCCAATCCAAAATTCATGAACGGTCAGGCCATCGCAGTGAGGAAGTCGTCTCTTACCGGATTGCGAAAATAATTGGGATTTGTGAGTATTGGTTTTCATCGTCAGAATCCAATCAAAAAAATCATAATAAATCCAATGGGATCTACATGCGCAAGGGGACTGGGTGTCAATCTTCATTGGAGTCTGGGTGTTGGATCGCCTAAGCGATTTGCCATCCACGCATGTGCATACTCGTGCAAACTCAATGAAATGATGATGATTATCCCCAGAAAGAGGAGTGTTTGAATGTCGAAGTTGAACATGAGTAATTATTTAATTTCTATTTGATATCCACTTAATTGACTAGCAAGCTTGATATTTGATCATCCTTTTCCAAAAGCAAGTGCTTTTTGTTCTTCCGGAATTGTGACAACAGCACGCTTTCCTTTCAATTCAATACTTTCAATTCTAGCAGGTTTGAGACAATCAGCGATAAGTCTAATATCATCATCTTCATTAAATTCAATGAAATCTATTTTTTCTCCATCTAATAGTGTAAGAATAGTATTTATCCTGTCAGCTCTTTGGCCAACGAACACTCCAACTGGATCAATCTTTTCATCAATAGCAGATACAAGTATTTTGCTTCTTCTTCCTGCAATTCTCACAATTCTTTTAATAACAACTTTTCCTTCTTCTAGTTCTGGTACGATCTTTCTCAATATCGCTTCGATAAAATCATTTGACGATTGTGTAATAGTAAGCGTAATACCACCAAGACCTTTTGAAATTTCTCTTAATAGTACAAAAATCTCTTCACCAGGGTTATAAACTCTTCCTGGGATTTGTCCGTCTTGTCCAAGCACAACAGTAGTTCCTTCAATATCGAGCACAATACTATCTCAGTTAACTCTCAACACTCTCGCTCTCAAAAGCTCTCCTTGTTTGTGTTGAAACTTTTCATAAAATCTTTCTCTTTCTATATTTTTCAAATTTTGCTTGATCGTTTGGGCTGCCGCTTGTATAGCGATTCTTGAGAACTCTAGTTTCTCTGGCGTTATATCCATCAATACCGTTTCGCCTTCTTTGATATCTTTTCTAATTTTTTGTGCTTCTGCCAAAAGCATTTGAACACCAGCATCTTCAATGATTTCTACTACTTCATACTCTCTGAATATACGAATAGTACCATCTTTTTCGATGTTTACTTGAAGTTGCACTTTCTTTTCATTTGGAAGATAGTCTTTTTTGAATGCTGACCTAATTCCAAGTCTTACAATCTCCATCACCTGATGAGGATCAAATTTGTAATCATCAATAAGTTGCATAATAGAGCCTTGGATGCTCTTTCCATCTAATTGCATTTTGTCTAGAATAAAGAGTAAAATGTATTTAATATATACTAAATAGATATGGTTTGTCAATCTCCCCGACTTCGTCGGGGTTGCCCGTCCTATCGTTGCACACCTAACCACCCATAGATAGTTCGGGCAATCATCTTCGATGAACTCTCAAGCAATGAGCCATTTCTAAAAGCATGGTATGTTACCTCCTTTCAGATAAAAAAAAGTCCCCCTCGCCGTGGGACAATACAAAGGATATCTATTTTTGTTTTGAATACAAGTTGAAGTTTGTTTGAAAAATTGTATAGTGATGAAATCATAGATCATACAAATAATTCTTTACAAAAATATGCTACAACCAAACGTTTCTGCACTATCACCTCAATCGCCCTTCAAAAAGCGAGAATTAAAACCAGCGCACATCAAGTATGGCGGTGCAGTTTTGGCGTTTCTTATGATGATAGGCGCCATAAGAGTGTTCCTAAACTACGCAACAATTCAGTCTTCTATCGAGCATGTCGTTAAAGAAAGAGAAACGATTTTGCGCCATGAACAATATAGCGCTTTGCAAGCGTATGTATATTCACTACCAGTATCCAAAACTTTTATAGCGCACGATAATGGAATACTTTTTCCTTGAGAAAAAATTATGCGTGAAATGGAGAAAAAAGATATTGCAATATTAGGTTCTGGTAGTTCTTGAAACATTACTTGAATGCTTACAGGGGATTTCAGTTCTTGATGAAAAATACTAAATTCAGATGATCAAATATTTACTGCGTTACCTGCACGGAAATCATGGGTTGTATATTTTGGCAAAAAATCTTGAGTAGAGTAAAATATGGCTCTGAACGAGCCTCTTTTGTCTGCTTGCAGAAAGAAAAGAGACGAAGTGAAGAGCATAGAATGGATTATAGACACCTTTATATTTTGATTTTCCTATAATCCAAAAACATGCCTCTGAACAAGTCTCTTTTGTCTGCTTGCAGAAAGAAAAGAGACGAATTATTAATTATTAATAAAAAGGAGTATTAGCCATTTATAATTAACCATTATATTCCGCTCTCTCTTGTAATTCTACAAAATTTAACTATATATAAATTATCTTTTATTATTTATACACACATACACAATGACGAACAAAAACAATCTTTGGATAATTATTGGTCTTTTGGTTTTAGCAGGGCTTTGAGCTGCATACTTCTTTTTCAAGAAAGATACTGCACCAAAGACACCAGAAACGATAAATAATATTGGGAAAAGAGTTTATGTAAATTATGTTTGAACTTTTGAAGATTGATCAGTATTTGATACGAGTATTAAAGAAGTTGCACAAGAAAAAGGTCTTTACAAAGAACAGGATGATATGGGTGGAAAATATCAACCATTGCAATTTATCGTCGGAGCAGGACAAATGATTCCTTGATTCGATAGAGCAGTGATAGACATGAAGGTTTGAGATAAAAAGAAGATAACTTTGAAACCAGCAGACGCATATGGAGAGTACAACACAGGGCTTGTGACAACAATGCCAAGATCACAATTCCAAGAAGCGAATATAGTTCCGAAAGTCGGAGATGAGTATAATTCACCGAATGGAGTATTCACAGTACTTGAGATGACAACCGAAACAGTAACGGTAGATTATAATTCTAAAATGGCTGGTAAAGTACTAGTTTTTGATATATCACTAGAAAGAATCGACGAACCACAAGCACCAATTAACGAATCAGATAGGACTATTGAAATAGAGGCAACACTTGACGACGTAGAATCATCAAATTTAGATAAGGATGGAGTAAATCAACCAGAAAGCAATCCAGATCAGATTGATAACAACGACCCAGCAAGCACTCCACAACCAACAGGACAAGAATAATATTTTTAGATTATAGGAAAAGACAGCGATACTCTTGTATCCTGTTTTTTTTTATGTAATCTTATCGTATGCAACTTTTCAAAAGAATGATGCTATCCCTCTTTCCAGAGGAAATGATCAATAATCCAGTAAATCCCGCAAGCATGTTTGTCTGATTCATTTCTGCAAAGCAGTATTTTTCTGTAATCACAAGAAGGATAGTAGAAAACTATAAGTTAAATCTTTTTGATATTTCGTTGGATCCGTTTGAAGTGAAAATAGGATTTGGCGATACACCAACGATCAAAGTCAAAGATGTGGATTTTTATTATGCGTACGCATCGGCAGCAAACCTAAATGGTTTCAATAATGTAGCACCTGCACAACTTGCGCACTCAATTGCCTTATTCACAAGCATTTACTGTCAGAACATGAGTGACGAGTATGAAGATCACTATACATTGAATTTTATTTATGCCATCTATTTGCTGACATTCGTTTTTCAAGCACAAATAAAGCAATTTCCTCACAAAGAACCTAAAAGTTCAAAGGAAATAGAAGATAATTTTACTTGGTTAATTGCACTTTTCTTTTCGTTTTATCATTTTTTGTTGGGGCAGTCAGGTAAGGTTTTTGATACGGCGACGATTAGAAAAATTAAACAACAATTCCTAAGAGATCATATAGAAGTCTTTTTTATGCTTATGTATTTTTACCAATATGCTGGAAGATCATTGGAAACTTTTTGAGCAAAAGCAGAACAGTTTTTTTGATGGTTATTTTATGATGAATTACATTGAGGAGATTTACAAGCACTAGCACAAGATTTTCTTGCTCATGCTGAAACGACAATCAAAACAACAAATTTCAATACAACAGAAAAAAATCTTATATCATTGCTCTTTCCAGCAGACATCTTGGTTAAATATGTTTTGGATGCGCCAAATATAAGTTCAACTATCCGCCATCTGATTACAAATCTTTTCAATCAAGAAGAAACTCGCACTTATATGACTGGATTTTTGGATTCTGATAAAGATTTTTTATCCTTTTTAATCAAAATCACAGATTATACCCACTTCAAAAACACCTATTTTGAAGCATTAAAAAAATACATAACTCATATGTTTCATAATCAAGAACCATTTTCCATAACACAATCTAAAGATGTCGATGAATGGATTTCTATGATATGAGAATGAGGTGCAGTAGATATGTCCAAAATTCCAGAACGCATAAAACAAGAGTCAGATACTATGGAAAGACTTATGAATTTTTATGTCACGTATATATGATGATCACGAATAGCTAGATGAGATTCACGATATATTAGATGTTGACATCATGAAATTATGCACTTATTGCATTCTCAAATACAACAAAATAATAGATCAGATGGATCAAATTTTTACAATTGATTACTCAAAAATTACGGAAAAAATAATTTTTATTATAAATATGCATTTGAAAATATTCGCGCGTGAAAAGAAAAATTTCACCTCCCTTTTCGTGCAACTTTTAGGGAAGTTTATTCCAACATATGTATCATAAGATTGTTTGAATCAAGTTTCCTTGCTATCTTACTGCAGGATACACTTCCAAAAGAAATCAAATTGTATATCAAAAATACCAAAATTATCAAAGAATTTGGAAGGCTATTTCAGCAAAAAATAACTCAACGAACACAAAAATCTCATTTTCTTCTTATCGGAGCGGTATACGGATCATATAATTATTTCTTTCATGCAGTGCGTTTTGATCAATCTCTCAAGAAATTTTTTCTGAAAGACGTAGATTCCCAGATCAAGGAGAACTTTTATACATTGGATTTTTGGCTTCATCAAGAAATACTAAAAAAACTCAAACCATTTGCACAAGAATTTAAAGATATGTATCCAGATGGAGGTATAGCGGGTATTTTTGCGTTTCTTCGTGAAACGTTATTGTGATTTTTGATGTATTGTACATATCTAAATTCCTTCTTACCAAATGAAGAAGAGAAAGAACAGATAAACGCTTTAAAGATATTTTATATTGTAGATGTGCTTATGCTCAGTGATAAGTTTACACCTATGTTTTTAACTATTATTGAAGATATGCTAATAACATATGGTGATATATTAAAAATGCTCTATGAGATAGACGACAATAAAGCATATTTCAAAATTGCCAAAGAAAATTGGAGTGCGTATAGTTACAAAAAGCCACCTGAGGAAATTTTTGATAAATTTTCAGGCGAAGATATAATATGGTTTAGGTGATTTTTAAAAACGATAACTTATTATTCAAAAAGATTTATACAACCTTAGGTATAGTTTGAAAACGTTGATGTTGCCCGTCCTATCTATGTTTTTTTGCTACCCAAAAAATGTGCGGGCATCCCGCCTTCGGCGGGAGAAAAAATAACCATGTTTTCAGAAATATTTTTTGCTTAACATGAGTAGTTAGCATAGAGAGAAACACTAGAAGAGAACTGGCTTATTTGCTGTTATTTATTTGTAAAATAAAATCTATTAGTCATCTTGAGAAAATAAGTTTGAAAAATAATAGAAAAATAAAATATTTATGCTATTTTGATGATAAATATTTCAAAAAATTCTGGAAAAACGTTATTTTTTGTAAAATTCTTTTGAAAAAGCATCTTTTTTGATCAAAACACCGTTTCAGAACCAGCTCAAAAAGCCACATTTCGCAATACATAAAAAATGCCTCTGAACGAGGCTCAATTTTTTGTTTGCAGAAAGAATAGAGATGAAGTAAGGAGCATAGATAGATTATAGGCTCCATTATAGTTAAATTTTCCTGTAATCTAAAAAAAGTCCACTTTTTTTGACAAAATACGATTAATCTATAATATAATGATGTCGAAAAGAAATGGATCATTCACAAACAGCTGTCTTTCGAGTAAAGGCGTGATAGTGAATATAGGTGTACAATATGTTTCGCAAGAAATTTTATTTGTATTTCGATTGTGGATCTGGTTTTTGAAAGTCTCGTACTTTCAATTGCAAAGAATACAATACTATGATTATGATTTTTTTAAGTCTAAACCACTTAGAGATCTCATGATGAGGAAACTCTTTCTATTCGTCTTTACTCGAGAGATGGTAGCAACTGAGAATAAAAACAGTTCTCGTAACTGACCGCACAAATCTACCTTGTCTAAACAACTTTGTAGGTTCTCCACTTGATATCTCATTGAAGTTTGCAGGTAAGTTTATTGGTATGAAAGTATCTTTAAACCGATATCTTCTGTTGGATTTTATCCGTATGTGTCACTTGTAGCAATACAAACCATATATGCATTGGTATCCTCTTCATTGTGTCTATTCATATCTTGAATGGTTCATGTCATTGTATTCAAGCAATTGAGTATCTATGGCTCGTGCAAACTTGCATTCTATCTAGTCTTCGCGACTGGTATGTATCGGTAGCAATATCGAGTATGTATTTCCCTCAAAAGAATAGAAAAAAATATGCGTAACAAGCATAGAATATGGTATATGATATTATATATGTAGATATATGATTAAATATGTCCGTAGCAAACGTATTTTTGTTCTTATTGTTTTCATCTTTCGACTAAAAGAGTCGGATTTATTGGTTTCATTGGTTAAATTGGTATCGCAAGATATCACTCTAACTACTGAAAGGTATCGCAAGATATATCCCTGTAAGTCTGGCTCTTTTTTAGTTATCTAAATTTTTTTTACGTATAATGTGTTTTTAGCTTAGTGTTTTGGGAGAAAATATGCGCATGAAAAAATATGTCATTGTACCAATTATTCCTAGATATAGAAGGATCACACCGGTAGAAAAAGATGGTATTTGGAGAACTTGATTAAGGAATAGTGAAACACCAAGAGAAAGTAAGACATTGCTCGCAACATATCCATACAACAAAGGATATTTTTTAGGATTATTTCGATAAATTGCTTGTCATCATAAAAATATTGCTAATCATTGGTGGATTATGGTCCATCCCATAGTCAAAAATACAGAAGCGGTCAGATTGTTAAATCAAATATATTGCCATACTGTCCAAAGAAAAATAGCATGTATTGAAGCTCCAATAATGCTTAATCCTTGCGTAGTAGGATATGAAACCGTTTGTCGTTGCTTAAGAGAATCATAATATAATCGCACCGCCAAACAAAGCACGAAAAGAGTAACAACTGTTGGTATTGTGTTTGTATGAGAAAACGCGCTTGCAAAAACCCCTATTAGAAAAATCACTCATCAGCTGACAAGTGGTAAACGCCAACTTGTAGGAAGATTACGAGCTGTTTTATATACGATTTCTTGAATATCATGTTTCCAAGTATCTTTTGGTTGAATAACAGTTTTTCATGCCAAAATATCTTCAGCATAAACTTTTGCATTTTTTTCAGATGTAATAAATGATCTATACTGATATGCGTAAAATCGCACGATTACAGTGTAAAATAAAAGACCAGACGTCCATCAAATAAGTGGTGCTGAAAAGAAATATAATATAGTACTTGATAAAAAACTAATAACAAAAAATATACCAGTGCGATAATGCCATTGTGCGGGGAGCGGGACAAAAGGGTTGATAAAAAAACTTCATCACATATACAAAAGAAAGGTAACAATAGGGAAAAGAAGCCAAGCGATTATTCCATTTTGTAGACCATATTGAATAGGCACAAATCGAATAATAAGAAAAGCTATAAAATAGTAACCTATATGAAACATGGTAAACTCATCTTTATATTCTCATAGCAACGTTATCCATATTAAACACACATGGAACCCTAGAACAACAAGTAATGTGGTTAACATTCATATACCTATCGTATGCAAAAGAAGAGTTAATCCAATAATAATAGCACACCACAATCCAAACAAAATATGATATTTGGAAAATCATCGCTCTTTTTTCGTTTTTTCAATGCGACCATCAGTGAATATCAGATACATGCTAACCAACAACGGAATTAGAGCTGCCCATAGCGCCCCTAATTGAAAAAGAAATATAGATGTGACAAGAGAAATGATTGCTATACTTCGTATCATACATGTGATGTTAAAATCAAAACGTAGTATTTATCAAATAACGTGTGAGGAAAAATAATCCGACACAAACAGGTCCTAAAAAAAGAAGATTCTTGAGATTAGGTTTTTTGTATTGCATAAGAACTGCAGAAAAAAGACCAATTAATCAAAGATCAATAAATCTAGGCGTGAAAAACGATCCATTAAAGAAAATTGAATTTATCAATTGCAATAAGGCCAATCGAATCATGGTCATCAGTACAAACAAACCAAAGACCGTGTAGAGAGTATCTATTATAACAACTATGTTTTTGGTTTTGTTTTTTATGTCTTTTGTGAGAAACTTGTTGTAAAGCCCAACGATTCAAAGAAATCCATAATACAGATCTGAACCAGACTTGTGTGCTCATGCCTTAGATACCTTTTGCGATTTCTCAAATTTCTCAGCTTCTGTAAGTACATCTAAATATGTTACTATGGATCATTGAATAACGCTTACTTCATGTTCTTTTTGATTTTGCAAAAAAACCAACTCCGCTTCTTCCAAAGAATGGTATAGCATTCCAATGGCATCGCGAATCCTAGCTTCATTTGTTCCTAATTTTACTTTTTTAAGTTCATCTTGCAGATTTTTTATTTTAGTGGATGTGGTTGGAGCGCTATTGGATATTTTAATTAGAATTTCATCTGCATCAGCAAGGGCAACAGTCGCAAGTTGTTTTAAAGATATCAATCATTGACCAGAACGCTCAACGAAAAGGTTACTAATTTTTTTGAAGTAATTAACGCCTTTATCTGGGTCGACTATTAAACTTTCTTTGTATTCTGATTCCAGTTTTTCTACAACACGTATTACATCTTCATCTGAAATTGGTGATCTAATATTGTTTATATAATTTATCAAAAATCAGGCTTTACGAAAAAAAGTAAACGCTTCACGAGCTTTTACGTATTGCGTATAGATTGTAAATTGTTCTTTCCCTTCCAAAAAACGGAAGTATACACTCCCATATGTTTTGGGATCTCAAACAAAAGGAATCAATCCAAAAACAGCAATACTGTGCTTGTTACAAACGGCTCTCACTACGGTTTCAGAAGAACCTTCAATAAGAAAACCAATATTGGTTTGGGTCGTTCAAATGCTGATTAATCATTGGGCTTGAAAAAGCATATTGTGATATAATTGAATTCAGATCGAAAATCAATATAAAATACAAAGAAATATGGAATAATGTGAAAAACATATTCTTTCTCATTTTATAATCCCTCTTTTTCTTTTTATTTTTCTTTTCCCATTATGTCTATCTTAGATCAATATTTCCTCGCTGATACTATGTCAGTACACATCAAAGAATGAGTTCCTATGCTCTCAAAGTGATGAAAACCTTGAGACCGACATGCCAAACTCTGAACGGATGTGCGAACCAAAAATGATGTAACACGTCTCGCTGATAGTTTGCTATGAGAAGCAACCCATGAAAATGGAATGTTTTTGGAAATTGACAAACAGTATTCAAAAGTGTTACAATTGGGATTGTATAGAATTGTTATTGTCTATGCGCCACTTGTTGATACCATGGAAATCACTGTCGTGAGACCAGTTAAAAAATTATCTTTTGATGATTATGAATTGAGTGAAGATCTCAAAGAACATATCCGTCACAAAGCAAAATGAATTCTTATTTCAGGTGCGCCAGGGGAGTGAAAAACGACCTTTGCACAAGCGTTAGCAGAGCAGTACGTGTTGGATAATAAAATAGTAAAAACACTTGAGTCGCCTCGTGATTTACTTGTGCCGGATGCGGTATCTCAATACTCATTTACGTATGCGTCGCATGACGAAGTTAGAAATATTTTGTTGTTATCAAGACCAGATCATGCGTTGTATGATGAGGTTAGAAATGCAGAAGATTTTATCTTGTATGCAGATTTAAGATTAACAGGAATTGGGTTGGTTTGAGTAACCCATGCAACCAAACCAGTAGATAGTATTCAAAGATTTATTTGACATGTGGATATGGGAAGTTTACCACAGGTGATAGATACTGTTGTGTTTATTTCCGCTGGAAAGGTGAGCGAAGTGCTTACATTGGAACAAGTTGTAAAGGTGCCTGCAGGTATGCTTTCACAAGATTTGGCTCGTCCAGTCCTTCAAGTAAAAGATTTTTTTACGCAAAAACCGATGTATGAAATCTATAGTTTCGGTGAACAAATAGTTGTGATGGAAATGGCAAAATTGAAGGTCGCTACTGGCATGACTCCAGTGCAACAATTCGCTTCCAAATATCTTACTGGATTACTATTGAAAGAAACAGGTATCAAAGCTACGGTTACAATTCTTTCTGATGGAGAAGCCCAGTTGGCTGTCCCAGAACGTAGTAAGTGAGCATTAATTTGAAAGTGAGGAGAAAATATTATGAAATTGGAAGAGATGTTCGGTATCAAACTTTCTGTGGTATCTTGAGCTGGTGGATCTGACCAAGATGAATATAACCCATTTGATGAGGATGAGCACAAACCATCGTATCGTTCTGGTAAAGGTGGAGGAAGACCCCCAAGAAGAAGCACCAGAAGATAAGGTTTGTCCCTGAAACGCACTTTGGCGTGGTTTTATTGGCTTGTTTAAGCCAAATATTTCTTTTTTGCTTGATTTTTCAACAAAAATCAGTATTATTCTACCCCCTTGTTCTGATAGGGAACAAATAAGTTTATTTAAGATATCTTTTTATCGTTACTATATATTATATGTCACAATTCCACTATTCCAAAGTGATTGCCACTATTGGTCCTTCTTTAGCAAAAGAAACAGTGCTTTCAAAAGTTATAAATTATGTAGACGTGTTTCGTGTCAATCTTGCTAATGGATTTATCGATCACCACAAAAAGTATATTGATACTATCCTCAAACTGGATAATAGCAAAACGATTATGCTTGAGACGAAATGATCAGAAATAAGATGTAAGAACACGACACCTATACTTGTAAAGAAAAATGACAAAATCATCGTTGATTTTTCTGAATATCAAGAAGACGAAAAGGGGAAACTTTTCATAGACTATCCAGATTTATATGATGTACCTACTGGAACTGAAATAAGTTTTGAAGATCTAAGCGTTGTACTAAAAGTAGAAGGAAATGATTGATTGATATTACAATGTAAAGTTACAGAAGCATGAACTATTGTTCCATCGAAGAAAGTCATATTTAAATGATATAAACCCAATCTACCATTTCTTACAGAGAAAGATAAAAAAGATATCTTGCGATGATTACAAGTTGGAGTAAATATTTTGGTTGTTTCTTATGTAAAAGACGAGAACAATATAATAGAACTAAGAGATTTCCTTCTTGCTAATAATGCAAAAGATATAAAAATTATTGCAAAGATAGAAACTAAAGAAATATTGGAAAATCTAAATCAAGTTATCATTGCGTCCGATGGAATTTCTTTTTTGAAGGGATGACTAGAAGCGCTTGGAGCCAAAAAATCTCTAACTGAACATAAACTTATAGCCTTGTGTAATCAATACGGCAAGCCATGTATTCTAGCATGATATTTTTCAAAAAAAATAAAAACAGGCAAAAATGCTATCCCTCATCAAGCGACTTACGACGAGGTAAATGATTATCTAAAAGCTGGGGTTGATGCATTCATGCTTGGACAAGAAACCGCCTTTGGTGACGAACCAGTAGAAGATATTTCTGGCATATACAATGCAATTCTAAAATATGAGGCAGATCCCACTAAAAATCTGAGCATGAGTGACATCCACGTAAACTCAGAAAACGAGATTAGTGATTACATTATATACAATTCTTTTAGAACATCCAAAGAGCTTGCTATCAAAGCAATTATTTGTTTCACAAGTAATGGATACTCTGTTGCTAGATTGTCTACTATGAAACCCGACATACCTATTATTGCGTTCACCAAAGTGGATGATACATATAAATATCTGAACTTATTGTGGGCGGTAAAGTGATACAAAATTTCTCACTCATTTGATTATCAACATGTGAAAAAAATAGGAAAAGAGATCATTAGAATTATCTTTAAAGGGAATATCTCACTGGACGATAAAATACTTATCATGCATGCGAACGATGCGGACACAAACTCTGACGATCCAACAAGCATCATGAATGGGATAGAAATCTACAAGTTCAAGGACATATAACAACCATCAGATCGGTTTCAAAAAAAATCATATATACAACAACTTAAAAAACAAAATTATGAAATGGGTAAGAAGATTTATTAGAACAGGCAGAAGCCTTTTTGCGCGAAGATTTGACTTTTCCAGTTCTATCCCATACGTTAGACTGGGAAAGAAAAACGATCCTATAAGGGGTAAAAAGCCCTTTGTCCAAAACGAAACCTACCGGAAACAAAACAGATAACTTTTTATCTGACAACTCTAAAACCCCTTATGCGTTTGTGCAGAGGGGTTTTTCTATAAATTGAGATCACTCTCTCATAGTTAACCGAAATCTCAATTGCAAATTTTCTCGCTTTCCCTATAGTCCATCTATGACAGAGATAAGCAAA
>CAZXON010000009.1:31264-32760 GCA_964642385.1 uncultured Candidatus Peribacteria bacterium
CAATTGCAAATTTTCTCGCTTTCCCTATAGTCCATCTATGACAGAGATAAGCAAACGCCACTATACACTTTTGGATTTAGTGAAGATAGTTGATGGAACATTCAAGGAAGTTTTTGCGTGATTCGATTTTCGGTGTGAATGTGAAATCCTGAAAGTGCAAGAGATAGGTCAGAAAGTTTACTTGGAGTTGATCCAGTATGGACCAGATGGGAAGATCGTCGCAAAAGCAAAAGGGAACATCTTCAATCCGCATGTTGCAAGGGATTTTCTAGAGGATACAGGATTGGCTAATTTGCAACAATTAGCAGGTTCCAAACTGTTGTTTCACGGTGCGTTTTCTTTTCATGAAGAGTATGGTTTCTCTATCAAGGTAGATATCCTGAGTGCAGAGTATACACTCGGACAATTGCAAAAAAAACAGCAAGATATCCTCATGCAACTCCAAAAACTGGGGATCGTAGAAAACAACAAAAAAACACAATTTGGTCTGCCACCATATACGCTTGCGTTGATCAGCTCTGCAACATCCGCATGACGTCTAGATTTTTTGAGTGTGATAGGACAAAGCGGATATGCAATCCAAACGAAAGATTATTACTCTCCAATGCATGGAAACGATGCACAAGAGTGAGTGTACGAAGCTCTCAAAATGATCTATACTGATATCAAAGAAGGCAAAAAGATAGATGGAGTAGTGATCATCCGTGGATGAGGTGGTAGCTCGGGAATCATTTGGCAAAATGATCTAGATATCGCGAAAGGGATTTGCTATATGCCGGTGCCGGTTATCGTTGCGGTGGGGCATACTGCTGATAAGTTTGTCCTCGATGATATTGCGTATCTGTCTGCCAAAACACCAACTGATGCTGGGTATTTTTTGGTGTCGTTATATGAACAAACCGAAAAAAGCATCCAACAACTACTAGAAAATATCGATGTGCGTACGAAATGGACAATCAATAATTTACTCACAAGTATACCATCGTTGTATGAAAATATTCAGATTCGTATTGGTGCCCTGCTGGGTACAATACAACAAAATATTCATCTACGGTATCAGTGAATTAGTTCTGTCTCTCCGGAAAACATCACGAAGCATGGATATGCATTGGTATTGAAAGATGGGCAGTATTTAAGTAAAATACAAGCAGATCAGTTGCAATCATGAGAAGAATTAGAGATCAAAATATTTGACAAAACAATACACGTGGAGGTGAAAGATGTGTAATCGGGCTTATCTACTAGATTATGTGTTATACATAATGACGAAAATGTATTATACCAACAGACTAGCATATAAAAAAGATATATAAAACCCTCGACAGCGAAACAACGAAGTTGATGCCCGACCTGTCTATGGTCAATTAGCTACCCAACGATAGGACGGGCATCCCCGACAAAGTCGGGGAAAGAAATGACTAAATTACAACGGTTGCAATAAAAAAATTTATTTCCCATATAGTATCAATGACACCATTAACGTTTATTTTGATTGT
>CAZXON010000010.1:0-24071 GCA_964642385.1 uncultured Candidatus Peribacteria bacterium
AGTTCTCTACATTGAGATGAATGTGGAGCGTTGTCTATTTCGGATAATTTGGGAACAATGGAATCTTATTTAGAAAGAGAAGAGGAACTTGCAGCTGCAAAAAGAGAGGAAGCGAGATTGGATCAAGTGATTGTAGAGGCAGACAGTAGGATAGAAGGCAAGAAGCAAGAGATTGTAGAAAAGGATAAGACAATAGAACAACTTAAACAACAACTTTCTTCCATCTCAAAACTAACAATTGAAGAAAGTAAATATGCTCCATTTTTGTTGAAAGAAAAGGAAGAAGGCGAAGCAACTGGCGAAGATGAAAAGCTCAATGGTACACTTCTTGGTGGTGCTTTGACAAACGAAACCTATGCAAAACTCAAGTATCTAACACTCGCAAAATCAACAGATGCTTTTTTGGATGAGTCGGGAAAAGAGATTACCGTCGGTGACTATAGGGATGATTTCGAGAAAAAATATGGCTCATCGCTACAAAAAACCTTGGATGATATTGATTCTTTGATGTATAATGCTAGTTTGGATAAAAATGGGAAATCAATCGACAAAAATGAATCTAGTACTATGTCGACAGAATCAGGAGAAAAGGGGAATCCAAACGGATTTAATAATTCTCTATCCAAGCTGAGAGGAGAGTTCCGCAGCGGAAATTCAAAGTTTGATGGATATTTGGATAGAAAAATTGGAGATGTCCTTTCAAGAGAACGATTGACACAAGATAAGGGAGAATTGGAAAATATTGGATTGTCATGGGGGAGTGAGTTAAGATCAGAGATTGCAGAAAAGAAAAATAGCAAGTGAGAAAAACCGACGGAAGCAGATAATGCAAAATGGGAAGCTAGGAAAAACAATGAAGTAATCCAAAACATGTCCAAAGACAAAATTTTTGCAGTAATTGAAGGGATTGTCGATTCGGAAGCGGATAGAAAAATATATGCAGAAGAATTGTACAAATATATAAATGAGACCTATATAAATGCCACAAGAGAGAAGCACCCTCCAATTAACCCACATAAAGAAATGCAACTTAATATGTTATTTAGAAAAAGTTTTTTGGTCTATACGAGGATGATTATGAAAAACCAAATTGCAGAGCAGTACCTGGGGAAGGTGTCAGATATGATCTCTGCTGGATGAGATAAACTACTTATCAAAGACGATAAAGATGCAATAGAATACGATGAGTATGGGTGAATGCGCATCAAATATCACACTGCACAATGTGCCAAACATCATACCGATAGTGGTCCCTGACTTGAATGAGAAATTTACATAGACCCAAATGGTAAAATTTCTATTACCGATTTGATGTGACTAGACAATCAAAATGGACAAAATGAGTTGAAAAAGACGCCAAGAGTATTGACTGGAAGGATTATCCCAGTGAACGAGATGATAAATAAGTTAAAAGATGATAAGCCAACTTTCTCCCAACAATGGCATGATAGAGTTCTTGCATCTGACCCAAAAGTTTATAGAGACGGAGATTATTCAAGAGCATTAAAATCAAGAGTACATAATATTTTGAGTTATAATCCTGATGAAGAGCTTTCAGAAAATATGGCTTCTTCTAGCATGAGACACACATTGGAATCTACTAAGCTTTTTGACTCCTTTGCAAAATTCCAAGAAACATTTCCGACAAATCCACCTAAAACAGATACTTTTATGAAATACTATCAAGGAAGTGTAAATACTATCCCGAACACGCCAGAATATAAATCACTTTTTGTGATGCGCAATATGATGAGGAGCGAGGGCGGAAATACAATCAACCGTTTTGATAGTAATGTAAATAAACTTATACAAACATATGCAGGTAATACATCAAAAGAAACGAACCCTTTTTTGTGAGAGTACGCCAATGAAAAAATGCGAAAAATGTTTGAATCGTTCGTTACAAATGATAGGTGATTGCCTCGTTTTTCGATAGAACATTTTGAAAAATTTGTTACAGCAATAGCGAAAGACAAACCTGCAAATATTGATGAATGGCTCATGGCAGATGAAAAATGACGTCTTGAGATATTGCTTCCATGGTGATCAGAAAAATTTACAGAACTGACAAAAAAGAATAGTGAAAAAGAAGCAAAAGAGATGGAATCTTTAATCGACTCAGAAATACCATCAGGACCATTAGGTGCATCAACATTAAGAATTGAGGCAGCAAAATTCCAACCAGCAATAGCATAATACATCTCCTTTTCAACAAAAAAATCCCTAGCAAAAAACTAGGGATTCCTTTTACATTTTTTTTAAACAATTTTTTATTGGTAGGCTAACGCCTCGTTTGAATTCAGGTATGCATACAGATTGTTCATGGTCTCTGCAAACTTTGCATTGTCTTTTTCAAGACCTGAGATCTTTTCTGTACTCATCGCAACGATCAAAAGAAGCGCTGGTTCCATCATGTCTCTTTCGAGAAAAGACAGCTCATCTGTGCGATATAGGACCGCACACATTTTGCGTAGTTCGTTTCCAAACCCATATTGCTGATAAAATCTACCAGCATATTTTACAAAGGCATTCCATGTCCGTTTGTTTTTAGATTTTAGGAGGTTCAAACTACTTACGTATGCGAGCATTTCTGCGTCACAATACTCAGCAGTAGGTACCATACCCAATAATTCCTTTGCATGGACAAACTCGTGATCAACAAAGACATCCCAAACATCTCGGGATAAAAGCAACTCAGGTTGTGGCAACATCATACGGATAACTGTTCGGTTATCATCAATCAGATAATCTGTCGTGTAGACATAATTTTCTGACATTCCACTAGATACATTTTTGTAGATCAGATTTGGGCTACTCAAGCACAAAAAAATGTTGCTTTGTTTTTTGTCATTGTTCAACGTTCTAAATCGCAAACTGTCTTCTTGTAAAAAATAACAATCTGGTTTTAACGCACTGGGCAACAACGAGTCGACAAAAAGAATGTACTTTTCCCACGATTGCGGGTCAAAAACATTCCCTTTAAACGGTGGTATGGGCGAGTGGTCAAATCGATACTGCATTAGTTTAGGCAATATCAAATCCAGTTCTTCCTGCGGTGTCAAAAGTTTGACCTCTTTTTTCGGAACTGGTGTGAGCGAGACGCCAATTGAATCAGTTAATATCGTGCTTCTCAAAGAGTCCATGTGGATGCTTTTGATAGACAAAATATTTGACTCTTCCAAATCATTTGTTCCTAGGGTTACCTTTACAGGTTCCGGTGTTAATGATCGAATAGGTTTTTCTTGTTTTTTTTCTACTTTGCTACAAGAAGAGCAAGTGGCTGCAACTAGTACCAAAATGATACATGCTAGCCCTAAGAGCATTAAGATGCCCGTTGGATTTCTTTGTTTTTCCATGATTTTTTTGTTTGTTTGTGTTTGTATTTTTGGTTTTTATTTGAAAATCGTGCTTGATATTATAATACTCTAGCTTGATAAGTCAACAGATCCTTGAAGTACTTAAATGAGCTTTATCACGCAAGACTAGTTGATTTTAAGATCATAACGATAGTTTTTTAAGATATTTGCTCTTGTAAGAGGTTCTGAAATAACTATTTTGGTAGTATGTTAGAAAAATTACAACAAGCATTAGAAAAAAAATATAAACTTCGTGAAACGAAATGATTGTTCGTTTCGGGTTTTGATAAAGATGGGAAACTCCAATACTCACAAGGGATAGTAGAAACTGATAAACCATTGGATGAACTCTTAGGAACAATGTTTAACAAATTTATAGCCCCTGTAAAAGATACCAAAGTCATTACGCTAGACGTGGTTACAACGCTTTTTGAGGAAACCAATATTACCAAAATACCCACAACACCACCTAAATTGTATGGATTTGCAATCGTTGATGATACTGGCGATACGTGAGTTATCTTGCCATGAACCAAAGGTGTCGCTGATTCAAAACAAGCGCTTTTTTTGATCAAACAAAAATACTGAGTGAATGGAAAAGTGAAAATATTTGTCTTTACCACAGATAGAATTTTAGTGACTTTTTAACACATAGATGCCTGAAAGCAAAGCGTCAAACGACATTCTCAGCACAATCAAAGATATACGAGATACCGGTACCAAAGAACTGAGTAATTCAGTAGGTTCTATGCTTTCTGCAACTCCACCGAAACCCGTTCACAAAGATTCTACAATCGGAGAAAATATATCTCAAAAAGCTGGTAATCTAGCCACAAATCTCACTGGTGGCGAAAAAACACCAACCGTTTCTAGTGATCAAATTTCTGTTGCACAAGAAAAGTGGGAAAAAGAAATTATTGAAAGAAGAAATAGTGCATAGGTTTAGATGGTTTTTGGTTCCTTTGTATAGATTATTTGTAGATATTCTTCGAGAAGATTTTTTTTAATTGTTTTTGATTCGATGAGTGAATTTTTTCTCTGAATTCCCATTATGAAAAGTTTTTTGTAGGTTGTAATTTTATTATTTCTTATCTGATTTTCTTATTTTCTTATTCATCTACAAACTCATTCTAAAAAAATATTTTTCCCTGACCTTTGCGCAAGCATCAATCTTCCCCGACTCGAGTCGGGGATTGCCCGTCCTGTCGTTGTGCAACTAGCTACCCGTAGATGGGACGGGCAAAGGCGTCGATACCTCGCCGCCTTGAAATATTTCATTGATTTTATGGGTGTGAATTGCTAGTATAGAAAGCACATGTTTTATGATAGTTATGTTTTTTTATGAGAGATCCAAAATTACAATTTCGCATCCTTGCGCAAAAAGGAAATGCAAGAGCAGGGGAGTTCACACTCAATGGTGTCACGGTGAAAACACCAATTTTCATGCCGGTTTGAACGAAAGCAACGATAAAATGATTGATACTTGATCTGTTACGTGATCCACATTATATAGGTGATTTACCGCCCATTAACCTTATTCTTGCAAATACATTTCATCTTTTTTTGCATCCAGGTGCAGATATCATTCAAGAAGCTGGCGTGAGAAATCCACTTGTGCGTGATGGAGAAAAGGTGGGATGATTGCACTCTTTTGAAAACTGGGATCAATTGATTTTGACTGATTCATGAGGATTTCAGGCGTTTTCACTTGCAAAAGGGAAGTCTGGAAAGTCGCTTGCAAAGCTCACTGAAGACGGTGTTAAATTTCACTCTCCGTATGATGGATCTCAACATTTTTTCTCTCCAGAGTGAACAGTTGATACACAATGTAAGTTCTGATCTGATATAATGATGATGCTGGATGTTTGTTCTCCTGCGTGAATTACCAAAAAGAAATACTACTACCAGATGAAAACAACGCATGCACGAGCCCAGCGTCAATATGATCATTTTATGCAAAAATATGATACCGAAAGAGGTGTTCTTTTCCCGATAGTACAATGATGAACATACGAAGATTTACGTGAAGAATCGTTGGCTGCATTATCGCCATTTGCATACGATGGCATCGCTGTCGGAGGTGTGAGTGTGGGCGAAAGTTACGAGGATATCGTGAGAATTATGCATTTCACCTGACCGAAATTGCCTGTTGATAAGCCAAGATATATCATGGGTATCGGTACTCCAGAAAGTGTGCGTGAAGCAATTCTTGCATGATTTGATATGTTTGACTGCGTGTTACCAACGAGACTTGGAAGACACGGAACTGCAATGACCGACCAATGATACATCAAACTCAAAAACGCACAATACAAAAATGATTTCTCCCCGTTAGACGAGTCTGATTCATTCGTTTCCAAACACTACACCAAAGCGTATCTCCATCATCTTATCAAAGAAAACGAAATGCTTGGCGGAATTTTACTATCTCTTCACAATATTTTGCACTTACATAGATTGGTGCAGAAAATGAGAAATGAAATTTTGGGAGGATAGAAAATAATGAAATAGTTTTGTTTTTTAATACAAAAAAACCACCCTTCAAAGGAGTGGCTTGATTTAAAGTAATTAATTTTTGAAACAACGTACAGACATTCCTTGTGCACGTGGATTAAGTGGAGTAAGATTAGGTTTATAATGTCTTCATCAATGCCAAATGTTATATGATCTTTGTTCTCCTTGGAAGACTCAAACGCTACTTGACCAATATGTTCCATTTGAACCTGCCCAATAAACAGTTGTGTCATAGTATGAACGCAGATCTGCTAATGGAAGTAAAAATGTGTTCATCCAAAGGTCTCAGACATTAGTTTGATATTGGGAATTTCCTGACATCACTGATACAAATACATTATATAATCATTCCCATTCTTGTATCGTTGGTATATGATATCATGGATCACATGGTCATTGTCCTTTTTCTGGTCGTAGATTATCGTTAGAAGGAGTCGCCCAGTCGCTTATATATCATCTTACAAATACATCTCTACTATATGGTGGAGTAGGATTACTTACTAACGTCGTACTTGTTTTTAGTGTAGTACTTCCGTTTTGATCGACAGATCATGGAACATTGTTTTTAAATCAGAAATTGTTTCCCCATTGGAAGTAGTATCCATACGATGTAGGTCATGTTCCCGCTACCGATGCTCATACATTTTTATCTGCTATTATATATGTATTGGTTCCATCATATACTATTAAATCATTTCATTCATGAGTGATCCCAACTTTTAAAATATAGGTTATCAATCCCTTCCCTACTACTTGATATTCTCCTTCTTTATCTTTATCTATTACTCAAATTGCATTTGTTGTGTTTCCTTTCTTTGATTCCATTAGTGCTGTGATTGCGTAGACCGTTCATCACGTATCTGTCCAGTATGCGAATGAGTCTCCTGTCACCATGATGTTACCACCTCCATTATATATTGCTACTGTTCCTTTCCCTGGGTCTGTAGGGATAGTTGTTAGGTATGGTGAGATCAGTGATGATACAGATGGCGTAGCTACGCTTGTCGGCGTGTCTGATAGTGGTGCTTTTGGATAGGTCCCTGATCCATTTTCCTGCGCGTACAGTTCTACTGCACTTGAGATCTGTCATATCTTTACTATACGACCTGAATCACTTGCTCTTTCTCTGGCTCCTACTAGTCTTGGTACTAATACTCCTGCGAGGATTCCGATGATCACTACAACAACCAGCATCTCTATTAAGGTAAATGAATTACGATAAAATGATTTTTGCATACGATTGAGAAAAAAATAAAAATGAATGATTAGTTTCACTATAGTAAACGGTAAAACTTACTCTTAAAGATATATATACATATATATGTGTGTGTAAAAATCAAGAACATTGTTTTCATTTATAGTCGCATATTCGGGAAAGGAGAAATAGGTAGAAATTCACAAATGTCAACTATTTCTACTATTTCTTCCAAAAACGGTGCTTGTAGCTTTTGTGATGTTGCTTAGATAGGATATTTTTTTTGTTCTAAAGAAGATTATCTGTATAGTATATTATATGATTTATATTTTATGAAATGGCCCATATGATAGATTCAGATGCAATTGTTCAAATCAATAACTTAACACGATGATACCCTTGACAGCGTTCATTGTTTACCGATTTTGATTTTTCTATCAAGAAGGGAGAATTTTGTTTCCTCGTGGGGAATTCTGGATCAGGAAAAACATCTTTGATGAAACTGGTAACCGGAGAGATTACTCCTCCTGCTGAGATGGTATATTTGCAAAATCATGATATGAGTCACATGCATGGAAAAGCTTTACAGGATATTAGGAGACGCATTGGCGTTGTCTATCAGGACTACAAACTCTTGCTTGATAGATCTGCGTTTGAAAATATTGCTCTCCCATTACAAATACAAAATTTAACAGAACAGGATATTAAGAATCAAGTTGCAGATATCGCAAGAGAGTTCGGATTTGAAGAGAAATTAAAAACGAAAACTGCGCTTCTCTCCGGGTGAGAAAAACAAAAAGTTGCTATCATGCGCGCATTGATTACGAAACCAACCTGTGTCTTTGCAGATGAACCGACAGGAAACTTGGATCGAGAGTCATCCAAAATGATTGCAGAGATGCTTATGCAAGCCAATAAAAAATGACAAACCATAATCTTTATTACCCACGATAACAACCTCATTCAGTATGTACAAGAACACCTGGCATGAGCAAAAATTACTCGTGTTATGTAGTGGTCTTTTATTTACTCACACCTTCCTAAAAGATGAATGAACAAGAAAAAGCTCTTCTTATGAGAAGAAATCTAAAAATGCAAATAGCTAAGTGGGATATAGCAGGTTTTTTGCGTGAAGAGATCAATGGATTCCTCGCCGTATTGTCGTCTTGGAAATTGGAAAAGCTCACTGTCAATTTTGCTATGTTCAAAAGATTTATCTATCTTCTTGATGATCAAAATACGAAACAATTAGGAGTGAGATATGGCCATGAAAATTACTTCCTTTCACAAAGAGGGGAGAAGCTTCTGGCGAAAAAACGCACCAAAAAAGATCTTGATGTAAATGCTCATGCAGTCAAAATATTGTGAAAGATGAAAGCGATCTTCGTCTTCCAAGCAACAGAATTTTGTAATGGTTCTTTGGACAGGATGAAAATCGTCGATTTTGCGAAAATCCGTTCAACAATAGTCCAAAAATGTAAAAAAATCTAACTCGAGCGAAAAGTACTTATCATATCAGAAAGTCTGCACGTAGCGGACTTTTTTTATTTTCGTGGATAAATTATTAACAATTAATCATTGTCGCTATATTTACTAGCAAAATGAGATCAAAACACTATCTTTCTAGATATGTTTGCCTTATCCGATTACCAGTATACACTCCCTGAAGATACAATAGCACAATTTCCAGCCATTCCAGCAGATACGTGTAAATTTTTGCTTTGCAAAAAAGACAGTTCAGCTTCTATGGATAAGAACTCTGACGAAACAAACCCCCAATCTGATAGCTCATATACATTTCACGATGCGCAATTTTCTGATATCGCCGATCTTTTGAGATCAAATGATGTGCTAATTTTTAATAACACAAAGGTGATTAAAGCAAGAGTCCCACTAGAAAACGTGCGTGTGGTTAATCAAGTGTGAAGAGAAATCCAACTAGAAAAGTGAGAGGTTTTTTTGTTGCAAAAGATTGATGATCAAACCTGCGAATGTCTGGTTACTCTTTTGAAAAGGACTCGCCCAGGGATAAAAATATACATACAAACTACTAATCTTTCCATTCCAAAAGAATCCTCACAGATTGTCCTTGAAATAACCGAGTTAAATGAAAGAGGAGTTATAATCAAAATACAAGGGTGCACGGTTGATGATTTTTTTACGAACTTCGGTCATCTGCCTTTGCCTCCTTACATCCACACAACCGAAGAAAAAGAACAATACTATCAAACAGTATTTGCGCTCCAAGAATGATCAGTCGCAGCGCCGACCGCCTCTCTTCATTTCACAAACCAACTTTTGGAAACCATAGAGAAAAAAGGAGTTACCTTGGATTATGTGACGCTCCATGTATGACTTGGAACATTTAAACCAGTTGAAACCCCAGATATTCGCGACTACCAAATCCATGCTGAACAAATATGGCTCTCTCCAGATGTTTTCACCAGGATTGCTTCATATAAAGAAAGTGGCAAACGTATCATTGGAGTCGGCACAACAGTTGCCAGAACGTTAGAATCGCTACCGTATATATGGAAATTGCTAAAAAATAAAAATGATTTTTCCCTAGAAACAGTAGATTTTTGGAATGCCACAACACAAGACATCTCCCACGATCAAGCAAAACAGTATATTATAGAGTGTTCTGAAGGCGTTTCAGAAGACGATGCTCTTGATAATCTACCTAAATATGACAATACAACAAAAATTTATGTTGAAAAAACCGACATCCAAGAGTCATCCCAACTTCAGATTACAACCAAAATCTTTATATATCCTTGATTTCACTGGCGTATTATAGAAAGCCTAGTTACTAACTTCCACGTGCCTTGATCATCGCTTTTGATGTTGGTTGCAAGTGCTATGTGATATGACAATATGCAAAAAGCGTATGAACACGCTCTTTTTCACGGATATTGATTTTTGAGTTTCGGTGATGCGATGTGGATACAGGAGATCCAATAAAAAATTATGCTTATTAATTTGTTTTTCCAAAAATTGTCTATATAATTGCTGTATTTTAGGACTACTAAAAAGTCATGATCAGTAAAGATAAATTAAAGCTTTTGCACATCGATCTTTATTCTGATAAAGAAAGTTGCAAAAATGCAGTATAAAGAACTATCAGAATTTATTTCAATTACTAAAAGTCTTGGCGCAAGATCCTTATGTGCGTAGTTTGTTGCCACGTGAGACAAATATCGTATGAGTTGAAAGAGGAGTATATATACATGATAACGTGTTCTTGTTTTTTGATTACTTAAGTCAAACTCATTCAATGTACTATGAAAAAAACGATATATCACTAGAAAAAACTACTCGTCTTTATAAATTTTCTTTTTCTTCTTGAGAGGAACTTATTGTTAGTGGTTCCACTTCTAGAAATGCCACCACCCATCTTCCTAAAAACATCATTGTGTTAGATGATTTAAATATAGATGATTCATGTAAAAAACAGATGGAAACAATTATTTGAGAGATAACATTTGCTGAATATACCTATTTTTCAAAAAATGCTGGAAAAACAAAAGAACTAATACAAAAAAACTCTTCATCAATGCGTGAAATACTATAAAATTGAACCTCTATAATACTTAATTTTCTCTATTATTTTTTGCGTTTTTGGGCTTTTTGAGTATACTTTATGTATGCTTGCTGATCGAATATTGGATAGTTTAGAAAAATTATGAAAATCGCTTCGAAAATGGCTTAGTGATTCTGCTTTTTCTGGTTCTCCTGATACTAATATAAAAAAGAAATCCAAAAATGTTGATGTGCTTCTTGAAAAAAAGCTAGAGGAAGCCAAAAAAACAGCAGAAGCTTCACAGCAAACCTTCCCGAAAGTGACTATCACAAGTGGAACACAACCCAAACCTGCTTCACAACCGACAATTCAACCTGTAACAAACATAGAAACAGGCATTACTACAGATATTCAAGAAGCACAACAGGATAGTATACAACCTGAATTCAAGGAGATACAAAAACAGTCGGTTTCTCCTATGCCAGGGAAAACTATTTATCGTATCAGACCTTTTAAAGATAATGATCATGGAACAGCATATTGGCAATCATTTCTCAAGAGTTTTATGGACATCACCCAAACAATTCAATATGTGATAACCGGCGATAGAACCAATATTCTTATATATGCAGTTGTGCCAAACGACTTGGTAGTCTATTTTGAAAATGTATTTTATGCAAGTTTTCCTACGTCTGAACTCATAAAAGATTATACCTTTGTTCTACCAACTGCACAATATTGGATCTCTTATGGGAAGGATGATGTACTTATGTCAGACAAAGATTTCATGAAAGAAGGCGCATATCTTGATCCGCTCAAAGATCTCTTTGGTGCTTTTGATACGATTGATCCAACTACCAATCTAACTTTTGTTTGCTCGTATGTGTTCAAAAAAGAAAAAACCACTTGGGATAAACTACTAGAGATTATTGATGTAATTCGCAAGTGATTAAGCAAAACAGATGATAAAGCAGCTGAGAAAAAAGAAGAGAAACCAGAAGACTCACTTAAGTGCAAGTTGCAAATGTATATAGCATATCAAACCAAAGACCCTGCTATGCAACAAGGAGTCAAATTGGTCGCAAAAGGGATTTTTTCAAAATTCCTCCACAAAGGGTGAGTGAAAATCACGCCAGAAAAGTCTTCTTCAGAAGCGACGCTTTCTCAAGCAGTTAATTTTTTCCATATTCCAACAGCAGATTATACCGTGCATGCGTTAGATTATTCTGTGTATAGGAAACTTCCTGCACCGATTTCACTTCCAACGACCGAAAAGGTAGAGAGAAATGCGCTTACGCTTCTTGGGAAAACTGATTATAGAGGTCAGGAGGTTCGTTTCGGAATCAAAGATGAAGACTCATTCCGTCATCTGTACATTGTAGGAAAAACAGGAACAGGGAAGTCTACAGTCATGTCAAATATCATCAAATCACATATGTATACCAATAAGTGACTTTGTCTGATCGATCCACATGGTGATCTCGTTGATACGGTTCTGGAGCATGTGCCAACGTGGCGTACAAATGATGTTATCCTATTTGATGTCTCTGACTCTTCCAACCCAATTTGATTTAATCTATTACAATATAACTCTGAGGAAGAAAAAAATCTTGTAGTATCGTGAGTCGTATCTGTTTTCAAAAAAATGTTTTCAAATAGTTGGGGGCCTCGTTTGGAGTACGTGTTGCGTAATGTAATGCTTTCTGTCGTTGAGTATCCAAATGCGACGATTATGCATATCATGCGTGTGTTGACCGATAAAAATTTCCGTGAAGAAGTGCTTGAAAATGTGACAGATCCAATCGTTGTGAAGTTCTGGAGAACAGAGTTTGATAAACGAAGCGACACGCAAAGAAATGAAGCAATTGCACCGATTACAAACAAGATATGACAATTCCTTTCTTCTTCTGTCGTGAGAAATATCTTTGGACAACCGTCGACGAAATTGAACTTCCGCAAAGTAATGGATGAAGGGAAAATACTGCTTATCAACCTCTCAAAGTGAAAGATCGGCGAAGACAACACTGAGATGATTGGTTCGTTTATCGTGACAAAACTCCAGATAGATGCCATGTCTCGTACAGATATTCCAGAAAGAGATCGTCGTCCGTTCTATTTACATATTGATGAGTTCCAAAACTTTGCTACGGATTCCTTTGCGGTGATCCTTTCCGAAGCTCGTAAATATCGTTTAGCACTGATCGTTGCAAATCAATATACGACACAATTGACTGAAAATATTCGTGATGCAATATTCGGGAATGTGGGTTCTATCCTTACGTTTAATGTGTGATATGATGATGCGATTATCCTTTCGCAACAGTTTAAATGATTGCTAACGACAAATGATTTGATTTCAATACCTAAATTCCGTGCATATATCCGTATGACAATAGATGGAATCATGTCTGATCCGTTTAGTATGTCCACTATACCTCTCTCACAACCTGAGCAATCTATTGAGATAAAAGATAAAATTCGTTCGCAATCCCGTCAGCGTTATGCAATGGAACGTGATAAGTTAGAATCGCTTATCAAAATATGGTCAAGTAAAACATTTTCGCCAATCGAGAAAGCGGTTGAGAAAGCTATGAAACAAGATGCTGAAGCAAATGCGCAGGATGAAGTTACCAAAAAAGAAATAGACCATACGCCAAGACAGAAACAAGGAGAACGCACACCTACACAACCTACAAGTATAGAGACGCCAACTGCTTGATCAGAAACTCCACAACCATCAATTAACACTGTTGGCATTCCTGATGTTGAGAAAAAGATGTTTACGCTTGAAGATCTCAAAATCGGCGAGCGGTATGATGGTATAGTAAAACTAAAATATAATTATGGACTTTTCGTGATCGTGAAGGGGATCGATGGTTTGTTACACAAAAATTTTATCAAAGTACCGAGTAGTATTTCATGGAAGGACGTCTATAATATAGGTGATAAGATCCGTGTCAAAGCGATGGAATTTAAAGAAGTGAATGGAGAGAAGAGAATCGTTTGGACGCAAGAGCAATAAAACCTACGACAACCTATGTTTTTTTGTCTTGATTTTGTCCTTGTCAAATGTAGCTTTTAAATTGGATTTTTATAAGGGACTGCCACAGAAACGCTATGATGTATCCTGATGGTACATCTTTTTTTAAAAAGAAATTTTTATTCACATGTACACAGTTGACTAGTCAACCTTTGAAAATTGTCTTTGTGGACTGGTTCTTGGGCTTGTGTATTTTTTTCTTTGTTTTGTCAGTTTTTTTCTCTTTTTGTTTTTTTACAATGCTGGCGTATCTCAAGGATACATCAACCTCTCGAGGTGGAGTAGTTACTGATAGGGTTTCTGGCATTACCATCATTTCATTCTCCCCCTCGAGAGCTGTAAACACAATCCCATATATCTAATTTTACAAATCAATACACACCAATGATTCATCTGAAAACAATTTATGACGAAAAATATCAAGGATTTTTGTCATGCAAAAAGATAAATCATTGTTCTTCACGTTTACAATATTTACATCACGTCTCAGCAGATCATTTTGCATTTTTTCAAACGAGGAAAAATTTTTCTATAATTCTGTTGTATACCAAAGATGGCAAAGCATATATGTTGTGCGACGGCTTATTTTGGTCATTTCCGATTTGTGCTTTTTGAGAGGAAAAAAAATTGCTGGAATGCGTTTTTGATACTTGGAAAAATGAATGATACGCCAGCAACCAAAGACCTTTTACAAGAGTAAAACCCATTACACAGTATGCAAAATATTTATATGATCATGCGCATTTAATACTTATAATAGATAACACAATTTGTCATAAAGCCAGCGCTCATACGATAAGTGGTTCAGTTTATGCGATCGAATGTGATGAGTGAGAAATAAATAACTATCTACAATGATCTAGCAAAACAAGTGTTTGAGGTGGTACTGCTTTTTCTTCTTGAATGTTCCACCAAATTGATACTCAGCTCCTTCAAAATAAGTTTGTCCATGTACAAAGAGATTTATTACAACGATTATATTCAGTTTTTTTGCCACAAGTCGTTCTCCAAGCCCAACTATAATTTATATTTCATTGTATATCATTATGTTTTCTTCTGCACAATTAAAGAAAATCCAATATATATTACTAAATATTCAACCAGATACTATTAGACAAAAGCTTATTAGTATTGGCGCTGAGTGTGTTGTCCCGTTAAGACGCATACAAAGATTTGTTTTAAAAATTCCTCGCACAGAAAATGGTCATATTAGATTACAATATGATAACAATAGAATCAAAACATGCTTTATCCCTGCTGAAGATTCCTGATGAGAAAAAATTGATGTGTATATCGATAATATTGAGTTGATGAGAAAAATTTATTTAAAATGTGGTCTTGCAGAAAAATCAATACAAGAGTTTTATAGAGAGTCTTGGCGTTTTCATGATTTTGATTTGTTTATAGAAAGATGGCCTTGATTACATCCATTTCTGAAATTATCATGAACTAATGCAGAAAAAATAGAGAACTTATTGGAGCTGATTGGATCTCATATATCAAATGTTTTGTTCGAGGCAACGACTCCTGATGTGTATAAAAGAGAGTTGTGAATTGATAGATTCTATTGCGAAAATATTCCTATAATTACTTTTGATTGTCCACCGATTAGTGAAAAAAAATAGAAAAAACTATGCCATATTTTGGGGGAGGACTATTATCATATCTTTTGAATGCAATTATTGCAAAGAAAACTCAAAAAAAGACGCAAACAATGGTATAGCAGTAAAATAATGAAAAATATTGCACAGCCATTATACAATATGTAGTATCCCTAGTATTTTATACATACAATATGTGGACATTTATATTTTAATCTGAGAAATGAATACAAAACAGTTGCAAAAAACCTTTGCACAAGTCTACGAAGAATTCTATGCCCAACACAAAATTATTTTTTCAGCGCCATTCGTTTTTTCACGAGTGTGAGAAACACCACCAGGATGAAGCTGAGTAAGTATAAAACAGAAAATTCCCCTTAGAATGTATATTGGTATTCATATTCAAGATGTTTCGTCCTCTTCTGATCCAGAACCCAAATCCAAAAAAATACAACGATGAAACGCAACTGTCTTTAGTACTCATGAAAAACAATTTATCACGACTCCAATTTGTGATTATTTAACTTATATGCTGACCATTCAAAAATTTGTAGAACACCATCTACGCGAATATCCAAATGTTAATTATAAGGTTTCTCTTTTAAGTGAATTGCCAAATACAGTTTGATTAGGATTCGATAGCGTGTTTTCTCTTCTTTTGGCAACTGTTATATGCACAGCGACATGAACAATACAGAATACAGACCACTTGTGGAATGATCTGGAAATATTACATGAACTTCAAGACAATAAGGTAAGAAAACACAAAAAGGATTTTGGCTTGAATGATGAAATTTTGGCTTTAAATGACCCAAACAGTTCTTTATACAAACTTTTAAGATTGTCACATACTGTACTTTGAGAGATATTAGACGAATATCATTTAGATGGAACTATCGCAACTTCGTTGATTCCAAAATGAACTCCAATAGTTAGCTTTCATGAAGATATTTACACAACGCCCAAAAATCATTCTCAAAAATGACTTTTTTTAATGCATGATTATAAATATTTTGTTTTGCCAATTTCCACATTAAATATAGATGACTCTTATAACTTTACTTTGCCAATTGATTATGGGATTTTGTACTCATGAAGACCATTAGTTTTGGAAAATAGATATCAAAATAACATAAAAACAGACTTTCACAATCTACTAGACGACGTGCAAACGAAATTAAAACCTTATGTGCTTGTTAGCTCTGGGAAAAGAAAACCAAGATTTTACACAGACCTAATCACACCTCATGTAAAAAAATGAAACAACATATTAGAGTCGGTGAATGGGTATATGAGTTTGGCAATGTTTAAAATAATCACTTCTATTTGTTCAAGATGATATACTGAAGACGATATAAAAGGAATGATACAGACTATTACAAAAATAAGACACATGTATAATATTTTACACAAACCATCAAATCATTTGGTGAAACTTATTGATTCAATTTATCAACAGATCGGATTTAGAAGCGACCAAATATGAGTGTGTTACAATGATGTTAACAAAATGGGTGGAAGCTTGATTTTTGCAACACCTATTGAGTGAATTAGAAATGACTTATCTCAGATTTTGTTTGCTTTACAACGTATAATCCCCTGAGTTGAGCTTTTATATGCCTCTTGGAGAGATTGAAATGAGGAAAATTGATTGATATGTGAACAGAATTTATTTGTACAGAAACCATCCAAATTTATGCATTCAAATTTGTTGATGATGGAAGTCTTGAATGGGCAAGGAGGAACTCGTTTTGGTACCTATGAACAACTAATCACTCATATGGATGTAGATATCGTTTTGGATACTATAAATATGAAAATTTATGCGTATGGACAAAAAGTGACATCAAAAGAACTGCACTCCCAATCTGGGACCATAGAAATGTTATTAACTACTCTTGATCACCTTGATGATGATGTTTCCAACAAACAGCTTCCCGTATCAAGTTACTCTAAAAGCAAAAATGATATGGTCTGAAAAATAATATTACCATTGACGAGACTTATAAAAGAAAAGCTGAACAAAGAATTGCCCATAGAGTGTTTTGGCGGTATGTATGAGTACTATCTGAGATTAAAGAAAAGCAACGTTAGATTTGGTATTATGAAAAGAGTACAGGAAGTCTAATTTGCTCTTGAAAATACACTCCATAAAGCGATTATAGGGGAGTACAAATCTCCCTTTTTTAGAATACAAGAAAATTAAAACAAATGATTAGTGGTTAATTATAAATTATAAATTGTTAATGTTTAATTATTAATCACTCTTCGTGCTTTTTCCCTTTCTGTATGTAGATAAAAGATGCTCGTTTAAAGGCACATTTTATCTTTTATGTACTACTAATACATAAAGTGCAAAAAAATAAACGAGAGTAACTATAGTTTTATCCTTTGCAAAAGAGAGTATGCTCCCTCCATGAACGATTGAACAAAAAGATAGATTATACGACTTCCTTGCGTCCCTCGGGATCAGCAAATCTATGGTACACGATGAGGAACTTATGATAACAAGTTTTACGCACAAATCATATGCTGCTGACTACAATGGTGATTATGTTTTTAACGAAAGACTAGAATTTTTGGGTGATGCAATTTTGAGTAGTATAGTAGCAAGAAGATTATATTTATTATATCCTGATCGTCCAGAATCTGATTTAACGCTTTTCAAAATTGCACTCGTAAGAGCAGAAACGTTTGCTTTGGTTGCACAAGAAATCGGCTTAGATAAGGTTATATTTCTAGGTAAAGGAGAGGAAAGAAATGCCTGAAGACAAAAAGAAACGATCCTTTGTGATTGTTTAGAAGCTTTTTTGTGATATGTTGCTTTGGATATTGGTGTAGATACAGTTGAAAAAATAGTTGGAAAATATATCCTTACCAAACTTGATTGACAAACAGAGCTTTCTGTCAAAAGTTATAAGTCTCACTTTCAAGAACTCTTACAAAAATTATACAAAATCACTCCTCGTTATGAAGAGACAGAGGGTAAAGATCCACAAACACATGAAGTAATCTATACATCTCGTGTATATAAGGATGATGTATTGCTTGGTGAGGGGATGGGATCAAACAAAAAAAAAGCTCAGGAACAAGCAGCGAAATCTGCCTATGAAAAATTAGCTGAAAACGTAGATTAACAAAATTCTAAAAGAAAAAATTAGATACACATCTTTATCACATATTATATATCGTATGAACTTTCGTTTCCCTATTATTAAATTCTCCGCACTCTGGGTATCAATGGGTGTTATTGGTATTGCTGTTTCTGGCTACCTATTTTTTACAAATATTAATCCATCGGTTGAGTTTACTGGTTGAGTACAGATGCAAACAGATGTAAATCTAACTCCAGAACAAGTAGAACAAGAGTTTGCTCCAAAATTGAAAGAGATTGGTTACGAAAATGCAACATTAAAAGTTGCTCGTGAAAATGAAATGACAACCATGCTTATTCAAGCAAATGTAGATAATCAGGAACAAGTACAAAAATTAAGTACTGCAGTGCAAGATTACATAAAATCAAAAGAAGGAAAAATCCTTTCACAGTCGATTATCGGCGCAAGCGTGGGTGACTTTATAAAAAGTAGCGCACAAAAAGCAATTATTGGATGATTGATTTGTATTGCAATCTACATGATGTTTGCTTTCGCTGCGGTGAGAGATGTTATTTCACCAGCGATCTTAGCAGTTATTGTGGCTTTTACTTTGTTGTTTGACATTGCCATACCTTCTTGAGCATATGGCTTCTTGATGGCAACAAATCCAACTGTACAATTAGATCTGGTCTTCATCGCTGGTATTTTGACAGTTATGGGATATAGTATCAATGACACAATTGTTATTTTTGATAGGGTGAGAGAAAATATGAAAATCCACTGAAATAGCGTAAGGACAGGAAAGATGACCTATGCACAAATATTTGAGGATAGTCTTTGGCAGACGATGAGAAGATCGTTGACAACATCTGTGGTGACTGTTATTATGATTGTTTGTATGCGATTCCTTGGTACTGGTGTAATAAAAGTATTTGCTTTTATTATGTGAGTTGGAATACTTGGAGGAACATTCTCTTCAATATTTCTTTCAGCACCTCTTGCATATCTGTTCGTGAGGTTGACTAAGAAGGCTCTATAATACGATTCAATTTATATACTCTATACAAAAAAAGCTCCTATACTAATCGGGGCTTTTTTTTGGGATTATTGAAAAATAATAATTCATAATTCATAATTAATTATTTGCACTCACCACGTCAGATTTTTTCCTGTTAGCAGATAAAAGAATCTCGTCAGAGGCAAATTTATACCATGATACAACCGTAGAAGTTGTCTGGATGTACAATAGCAGATACATTTTTTATATCTTCTAAAGATAGATTTTTGTAAATACCTATTTTTTCCTCAATCGTTTCAATCTTCCCCCTGAAAAGATGTTGATTCCCCAAGAATCCTGCGACCTCATTCGATGTTTCCAATCCCATCTGTAAACTTCCTATGATGTTGTTTTTTGCTTTTCTAAATTCTTCTTCTTGTATATTTCATGTCGCGATATCTACAAGTATTTCTTGTATTGCACCAATTCACTCCTGGTATTTTTCTTTTGTTAATCATGCACTTATAAAAAAGCATCCGTAATCGGTCTCGGGATGGTGTCATGCATATATTCCATATGCCAGTCATCTATTTTCTCTAATCTCCTCATATAGTCTGGATGAAGAAGTCCCACCTATGATGTTTGCAAGGATAGAATAATGATAACGAAGCAAATCACCATCTTTTGCACCAGGCGCTCAGAAAAAAATATTTGCTTGTTCAATTCACTTTTGGATAATATCTTGCTTCCCAAGAGGATGAGAATTTGTATAGACAATATCATATTTCTTTGCTTTTTCAGGAAGTTTTCCAAAAAAGCTTTCTATTGTGCTTTCAAGTGCAACCTGATCTAGTATTTTTCCGGCCACCACAATTACCATATTGTCTTTGTTGTATAGGTCGTTTTTGTGTTGAAAAAACTGTTCCTGCGTAAAAGAAAGAATGTTCTTCTCTGGTCCCAATATGGATCGTCAATAAGAACTATCTCCAAAATAATTTCTTGCCCAATCTACATATAGCTTCGCTTCAGGGATATCATTTTTCCTTTTTATTTCCTCTATGATTATGTTTCTTTCTTTCTCAATTTCATCCTTTGTAAAAGTCGCATCTAACAGCATATCTGCTAGTACATCTATCCCAGTTTGCCGAAATTCAGGTGCGCTTTTTACATAATATCCCGCAGATTCATTTCCTGTAAAAGCATTATAATCAGCCCCAATTATATCCAGAGCGGTTGAAACATCTTTTTTGGTTGGATATTTTTTTCATCATTTAAAAAACATATGTTCTAGGAAGTGGCTAAGTCCATTCGTTTCCTTTGTCTCATAGATTGATCAAGCTTTTAGAAGTATTTCAATAGTTATGGAACTACTGTCTTGCATTGGTGCAAAAATACAATCTATTCCTGTGATATTTTTGATTTCATAATGCATACTACTACGTGGAGAAAAATAAATAATATTTTTATGATGATATGATATTGATTTATAAAGACAAGGAAAAACTCAACCGTTTGAATCTAGTTATTTTTTCCCCGACTCGAGTCGGGGATGCCCGTACTATCGTTGTAAACTTGCTATCCGTAGACAGGACGGGCAACAACTTTCGTTGTTTCTCTTTCTTGGTAGGCCTTTTTATATACGAAAATAATTATTTATGAATTGTTAATGATTAATTAATACCCACTACTTCATTCCATTTCTTTCTGTTTTTGAGAGCAGATAAAAGAGTTTTGTTTAGGGGCATTTTTTAATAAAAAAAACTCCCAAGCATAGCTGTTACTTGAGAGTTATGGAAGAGTTTAAAAATATAATTTATTCAACTTTGATGTTTATCGACCCCCTTGTTGATGGCATACCATCATATGTAACATCAGCTTTGACTGTATATGTGCCTGCGGTAGCAAATACATGATTTATTTCTTCACAAGCTCTAAAGTCACATTCTTTTGGCGCACTACCATCTCCGAAATCCCATGTAATTGTTTTTACATATCAATCGGTATTCATTTTGAACGATACCGGTTGGTTTGTATTTGCAATTTGAGTTGGATGTGATGGAATATCTACTGTTACGACACTTGCTTTTCTTTGCACTGCGATTGGCGAAGAAAGAGTAAATTTTTGTATAACTCATTTTTTTGTTTGCACTGTAACACTTGGATTGTAGACAATTTGTGCTTTATTCATGCTAAAATAGTAGGTGTGGTCCATCTTAGAGTAAGAGATATTTTTGGAAATATTTCCATCATCAAAATCCCGTGTAAAATAGATGATTTGATCTTGTGTATCTGTAGTGCTTATCGTAGATGCGTCAAACGTAACTGCAAGTGGCTCAACTCAACTTACTGGGTTAGCAATTAAAGATCATCTAAGTGGACTTTGGTTAAAGGTTAATGTCCACACTCTCTCACTTAAGTTTCCTTTCCCATCGTCTATAATTATTTTGATTTGTTGTGGTTTCGGTCCGTAAGCACGTCCTATAAATATGTTTGATTTGGCAGCGTTCATCGTTTTGTTGTTAAGTACTGCAGTAATGGTTGCGGTTTCAGGCGTAGCAGGAATAATTTTATCAACAACTATTTGAATGTCTATTGGTGCAAAAGAACTTGTGATAGTATCGTTTTTCATATTTACATCTTCACTTGTTGCTGTGATTTTGTTGTATTGTATATCCTGCGGTATCTTCCAACTTAACGTGGCTTGAATGTCATAGTTTGCCTTGTTTTCGTTGATTGTTTCAGATTCGCAAAATCATTGTTTTCATTCCATAGTTGTATAGATCAACCTCACAACATACTGTTCACCATTTGGTGGTGTATATGTCAAGCTCGCATTCGAACTAGGAAAAGTCTGCGTTGTTTCTTCTCTCGTTAAGTTATATACTTCAAATTGCATTTTATTGATCTCTTTACTACCATCAGCTCGTGTACCCTGGAAGGTGATTGCTCAATTGCTACCAGCTTTTTGAGAGATGGTACAAATTGGTACATTGTTTTCCAACAATCTAAGTGGAAATAGATAGTAGTATAAAGGATATTTGCTGTTTTCAGGCAACCTATATCTTACGTAATATTTTCAAGGTTGTGTATAATTATAACTAAAAAATGCTTTGTTTTCTTTTTCTGTTTCATCAATCCCATCACCATTCAAATCCCAAACTATTGAATTGCCTCTAAACCCGAAATCAGTAAAGATCTTTTTTGCATCAAAAATCAAACGAGCTGGGGTGTCTCATGCTAACATTTCTGTATTGTTATCGTTTGTTCTGAGTCTCACACCATTGTTGGTAATGATAATTTCTCCTCTGATAGTTATGTTTCATACAGCAAACTTCTCTGTTTTTGTTTGTTGCGATACTTTATCAAAGTAGGTGTAGATGGCCTCCAGATTGTAAGTTCCCTTTTTCGTATACAAACAAGGAGCATCAAACCATTCTGATTTAGAGGTTGAATTATCACTTAAAATATTGCTTCCTCAAACCTGTGCGCTTACTTTGTTTCAATCTGCATTTCCACATGAGAGAGTCAGAGATGTCGCATTATTGGTTCCAAGTTTAGATCAAAGGACTGATCTAAATGTATCATTTATTTTCATAAACACATTTAATGGAGCAACGCTTGTAATGTATGGGTTTTCAATTTCCTCTTCTTTGCTTGTTGTAGATCACTTTGGATAGACCGTTACATATCACACAACAAGATTTTTAGAATAAAAATTTGTATTAATTTTAGAAATTCTGGTTAAAACAATAACGCCAAGTCCCAAACTAATAGTAAGGAGAATAAATGAAATAAAAATTGTGATTATGTATTTGCCCTTTGGTGTATTTTTGGCTTTTGTGAGTCTATATAAACTAATTCCAAGCGAAGCGAATGATCCAAAGAACAGGATCCCGAAGAATGCGCCTGCGATGATCATCAAAATCTTTTTGGCTTGTGCAGGGCCGATTCCAATTGTTACGAGCGCTGTTGGATTTTGTATCGCATAGTAGACCCCTGCGAAGATAAGTGCAACGAGTAATACAATAAAAATCACACAACCAAACGCAAATGCCTTAGGTCAGATCTTAGAACCTCTTTTTTGCGTTGGTGTTCTAATAAACACTTTTTGCTTAGGTTCTTCTTTTTTAGTACCAGTTAATTGGGTTGGTTGTTGAGCACTACCAGTTGTGTTTGTAGGAGTAGAAGCTGACGGACTTGTGGTATTCGTCTCTGGCAGATTGTTTTGTGTCTTTTCTGGTTGTGTTTCTGGGGTTTTGTTTAGGTCGCTCATACGAAATGTATGTAAAATATAAATACACTATTAGTATACTCAATTATCTAAAAACAGCTACTTCCGCAAGTCTTTTTCGCTAAAACAGTCGTAAAAAATTTGACAAGAACCCAAATGTGTATATAATAAACATGTTATTCTTTTTTATTTGTTTAATACGAGAAAAATGGCGGGTATCGATAACAAGAGAATTGATTATGTAAAAGAGGCAACAGAATGGATGAAAAAGCCTACTATTTCAGATCCGGAGTTTGACAAGTTATTCAAAAAGTACGAGTGAAAAGGTGCTAAAAATCCTGTTGAAGAATTAAATAGACAGATGGAAGTTGAAGAATTAAATAGACAGATGGAAATTGAAAAAAACACATCTATGTCAAAGGATCTACTAAATTTTCGTCAAACTATTGAGAAAAATGTCATTTCTAAAGATATTACTTGGTCAAAAGAGTCTCAAACCCTAATGGCTAATTATATTTT
>CAZXON010000010.1:24171-26472 GCA_964642385.1 uncultured Candidatus Peribacteria bacterium
CTAAAGATATTACTTGGTCAAAAGAGTCTCAAACCCTAATGGCTAATTATATTTTGGGAACTAAAAGGGGAGCTGTTTTGGAAATAAAAAAAGTTGGCAATAATGCGAATGTAGATATGCATATATTTAACAATTGACCAGGAAGCATAAAAATAAAGAAGTCATTTCCAATTTCACAAGTTGATAAGATCCCAGATTTTATACAAAAAACTCTTCAGTCAGGTGTACAACTTAAGACTTTATTTGGTGTTAATGTTGGATCTCCATATATACCAAATGAAAACTTGCTCCAGAAGATTACTAGTAAGACCAAATCGGCTGTAAAAGTTTTTACTCAGAACGTTGATAAATAGAGCATCAATTATTTTACTCTCATCTTGTAAAAAACCTGTAAAATCATATAAACGAGTGGTTAATCTGCTCGTTTTTTAGATTATAGGAAAATTATAAATTGTTAATGATTAATGGTTAATGGTTAATGTCCTTTTTTTATTAATAATTTACAATTAATAATTAATAATGCATCTCTTTTCTTTCTGTCAGGAAAGAATTGAGTCCCATTCAGAGGCATATTTTATATTGCGAAAAACTATATTGTATGATACAAAAAACTCCTTCTAAGAAGATGCCAACATTTAGGATACAAGTACTTGGCTGTCAAATGAACTATGCTGATAGTGCAAGACTCAAAGCAGTGTTGCAAAACTGTTGATTTTCGCGAAGCGACAGCATCGAAGATGCTGATATCGTCATCTTTGATACATGCTCAGTGAGGCAAAAATCTGAAGATAAAGTATTTGGTGCGCTGAAAGATCTTCCAAAAAATAAAAAAGTTTGGTTGACATGATGTATGGTACAACACTATTTAAAAGCTGGTAGAATCACCAAACAACAGATTGATAGACAAGAAAAAAATCAGAAGAACCATGAGATACAAGAGTCGTTTGATATTGATACACAGGACCAATTTTTGCAGGCAGACCGTGAAATCACAAGTATAAAACAGCTTCCAAAAAACTTACAAACAGGGAATTTTATTGGTACAGTGAAAACCGCAGACCCTGTGATTATTTGATTACAAGAGTGAGATTTGGAAGGGTATGCATCATTCAACTCAACAGATGGTGATTATTTATTCTTGAACCACGCGTTCAACCCACTCTACAAAAAGCTCGTTATGAAATCACCAGCAGTAGAGCTTCTGTTTCGTATAGATGACGTCGGTATGCTACCAAAAGTGTTGCAAAAATTGTGATATGATGTGCATCCTGATGGTGAGGTAACAAACGAGTATACAGGCATAATTCCTCGTGATAGCAATCAACTTTTGTTGTCTTCTAGCAAAACTGCATATGTGCCAATTTCTGTATGATGTAGCCAGTTTTGTTCATACTGTATCGTGCCGTATGCGCGTTGACTAGAAAAAAATAGACCAGTCGACCAGATCGTATCGGAAGTGAAACATCACTTAGATAGCGGCATCCAAGAGATTGTCTTGCTTTGACAGATCGTAAATAAACATCCACATTTTGTACAGATTTTGAAAGAAATATTACCCTTGCCATGATTAGTGTGGTTGCGTTACACGTCACCGTATCCGAACTACTACTCTCCAGAACTCTTAGCATTGCATGAGACAGAGCCCAAACTTTGTCCGCATATTCATATGCCATTACAATCCTGATCTGATGCAATATTGAAATCAATGCGTAGGTGATATTCGATAGAGCAATTCAAGTGATTTGTTGATGCAATTCGTGCGTTGAAAAGACCAGCAGATTTCGCCCATCCAGAAAATGGCAAGATCCAGCCGATTTCTATCACAACAGATATTATTATTGGGTTTTGCGATGAAACGGAGCAGGACTTTCAAGGAAGTCTAGATATGATAAAATATGCAAATTTTGATATGATTTATATGGGGATTTACTCGCCACGCCCGGGGACATATGCTTTTAAAAATCTCCAGGATACAGTCTCTCGTACTGAAAAACAGACAAGATGGAAACGCATGAACACGCTTTTGACGCGTGTTTCCAAAGACAATAATCTTGCAGAAGTTGGGACTATCCGTGAGATTATGATAACAGCGATAGATCAAACAGCAAAAGGGATCAGGATAACAGGATATACTGACAATATGAAGACAGTGGTTGTGCCTGTAGCAGGCGAACTATCAAATGATGGCCAGTCTGTCGCGAAGAATGGCTCTCCGAGCCAAAAAATGCCACTTCCTCGTATTGGTGATTTTACAAAAGTAAAAATTACAAAAGGAGAAAGTTTGAGATTAGAAGGGGAGTT
>CAZXON010000011.1:0-20497 GCA_964642385.1 uncultured Candidatus Peribacteria bacterium
CCCGATAAAGTATATATAAAAAAATATAAAAGTCTAGAAGAAAATGAGAGAGAAAACAGATGAGAAATGATGTTTATAGTGATCTCTTTTTCTGGTATAATGCTATTGCAGATAGCTTTTGAATTGGTATATTAAGGATTATTTATACTTGATAATGTTTGAATAAACTTATCATTGTTTCAATTCACTTATGTAGAAATATGCTAGAAAGAGAAACACGTGATTATATTGACCAAAAACTTTCAAAAATTTGACGAGACTTACTTGATCATAGAAAGGTAAGCTTAGAATTCCCCATTGATAAAAATTGAACAATACTATTTGCCGACTATGCGCTGCTAGATACCGATGGCAAAGTAATTGCAATTGTAGAAGCAAAGAAGTTTTCTAGGTCAGCGAGAGACGGAGAATTCCAAGCAGAAGAGTATGCACATTTAATCGAGAATAAACAATGATATAGACCTTTTATTTTTCTTTCGAATGGTAAGGAAATTTATTTTTATAATTCATCGAGGAATCAAGCACCAAGAAAAATAAAAACATTTTTTACGCTTCATGATTTACATAGAATAAAATTTCTCAATGAAACACAGACATCACCAAATAGTCAACCAATAAATGCAAATATTGCAGGAAGAGACTATCAATTTGCAGCGATCAAATCAGTAACAGAATGAATGGAGATGGGAAAAAGAAAATTTCTTCTCGTGATGGCAACAGGTACAGGAAAAACAAGAACAGCAATGGCACTCATCGACGTTATGCTCAAAACCCACAACGCACAGAAAATTCTTTTTCTTACGGATAGAACTGCTCTTAGAGATCAGTCTTTTGATGATGGATTCAAGGTTTTTTTCGATAGTACACCAAAGACCAAAATAGAGAGTGGAAGAACTGACAATAATGCTAGACTCTATTCTGCCAATTATCAAACAATGATTAACTATCTAGAATATTATTCTAGTGGATATTTCGATATGATTATCGTAGATGAAGTACATAGATCACTCTATGGAGAGTGGGGAACAATATTAAATCATTTCGATTGTTACCAAGTATGACTTACTGCCACGCCAATAGATTTCGTAGATAGAAGTACTTATAAAGCATTTGATTGTCATGAGAAATGACCAACATACAACTATGAACTTGATGAAGCAATCAATGCAAAATACCTTGTTCCTTACAGAGTACTTATGGCAAGGACACAATTTCAGATTCAATGAATCAAAGATTATCAACTTCCAGACGATATCAAAAATCAACTCATCAAAGAAGGCAAATCTCCTGAAGACTATAATTTTGAAGGTTCAGACATAGGAAAAAAAATCGACAACAAAGATACAAATAGAGCTATAGTTAGAGAGTTTATGGAACAATCATATAAGATAGAGGATTGATTGCCTGGCAAATCTATCATTTTCGCGATGAATCAAAAACATGCTGAACATCTCCAAGAAACTTTTGAAGAACTCTATCCTCATCTCCATAGGTTTTCGGTTGTCATTACGTCTAATGTCGAAAAAGCTGACCAATTACTCAAAGATTTCAAAAAGCTCAAAAAAGAAAAGAAATACAGAGTTGCCATCTCGGTAGATATGCTCGATACCTGAGTAGATGTTCCTGAAGTAGTAAATCTCGTCTTCGCCAAGAAAGTTCTTTCTCAAACAAAACTTCGACAAATGGTCGGAAGATGAACAAGACTTTGCCCAGATTTGTACTGACCAGGAGAGCATAAACAAGACTTCCTTATCATAGATTTTGCACTTAACTTCGACGAAAATCACAAGTTCAAAATTCCAGGGCAAAGGCCATTATCTCTTCAACAACAATACTTCGAACTCAAGATAGAGCAGTTTAAACTTCGAGAAAATAGACATGACAAAAAACAATATGAGAAGACCAAAAAAGAGATTCTAACGTTTATCAAATGACTCAAAGACAACGACGAAATCCTTACAAATAAAGCACTGATTGATCAAATTCTTTCAGAATCTATTTTTGATAATAGAGCAGTTAATCCGTATGAACAGCTCCAAAAAATCGCTCCACTTACAAGATATTATGATAAACATACAGCAGATGAACTTAGATTTATGATCAAAAATCAAAGACTCATCATAGCGCTTCTCAAGGAGGAAGACACTCAACTCCTCAAAGACAAAATAGCCTCAGATATCAATGCACTTTCCAAAACTATTAGTAAAGTCCAAGAAAAAGAAATCAGAATCAAAGAAGTATTGACAAATGATTTCCGAGATCATATCACCATCGAGACTATCCAAACATTAGAAAAAGAATTTACTCCTCTTATGAAATATAGAGATATCACCAAGCCTGATATCAAAATTTTGGATATCCAAGATGCAATCATAGAAAGAAGATGGATAGAGTATGCCGATGGAAAAAAAATGGAGTCTGATAAATATCGAAAAGTATTTGTAGACGCAATCAAAGACTATGCTCATTCATCGCAAGCTATCCAGAAAATCCTCAATAACGAGCCGGTTTCATCTTACGACATCGCAGAACTAGAAACCAAACTCCAAAATACCGAATACCAGCTCAATATTATTAATCTCAGAAAAGTTTTCCACACGCCGACAGCAAATTTTGAAAAGCTGATCAAAGTTGCTCTAGGAAAAGAAACACTTTTGGGACGGGAACAAGAGGTCAATCAACTCTTCGAGTTTTATATCCATCAGAACAATTTCTCTTCTTCACAGATTAAATTTCTCCAAATAGTGAAATCGCTTATTATCCAAAAAAAGAAAGTTACGTACGATGACTTCTACAGCCCAGTCTTTGAGTCAGTCTTTGGTATGTGAGCATTTGATAGATTATTTAAAAAAGAAGAAGCTCAGAAATTGATGGAGTTTGTAGGAATGTTTAGTTTGTAAGTAAATTATTAAAACGGTAATTTAATATCTATATTAAAAATATGGAAGACGATATAAATCAAATATTTAAAGAATCAAGTATTCAAAAATGAAATGGGGCAGAATTTTTTTGTTATTTTCTTTTTATGTACTTATCAGAAAATAAACCATCATGTAGTAATAGAACAATACAAGATATAGAAATAACTCATCATAATTATTGAGGATCACAAAAATCTGATTTACAAGTAAAATTTACATTTAATGAAACATATATTTCACAAACTATCTATATTGAGTCTAAACAATATGCAAATAAAAATGAAAACGAGAGAAATAATTCAATAGAAAATAGTGTAAAAGAATTTACAAAGAAAAGATGACAAATAGAATTTTGAGACAGTTATATGGTATTTATTCCATGACAACAAAATTTAAATAAAGCATTATGATATATACATCAACGTAGCATGAGTAAAGATATGGATTTCCCGAGACATTGGTTTCAAATTTCTCAAGATATAATATGAAATGATGATAGTCAAACAATACAAACAAAAATTAAGGATAAAATATGATCAAGTAAAAAGATAGATATATCTATGATTAGAGAAAATTACGAAGAACTTAAAAATGATGAAACGTTTATTAGCATAGCAGAAGGGTTCTGAAAAAAAATATCCGATAACTTAGATAAAAGTTTCCAAAAATATATTGAAGATAATGACTATGAAAACTATTGTTATAAAAACCTTTATGAAAAACCAGATTTAACTAATCACCCTACTGCTACACAAATAATTGACAATGTCATAAATATATTTACAGATATAATTCCATGAGAAGAAGAGTGGAAAAATATATCATGTACAGATTGCAAAATGTATTTGTTACAAAAGTTTTGATATCAAAAATATCAACACTTATTCCAGAAAATAGAAAGTTATGAAAATGAAATATATACTGAAATAGAAAACTATTTAATTGAAAAACTCAATTATAAAGATAGAGATGAGTTTAATGAAAGAATATTAGCCAGCTATCAACACAACAGCAATCAAAAATATAATCACTTCAAGGGATATATAGTTTCAAATTATTTCTCCAAAAGGTGATTATTCTATGTAAACTGAATTAATCAAATTAAAATTAAAAACAATTGATCTGACTTTATTATTTCAAAACAATAATATGAAAGAAATTACTTTAATTCAGATAAATAATTACATATTAAAATTAATTGGGGAAAAAATTATAAATGAATGATTTCTGAAAAATATATCTTATGAAGACATGAAAAAATCTTTTCTAAAGGAAATTGAAGTGGAAGATGGGGATTATGAAGCAAGATTTATGTTTACAGATATTCTTTATCAACATATTGTAGAAAAAAATGAGAATTAAAAAGATTATAGTATATAGAGATTCTAATTTCAGTAATAGTATTTTTGAGTGGGTTGATGAAAGTAAACCAATAATTTTATTCCATTTAAAAAATCAAAGTGGGAAAACTACACTATATAATATTATAAGATCAATTTTATCAGGAGAACCATTAGATAATAAAAAAAATGATGACAATGTTGCTTGATCATGAGAGCTGCAAATAGAACATAATGGCAATGACCTTATCCTAAAAAGTAATTTTCATTCATTCTATTGGGAAAAAAATCATGAACCGATGGATGACAATTTTGAAAACTATATTTTTGCAGAAGTATTTTGAAAAGGGGTTAATGATAAAATAATATATGGATGAGATAAAACATCTATTTCATCATTACTTAGATTTTCATGTTTTTCTGACGAAGACTTTGATAGTAAAAACTCTAAGAGCGCGGATTTAATACATCAGCAATTTGATGGGAAGTGAAAAAAAATTCTACTCATGTATTGTCTATGAGCAAAAACAAATGATGGTAAACAATGGAATGATATTTTTTCTTATACAAATAAAATTACAAAAGATACTAAGGAAAAAACTGCTCTTGAAAAAGATTTATCTTCGGGGGTCTGAGAAATAATTAAACAATGAAAAGGATGATTATTCCATGAAAGCTTGGATGCTAATATATATAAAAATCAACAAGACAAAAAATTAATGCTAGAAAACTTAAAGGAGATTGCAAAGAAAATAGATATTTTAAAAGCAAAATCAGAGTATTTAAATCTAGATAGTGTTTTTGTTGATTATATATCTTCAGAGAAAGAATTTATTGAAGAAGGTATTAAAAAATTAAATGAAGAAATTCTTGATATTGATAAGAAATTAATTGATTTTTCTATAAATCCCAAAGATATTTTAACATATGAACAAAAACAACAAAAGATAGAAAAGTTAAAGAGCAGTATTTCTCACATAGAATGATTTCTTGAAAATTCAATCCAAAATACCGATATTATTGAAAACTATAGCGATATAATAAATGGTTTTTGAGATAGTTTTAATTTTAAAGTGAATATTGATGATTTAAAAGTAGAATTAAATCAATCGTCCGAGTGAGTATTAAAATGATCAAAATTTTTAGCCAATTTAGCATTACAAATATATGCAGCAAAGTACTCAGATCAAAATAATAAAATACCATTACTAACTCTTTGACTATACGATAGTGTGTTTTGATGATCTGATATAGATATTATTGTTAAATGTTTTTCAAAAATCATGGATTTGAATCATGATGTGAAAAGTAAATTACAAATATTTATATTTACAAACAGGTATAATAGATACGATTACAAATCAGAAATAGATAATTTTGTAGAAGAAAATGAAGATTATATACAAAATTATAAAATTAATACCAATAGATACTTATTTAATCTTGAGTAAAAAATAATGCCCTCAACCTATCCACTCAAAAAACTCTGAGAAATATGTGATATTATCACATGATCTACACCTCCAACAAAATATCAAGAATATTATGGAGGCGATTTTTTGCGAGCATGTCCTGCAGATTTAGATCAGTGAAATCTTACCATTCAAACAAATAAAACATTATCACCACAATGAGTGAAAGAGGGGAAAATAAGAATAATACCAAAATGAGCCGTAATGGTTTGTTGTATATGAACTATTGGTAAATGCTCAGTAGCCAGTCAAGATATGGCAACCAATCAGCAGATTAATTCCTTTATTCCTAAAGAAGACATTTTAGACAGTAAATACCTATTATATTCCGTTAAATTTCATGAAGATATTTTTAAAACAAAAGCAACATCGACAACAGTTCCAATATTAAATAAGTCACAATGTGCTGAAATTTTAATTCCACTTCCTCCTCTAGCCACCCAACGCACCATCGCCACCAAACTCGATAAACTCCAATCTCTCATCGACCTAAAAAAACAATCCATTGCCAAGACCGACGACCTCGCTAAGTCTATCTTTTTGGAAATGTTTGGTGATCCTATGACGAATGAGAAGTGTCGAGAGGCGAAAACTTTGAATGATATAACAACAATAACAATGGGGCAATCTCCAGACTGAGAAAGTTATAATGAAGATGGATTTTGAATTCCTTTCTTTCAATGAAAGGCAGAATTTACGGATAAATATCCAATAGTAAAAAAATGGACAACCAAACCAACTAAGCAAGCAAAAATTAACGATATTTTAATGTCCGTAAGAGCTCCTGTATGAGATATTAATTTATGTAATATAGATTGTTGTATAGGTAGATGATTAGCCTCAATTAGAGTAAAAGATGTAAGTCTTTACTATTTGTATGCAATATTATGACATCTTAAAGAAAGTATCTCTGACCTATGAACATGAAGTACATTTAAGGCAATTAGTAGTCAACAATTGAAAAATTTAAATATAATTTGTCCACCATTTTCACTTCAACAAAAATTTGCCGACATCATCACCGAGATAGAATCCCAAAAATCAGCCCACAAAGAGGCTCTCGCGAAACTAGAGAATCTCTATCACAGTGAGATGCAGAGGAGTTTTAGTATGGAACTATAAATGAAAAAATTGAGGTTAAGGTATAACAATGCCATCAATTTTATAACACAATAAACAATAAAGAACTTAACATATCCCATAAATATGTTAAAAAATCATCAAAAATTTACATATGCTTGCAAAGTATAAATAGTCCACTATATTCTGAATTAGAATTTATTTCTCTAGCATCTCAATAAATGCTCAAACAAGAACTTAAATCACAAATTGATCAACTACGAAATATGTTTTTTGCGAATGGCTTAGCTGACCCTACTACCGCAATAGAACAAATAAATTATCTAATATTTATGAAGAGGTTGGACGATATAGACCAACAGAGTATTATAAAAGCAAATAGATTATCTTCATTTAAATATGCTTCAGTATTTGAATGAATTTTTGAATATTGATGAAGAGAATATGATAAAAAAACATTTAGACGATCTCATCGATCTCAAATGCCGGCTGAGGAAATGTTTATTTTTGTAAAAGACATTGTTTTTTCTTTTATAAAAAATTTACCTCATGCTGATTTGTTCGCAGATAGTCTCAAAGATTCTATATTTATGATTCCAAATGCTACCTTATTGGTATCTGCAGTATCTATAATAGAGAATCTACAGATAACTCAACAGAATGATGATACGGTATGAGATATTTATGAGTATCTTCTTAATGAAATAGCTAGCGCAGGTAAATGAGGCGCATTCCGTACCCCAAGACACATTATTCAAATGATGGTAGAGATTATAAATCCTACGAAACATGATAAAATATGTGATCCAGCTTGCTGAACGTGATGATTTTTAATCAATGCTTACAAATATATTATCCAAGAGAATACTAGTAAAGACGCAATATTTGAAGATGAATCTTGAAAACATTATCCTGCTGATCTTTTAAATGAAAATGATTGGAATAAATTAAAGAGTAGTAGTTTTTCTGGATATGACTTTTCTACGAAAATGGTAAGAGTAGCGCTCATGAATAGTATATTACATGGAATAAGCTCACCAAATATAACTTATAAAGATACGTTGTGAAAAGATTATTCACATAGCCCAGAGTTTGATGTTATATTAGCAAATCCACCATTTAAATGAAGCATTATAAAATCAAATATTAATCAGAATTTCTGATTAGATTCTACAAAGACAGAACTTCTTTTCCTTGAGCTAATGTATAATAAACTTGTTATATGATGAAGGTGTTGAGTAATTGTCCCTGATGGAGTGCTTTTCGGATCATCTAATGCACACAAAAAACTTAGAGAGTTGTTATTGGAAAATACTGATCTAAAAGCCGTGATTAGTCTTCCATCATGAGTATTCAAACCGTATGCATGAGTAAGTACTGCAATATTGATCTTTACCAAATGAGATGATACTAAAAAGGTTCGGTTTTATGATTTGCAAGCAGATGGATATAGCTTAGATGATAAGAGAAATCTCATCAATGAAAATGATATTCCAGATGTGTTAACGAAATACAAAGAATTTGTAAATACTCGCAAATATGATGCAGAACCTGCAAAATGAGAAAAATGGTTTCGAGTAGATAAACAAGAAATCAAAAAGAATAATTATGATCTGAGTATCTCTAAGTATAAAAAAATAGAATATACGCCAGTACAATACGAAGATCCTATGGTTATAATAAGCCAGATCAGATGAATAGAAGAGCAGATTAAAAAATGATTAGATGAAGTAGAAAACCTTTTGAAAAAGAGTAGATAATATAATAAAATATTTATTTTTTTATACTTTAAAAGCATGACAGACATTTTCAAAAAATGAGAACGAACAATAGCTTCACTAATCGACGCGATTCAAACCCATAAAATTGCATTACCAGAACTACAAAGACCATATGTTCGAGATAGGGCTCGTGTTAGAGATCTTTTTGATAGTTTGTTTAGAGGATATCCAACTGGTATTTTATTGTTTCTTGAAAATGAAACAGAACAACAAAATAAGGCGATAGGTTGATCGGAAACGTTGAAAAGAATACCGCAATATGTTGTAATTGATGGACAGCAAAGGTTGACATGACTCTATGCTGTTATTACATGATTCCAAGTACAAAAAGAGAGTGGCGATCTTGAAAGTATTATCATTTCATTTAATCCAATTACGGGAGAGTTCAAAGTCGCTGATGCATGAACAAAACAATGACAAGAATGGATATATGATATCAAAGAAGTTCTTAGGTGAGATGATTTATATAATTTCACTACCTCATACATCAATAATTATAGAGAGAGAAATGAACTTACTGACCAAACTGCAGAAATAGAAAAAAACATATGAAACAATATTCAAACACTTCATAATATTACTAAACAAGTTTTTATTACGCTTGAAATAGCTAAAAGTGTCCCAATAGAAGTAGTATCTGAAATATTTTTGAGAATTAATAGTAAATGAAAAGCTTTAAACAATTCAGATTTTATTTTGACACTAATGTCTGTATACTGGGAGGATTGAAGGAAAAAAGTTGAAACCTTCTCAAACTATACAAGGTCAAGTAACAATCTTATTGCTCTTTGAGCTGACGACATTGTAAGAATTTTGATTTGAGTGGGATTTAAAAGAGCAAGATTAGAGGATGCTTATAATTTCCTTAAGGCGCAAACTCATGAATTTCAGAATTTAGACAACGTCATTCAATTGGCTAGCAACCAACAGAACTGGAGGAATTTTTTAACCCTTATAAAAGACCTGTGATTTATCAGTTCGTCTTTAATAACTCAAAAAACATTGTTAGTAGCCTGCTATGTTTTCTATCTCCTAGGAATTAATGAGTTTAAAATGAATTTTCAAGAGTTAAATCACATAATAAAACTATACTATATTTCCATGTTTTTATCACAAAAATATTCTTCTGCATCTGCAGAAACTATATTGTGAAAAGATTTTCAGATTTTACAAAAGGTTACAACAAAAGAGCAATTTATACAATTTTTGTATGATGAAATAGAAGGACAGGTTACTAATGATCTTTGGAATATAACTTTCCCAAAGAATATTGTTACAAGTTGATCAAGATCTCCATTGTTTGTTGTATTTATCGCAGCTCAGATTTATTTCCAAAATCCGATTCTTTTCAGAACTATACCTATAAGTAAATATTTTATTGATCTTAAAGATAAAGAATCTTTAGGCGAAAAAACAGAAATAGATCTTCATCATATATTTCCTAGAGATTATCTTATTTCTCTGTATGGAGCAAAAACCATCAAGACCACTGATATTAATCAGATAGCTAATAAGGTTTATGCATATAACAGCGATAATAAAACGATATCAAACCATTCTCCAAAAGAATATCTTTCGTTCTTTTCAAAAAATGGAGAAATCGATTGGACAAAAAATTTAGAATTAAATGCGATACCTCCTCATTTTGCTGAGCTTTCTTATGAAGATTTCTTGAATGAAAGAAGGGGACGCATAATACAGCTTATCAAAAAATATTATGATCATATTAAAGATCCAACCGCATGAATAATAAAAAATGATATTAAAACAGCAATATTAACTTGAGAAAATCACATAACTGAATTTAAATCTTCTTATAGATGGGATGTGGCTCAAGGACAACGCAATGATAATTTAAAATATCAAATAGTTAAAACCTTGGCGGCATTCCTAAACTCTGATTGAGGTGTTTTATATGTTTGAATTACTGACGAGGGTGAAATTTTGTGATTGGAGAATGACATAAATCTCTTTGCAGATAAAAAAATGGATAACCTGCTTTTGGATATTGATAGTCTCGTTAAAACACATTTTTCTGACTCATATGCATTGATAAAAGCCAGGTCTGAATTGTTAGATTGAAAACAAATTATTGTATTTGACGTCCAACCATCATCAAAACCTATATATTTTTCAATTAATGGGAAAGAGGAATTTTATATTAGAAGATCAGCATCATCTATATCACTGACGATTGCAGAAGCAACCAGCTTTATTAGAGATCACTTCATTTTATAGTTTTCATCCAACCTTCCTATGCCACTCACTATCCCACAACACCTTTCTTCTTGAGACACAATCGCAACAGTTTCGCTTTCGTGGTGATGACCATGAGCGGTTCCTGAAAGATATAAGGTAGGAAAAGAGCAGTTAGAAAAAACATTTGCTCTCAAGGTAAAAGAGATGCCGAACACATTACAACCTGCGGATTTCGTCTATGAGCATCCAGATTTCAGAGCGCAAGATTTGATGCAAGCACTGCAAGATCCTGATGTTAAGGCAATTTTTTCTACTATTGGATGAGATGACGCAATCAGATTGATTCCTTATATAGATTTTGCTGTAATCAAAAACAATCCTAAAATATTTTTGTGATTTTCTGACAGTACAGCGGTGCATTTTATGTTTTATTATGCAGGTGTTAGATCGTATTATTGACCTGCTATTTTAGCGTGATTTGCTGAAAATGGTGGTATTATGTCATATATGGAAGAACATCTGAAACGTGTACTTTTCACAACCGAACCTATTTGAGAGATCAAACCAAATACCGATTGATGGACAAGTCAAAGATTGGAGTGGATTCCAGAAAATCAAAACACCAAAAGAGAGTTGCTTCCATCAGAATGACGAAGATGGTTGCAAGGAGAGTGAATTGTGCAAGGGGAGTTGTTATGATGATGTTTACAGCTATTCCCATTTATGATTGGCACCAAAATTCGACCAACATTGGAACAACGAAAAGACAAGATTCTTTTTTTTGAGATAGCAGATGACGAAAACAACAGCGAAACTGAAGTTACACGAGTATTGAGAAATCTAGCCGCACAGTGAATTTTCAAAGTTATCAAAGGTATTCTCGTTGGTAGATCAACCAAAAAACGGAAAACTGGTGAGAAAATAGAATATGATAATGTTGTGCTCAAGGTGGTAAGATGAGAAGAAAAACTGGATACATTACCTATAGTTACCAATATGGATTTCTGACATACCGCTCCAATTATGACAATTCCTATCGGCGCTCTGGGGGAAATCAACTGTGACAAACAAACATTTTCTATCTTGGAAAGTGGAGTTAGGTAGAATACTTTTAATTTTTTTCTACTATAAATGGAAAATATTTCTATACAAAAATCAGAGCAATTAGCTCAAGAGGTAGATAAAAAGAATGATCTTATGGATGCGTTTTTAGAGATGGAAGAACTACCTGACGATCTACATCTCCTCAGAGAGTTGTCTGATGAAGATTATGATTTTGTCCAAAAAATCATCCACTCTACTGATTTGTCTTATTATGAGATTCAAAAAGATCAATTTTATCTAGTGAAAAATACTGAGTGAGAAATTATCTCTTTTTGTAGAATGTTTCGTATTTGACCAAATCAATTCGAATTGGGTTCTTTGCGAGTAAATCCTGCGTATAGATGAAAAAAATTGGGATATGGTATTATGCACAGTTTATTGACAGAAAAAAACCTCAAAGCCGAAGTGTTTGGTGCATGTAAAAAAGAGCTCTCAGGATACTACAAAAAAGTCTGATTCCATGAAATAGATACTTGGGATGGTGTCCCCGAAAAACTCATATGAACAAAAGAACGGGCAGAGGAGCAATGATATAATTTCTGTTTGATGAAATATAGCAAGGAATAGTTACGCTATACCTACAGTTTCTTGTTTTCTAATATATTCTCTATACTTGCATCATGTTTTGGCAAAATTTTGACATCAAAGGAATGTTGTTTGTGATGTACGACTTCTTCTCGTAACTAATGTAGCGCCACACCATGGACATGTTTTCATGTGTTGTGTAAATCTTGCGTTGTCTGTAAAATTTATTCTACTTAAATGTTCTTGAAAATGATTCTTATAATAGTCATTTTCGCCGATTGCAACATTATGTAATTTTTCAAAACCTTTGAAGTCTATGCATGTTATTTTTTTGCTCGCGGCGTAACTTTCAGCTTCTTTAGTGAATATTGTTGTTGTGATGAAATATGCTTTATCGTTCTTTCATTTTCATGCATCTTGTAATGCACTATTAAACTCTCTCAAATCTCATATGGTAACTTGTCTCTTTCATTTATATGTCTTAACCTGTACAAAATGTTTCTGACCATTTTTCTTTCAAATATAATCAATTCCATTGTCAGCTAGGGGAATCTTTTTTCCAGTCCTTGTTGTCCTATACAATGGCTCACGGATTGTCGTATATCATCTTGCTTCAAATAAGTCTTTTACAGCATACTCAAAATCATATGGGCTCATTGCTCTAAATTTTTCAACAATTGTTTGAGGATTAAATATTCTTTGTTGTTTAAAACCATTTTTTTCTGGAGCTATACTTTCGAGGAGTATAGTAGATGGTTTTTTTTCTCAAAAAAATTTTTGTAAGATAGTAAACATTTTTAGAATAATAACAATTAAATATTCTATGTATATATTACTCCAAATGTCAAATAATGCAAAAAATAATTACCATAGTCACTTTCCCTGCATAAACCCGCTATTTTCCCCTCCATTTTTTGACTTTCCAGTGTTTTTGCATAGACTAGTAGTAGTTTATTATGTACTACTCGCATATGACAACCAAAATTGACACGGCAGAAAAGTCCAAACTCCAAGCAGACAAACTTGTAGAGAGACAAACTCCCACCAAAAAACAGCTTTTGAAAGAATGAAAGATTCTGTTAGAAACACTTTCTGATGATTTTGATCTAGAGAGTTTATCAAGAGCAGAGCAACTAGAAATCAAGCATATCCGCAAGCGTTTGCAGGAACTTATTAAATCGATTGAGAAAAATGCGGATCTACCAGATGATTATGAAAAGATACTAGAAGCAGGAAGAGAGAAGTTGGGCGTAAAGTCAATCGATGAAATCAAAGAAAAATATGGTGATGATCCAGAGAAACTGCAAGCAATCGATGCGTTTCAAGCAGCATTAGATGTTGTCTGATTTGAGCCAACATACGGTTCGTTCGCAGATCTGGCAAATGCGATATTATATGCTTTTAGAAGTGCAAAAGCTGGACTAAAAGGCGACTGAAAAGTTGCGAAAGAACATATCATTGATGCAGGTATCTCTGCAATTTCAATCATTCCATTCGCTGACGTGATCAAAATTCTTAAACTTCGTAAAGTTCCTAAACTTGCAAGACAAGCGATTAAAGGCGCTCGTAGCGCCAAAGCGTATGCGAAGAAACAAAAGACGAAAAGAGTCCTTACCGCAACGGAAAAAAGAGCAGCGTAGTAAAAAGAAAACACCAGAAAATTATATTTACCAAAAAGCAGACCCATCAAGGCCTGCTTTCTTTTTTAGATTATTCCGTAATAAACTATTCTAATCCAAACACAACAGTCATGTAGTGTGTTACTGTATTCTCGCCTGCAGAAAGCGTGTCTGTACTTATCGTTTTCGCCTCAGCACCAGCAGAATCCATAGCATAATTTGTCGCTCTATAATATGGAGTAGGGTATGAGTTCTGATCAGAACTTCCATCTTGGATTGAGAGGACTTTTCCTACTTTTTGCCCTGAGAGTTTCGCTAGTTGTTCAGCTTTGATTTTTGCGTTCTCAAAAGCTTTTTCTCTGGCTGCTTGCACACCAGCTTGTGGGTCTTTCACAAAGAAGTTCGTTGAATTTACGATAATATTTCCCAGTGCGGGGATTTGAGAGATAATTTCGCTTCCTCTTTTTGCGATGTCGCTTCCCGTCAATTCGAGCGTTATATTTTGGTTGGCTCTATATCCTTTTGATTGTCTTCCACTTTGTGTCCAATCATAATCTTCGTACACATTTAGATTTTCTGTTTGGATCTTGTTTTCAGGGAAGTTCATCTCTTTCAAGAGTCCTTTAAACGCTGTTACTTTCTTTTCCATTGCGGTTTGTGCGTCTTGTGTTGTTGCGCCAGTTTCTGTGATCCCAAGATTGATACTTAATGTATCAGGTGTAGCAGTCGCTTTTCCTTCACCAGACACAGTCAATGATTTTGCTAATTGTGCTGTTGGTGTGTATTTTGTGCCTCGCACATACGCTCCTAACAAGAGCAATGCAATCACGAGAATAAGAAGCTTGTCACCGAATTTCATGATAAATAGATTAATGATAAAAATATTTTATATAGTATACACTTATGCACTACCAAAATCAAGCAGAGCAGTATTGACAAAAAAATTATTTTATTGCACTCACACAATATAGACAATCTTTTAATGTTCCTCCAACCTTGTTATCAGAATTGGGGCATTTGACAAAACAAAGAAAATCAATATAATATTGTCACAATTATTTTACCTATAATTTCTATTTGTCATGTCATCTCTATCAACTCAAGAAAATGTAGACTTAGAAAGTACAAAATTAGACCAATCAAGCACACCTAACCAAGCAAGTGAAACTGCTGATCTTTTAGATAATGCTCCTACGAAGTGATCTTTTGCAAAAAAATATGAAAGAGAAAAGCACATAGCTGAGGGGCTTAATCAAACATATTACTGATCAGAAACATGAGGTTTTCGGAATTGATATAATAATTTTTATGATGAATGAGAGGTGATATTCGCAAATAATATATGGGACTCTAAGATTTTTAAACTTGCATGAGAACAGATGATGCCGATTTCAGGAAAATACTATCAAATTGAAAAGCATGGAAATTTTTATGTTTGAATCCGTGTTGATGAATCAAAACAGTGAAATATGGAAGCAATAGAAGCATCTAAAAGATACGTTCTCCTAAACAAAGAGTGAAGAGAAATCAAAAATCTCAGATGACATCTATTTTTACAAAATTGAGTATATTCTGAAACATATCTGGAAAATGGAACGCGTTTACATGCATTTTATGATGAGGAGATGAATTTGCTCGCTGATAAAATACCAGAAGACACACAATTATTGGCACATAAGGATAGTTCATGTTTGTTTAGATTTGATTCAAAAATTTTTTTAACACAGAAATGAAAACTATGGGATGGAAAATACCCATCAGAAGAACTGATTGAACAAGAAGACGTTTTTAAAGAATATCAAAGAAAGGAGCAACAATCTGCAGAAGATTATAGGAAGCAGCAAGAACAAAACGAGAACATGGCATTAGAGTATGCACTTGATATTGACGAGAATTGATATGTGCAAAAGATTGCAGACAAAGAATGAAATGTGATATTTAATGCAGATGATCGCTATCTATATCGTATGAATTATCCGTATTTCGTAAATGGCAAAACACCTAAAGCTCTCTATGAAAAAAAAGACCTAAACAAATGATTGTTTGTTTTACAAAAAACAATTCGCTGAGATCGCGATGTGAAACTTGTAGAATCTATATTGTTGAATTGAAACAATGGAGAAACTATTACGTCACAACCTAATTCAGGTGGATGATTTATTGTGCATTGAAATGTCGTCTCTCACTATTTGGATTGAGATACTGCGCAGTTGTATAATCACAAAGGTGAAAAACTTGGAATAGAAGCAATTCATTTCATGAATAACCATGATTTCAAAATATTCACGAATGAGAACAATAAACAACAACTCGTTGAACAAAAAACATGAATTGTCCATAAGCAAGAATTTGATACATACTTGAAAACATACAAAGAAGACGATCATATCGTTGTGATAGTTGAGGATAATGGAGCGATAAAAGAAATAGCACTCTATAAATAATTTTTTTGAATATTTTTTAGGTAAAACGTTTTTCAGTGAAAACGGATTCCAAATAAACGGAAATGTTTTTCCATTGATGTAGGATATATTGTTCTGTATACTTGAAGAAGTTTTATCTTCTTTTTTCTACAAATGCATCTTCTTATCTTAGGGTGAAACTCTGTCAGCAATCAAAACCGAGCACAAGAGCTTGTAGATGCGTGAAAAGAAAAATGATATGATGCCGACTATATACAATACGACCACCGAAAAGAAAATGGACCCTCAGCAATGAGTTTTGCCAAAGAACAAGAGAAATTGCTTGCGTGGATAGAGGAGTGTACTGCAAAAAAGGGCAGTACCGATTATGCGATTATTGCAAAGTCTGCATGAACAAATTTGTTTTTCCAGACGATTGAACTTATCGAAAAGAAGCCGACGTTCGTGCTATTGTGCTGAATTCCTTTGAAAGCTATCACCAATCCGAGATTTGATGCAGACGAATACGATACGATTATTGATTTTCCAGTAACTGTTTTGCAAAACGAAAAAGATCCAGTTGGACCATACTGAGCGATTCATCATAACCTCAAAACAACAAAACGAACTTTGGTAGAAACGCACTGCAAAGGGCACTATTATGATGTTGATGTTGTAATGGAAAACATTCCAGACGCAAAATAACTCACGTACAAAAAGTTAGATATATTTCATCTATCTTAGAGGTCTTTCACTAGATCATATGTTTGTCTTGCGATCATCAACTCTTCATTTGTCGGGATAGTTCGAATTTCTACTTTGCTATCGTCTGTCGATATTTTTCTCTCTTCGCCTCTAAAATCATTTTTGCTAGGGTCAAACTCTGCTCCCATCCAGCCTAATTTTTCTGCTATAAGTTTCCTTTGCACGGCAGAGTTTTCTAGTACGCCGGCAGTGAATATGATAGCGTCAGCTCCTTGTAAATATGCAGCATACGTTGCGATATATTTCAAAATTCCATTTGTGTACATATTCAGAATCATCACTTCTTGCGGTTTCCCTTGGATGTAGCCTTCTTCAATATCTCTATGATCACCTGATTTTCCGAACAATCCAAGAAGCCCTGATTTTTTCGTAAGAGCAGTGTCAAGTTCATCAACCGAAAAATTCCTCTCTCTCATGATATAAGGGATAATACCTGGATCAATATCACCACATCTTGTTCCCATGATCAATCCAACGATTGTTGTCAACCCTAGTGACACATCCACAGCTCTTCCATCGCTAATTGCTGCTACGCTCGCACCATTTCCTACATGACATGAGATAATTTTTGCTTCTGTGTTTCCTGTAAGTTCGGCATATCTTTCTGCAATATATTGATGAGATGTCCCATGGAAGCCATATTTTCTCACTTTATTTTCTGTATACCACTCATACGGCAATGCATATAAATAATGTTCCGGTGACATAGATTGGAAAAATGCAGTATCAAAAACTGCGACATTCGGTACTCATGGAAGCACTTTTTCACACGCTTCAATACCCATGAGATTAGCAGGATTGTGTAAAGGAGCAAGAGGAATTAACGCCTTGATAGTCTCTTTTACTGCTTCATCTATAATTGTCGCTTTGCTAAATGTTTCTCATCCATGCACAACTCTATGTCCAACTGCTTGGATTTCTGATAGTGAACGAATCGCGCCAAGCTCTGGATCTACTAGCAAATCAAGCACTGTGTGGAGTGCACTTGTGTGGTCTGCTAGATGACTATTGATAGAGTGTTTTTTGTCGTTTTTATCTGTATGTTTAATCAAACTTTCTGCATCACCAATCCTTTCTACATTTCATTTTAGGAGGAGTTTTTTTTTCTCCATATCAAACAGTTGATATTTGAGTGATGAACTACCAGCGTTAAGAACGAGAATATACATTGTGTGTTTCTTTATAGATAAATATTTCACCAATAGATGATAATCCTATATGCATATCAGAGTTGTTGTTTTCAAGGATATCTTCTCAATTGTCTTTTTCAAGCGATTTTTTCCATTGTAGTTCTTTTCTATATGTATCAATGAGTCTATAGATAGGTCTTTTTGAAGAGTGAAATGTCTCGAAGTGCATTGGAATAAACCATGTGCTTTTCATTTGTTTTGCCATATCTCGAGCTTGTTCTGGCGTACAATGATTCCTTTTCCACGTATATCCGGCGATAGGAAATATGCTGATATCTATACTTTTTTGATTGATGCTTGCGAGAGTTTTTGGAAGATCGCCAAATGCTTCTGTGTATGCAGTATCTCCGGCAAAAAATATATTTTTTCCATTTTTGGATATCACATAACTATTGTGTCATTTTTGTTTTTTTGATCATTTCTTGTATGTCACAAAAGGATTGTGAAGATACCTTTCTCATCGATGTTTTGTTTCGTATGCAAGAAAAGATATCTCAGATGTGTCATGGTGCTCTTCCCAATCTATTTCAATGATTTTTTTGTGGTTTGCGTGGTGGAGTAGTTTACTTGTGTTTTTGGGACAGATGATAGTCACATTTGGAAATTTCTTTCTCAAACCGTCTAATGAGTCATTGTCCCAATGATCAAAATGTGCATGAGAAATCAGAATATAATCTAGTGAGTGTATGTCTTCTATTTGAATAGTCGCTTGTTTGCGTCTTTTTGTGCCAATTTTTCTTTTTTGTATAGAGGAGAGAATCTTGCTCCAAAATCATTTTTTTCTGCGTTGTAACCACCTTTCAAAAATTTTTGTTACTCGTAGACCAATATGGAACCCTGCTTTTTTGGAAAAAATTGGATCAGTCAAAATCCATGTTCCGTAGATATTGATCAATATAGTTGAGTGTCCCACAAGTTGCATTGTGATTTCATCATTGCGCCGTTCATCTGGAGACGTATAGGTGTCTTTTAGCAGGTTCGCAATGTCACTTTGTAGGTAGCTATATTTTTTCTCGTAATAGGTGTTTCTCACTTTTTTTAGTGGATGCATATCCCCATACTAGATATTTTTTTCCAGATTTCCATAGTATTATTTTAGATTATAGAAAAATTGAAACTTTGTAATTATAAATTGTTAATGATTAATGATTAATTCGCACAAAGCAGTTCATACTTTCAATTTTGTGAGCCCAGGATTGAACCTCGTTCACAGATAGATTTTATTGCACTTGTTTTGTTGTTCATTATGAATATAAATTAGATTGTACTAGATCGTTTTTTTATCAAAAACTCACGAAATAAACGAAAACTAGGGAGTTTATTTTATCATTTACGTTACTACAATGTTTATACCACATCATGTTGAAATGGAGGAGGCGACTCTTGCAAATCATTATTTTAGAAAAGTACTTAGTACCCAAGCTCATATGCAACTTGTTCTTATGGCTTTACAACAAGGCGAAGATATCGGTATGGAAGTGCATCCTGAGAATGATCAATTTTTTAGAGTTGAAAAAGGTGAGGGTGAAGCGATCATCAATGGCACATCATATGCTTTGAAAGATGGTACAACAATTATCATCCCAGCGGGATCTGAACACAATATCATAAATAAAGGACAAGGAGAGTTACAGATGTATACAATCTATTCTCCAGCTCATCATCCAGATGGCACAATCCATGAAACCAAAGCAGATGCACTCGCAGCTGAAGCGGAACACGATCACCACTAAAAAAATATAATTTTTAATGATACACCGACATCTAGTTATTTGACCCTAGACATACTATTTTTAGTGCCAACATATTTTTTACAAGTAATTTTTAAAAAAAAGAAAAGGACGCATTATCACAATGTGTCCTTTTTGTGTCTTCTAGCAAACTAGAAGACATGACTAAGGCAAAAAAAAAATTAACTGCTGTAAACAAACAAAATGAACAAAATCAAGGAGGTATATGAAAAAAGTTTATTTTTATTTTGTAATTCAATTATACAACTTCATCATCAAAAAGCAAGACTATTTTATATGAAATGTCAACACCAAATATGACTGATCTTTCAGTTGATCCAAAGCAAATAAATGGTTAATGATAAATGG
>CAZXON010000011.1:20597-22966 GCA_964642385.1 uncultured Candidatus Peribacteria bacterium
AATATGACTGATCTTTCAGTTGATCCAAAGCAAATAAATGGTTAATGATAAATGGTTAATGATAAATGGTTAATGATAAATGGTTAATACACCTTTTTTATTAATAATTCATAATTAATAATTCATAATTAATAATTAAATACCCACTGCCTCGTTTTTTTTTACTATAAGCGGAACAAAGATCCTCGTTTAAAGGCGTATTTTGATTAACAACAAAACACTTGCTATTTCTGTCTCGTTGGATAAATATAGAAAAGTGAATGAGACAACTGAACTTTGACAAATCTGAAACTAATAAACTGACCTATAAATGACAAGTGACCTGATAAAAGTAGATACAATTACCCTCCTGGAAACCGAACGAAATAAACAGAACTATGGAACTCTACCCAAAAATGCCCGCATAGTCGTTGGAAAGAGAGGTGAGCTCAGATAGGACGGGCAACACAAAAATCATCTCTTGTAGAATGTAGGAAAATCAAAATAATGAAAATTGATTAATACTCTTTTTTATTAATCATTAATAATTCATAATTAACAACCACCGATTTTACCTTATCTCCTTTTCTCCTTATGGCTCGTTTCTCACATTCGCAATTACAAGTTTATAAGCAATGTCAGCTAAGATACCGTTTTCAGTATGTGGATAAATTGGAAGCGCCATTTGAAAAAACGATCTATACACTGCTTGGAACCGCTGTACATACTGCTTTAGAGTTTTTGTATAAACAAGTGAGTGCCTATGCGACACCGACGCTCCAGCAAACTCAAAAAGTTATGAAAGATACCTGGAACAATGAAAAAAGCACATTGATGGAACTGGCAACTCCAGAACAAGAAGAACAGTTTTTAACGAGAGGTGAGTCGTATTTGGAGTGGTATTTTACAACCTATGCGCCGTTTACACAAGCCAGACCGTGGGGATTTGAACAACGTATCACCTACAAAATAGATGATGATACAACACTTTCAGGGATTATCGATAGACTAGATTCTAAGGACGATACTGTGTATATTACTGATTACAAAACGAACCAAAGGTTGTATCCAGATGACCAAGATGTGCATGAAGAACAGCTCGTTCTCTATGGTCTAGCAGTCCATCAAATGTATGGCAAAAAATTCTCTAAGAGCGTTGGAAGAGTAATTTATCTGCACATGGAAAAAGAAGTAGAAAGAGAGATCACACTAACTCGCATGGAAGAGATCAAAAATGAAATCATGAAAACGATAGCAGAAATCAGGCAAAAAGCAGGAAATTACAATGGAGGACTTGGTGATACTGAAGCATTTGTACATACCACAGGTGATCATTGTAAATATTGTGCGTTTGAGATTGTATGTCCTGCATGGAAGCACAAATATTCCAGTGATGAGGTTATCCCAAGTGAACTTGGAGAGCGTACACTAAAACGCATGATTGATGATTATGGGCTTTTGCAAGCCAAAATTAGGGAGTTGGAAAAAGAAGAAAAATCTCTCGCAAGTGTCCTTCTGGTTTTTGCACAATCTCGTGAAGAAACTAGATTTTTTGGAGAAAATTATATGCTCTCTACCAGGAAGTATGAAAGAGCAATCGTGAATGATCCAGCAACTTTCTTGGATGAGTTACTTACTGCTAATTTGATAGATAAATATGCAAAACCCAATGATACTGTGCTTTTACACGACTACAAAGAAGGTGTTCTCCCAGTACAATTACGCGATCGTATCACGATAGAGAGGAAAAAAACACTATGATGAACAAAAGCTCGCAACAAAACTGGTGACGAAGAGGACGAGGAAGAATAGCATTTTCATTTGACAAAAAATAGGAATGGAGTATAATCTACACATGTAGGTTTATTCTTTTTTTGTAAAAACAATGGCAAAAGAAGGGATGCTGGGAAATATAAGAGCAGAAAACGCTTCTGATCGCGTAGTACGTGATGCGAAGTCGCCGCTCAAACAGCGTGTTAAAAACGCTATCCTAACAGTACTATTGCTCTCATGAATGACATGAGTATTTGCTCAAGCCACCAAAACAGGAAAGGAAACGCTAAAGAAAGAGCCCCCAATACATATCGTTGCAAATGATTCAGTTGACATCGCTGGATTTAGAGTTTCCCAAGATGAAGCAAAAATATATGAAAATTTTTTAGCTAATAGGGGACAGTATGGTTCAGAACAACAAATGACGAGTAACTACAAAAAAAGAATCACCATGAATAGGAGAAAAAAACAACTAGAAGAGGAACTTGCAGTCGTAAAAAAAAGGATAGAAGGTAATAAGCAAGTGATTGTAGAAAAAGCAGGAGTAGAAAAACAAGTAGATCAAGAGATTGTAGAAAAGGATAAGACAATAGAACAACTTAAACAACAACTTTTTC
>CAZXON010000012.1:0-17143 GCA_964642385.1 uncultured Candidatus Peribacteria bacterium
AAGTACTCCTTCCATGAGATTTTAGTTGAACTACAACTATTTTGGATAGATCGTTATCAAACAACAATTTTACGGGATTTTGATGAATAGAGGCGATTAAAGATGGTGGCTACAGTGTGTTTTCCCTAGATGGCGCTACTGAATATATGGAAAGAGGGACTATCTGAATCACAGCATATCCGTTTACTTTCTCTGCGTGGATTCAACCCCACACGATAGCAGGTACTGATGCTATTGTGATGATGGGAGACTCTGCAACGGCAACCAGGTATCGGGGGATAAGTTTGGTGTCGGGTAGACCAACGATCGTTGGTAGTAATACCAAGGCTAGAACGTCAACTGCTACAGCGACTTTTGTGCCATGAACATGGTATCATGTCGTGGGTGTGTTTGCATCAGCCACAAGTAGAATATTGTATGTAAATGGAGCGCAGGTTGCGACGAATACAAGTTCTGTTACCTTTGCAAGTACCAATCAACAAGTGAGAGTGTGAAGATACGCAGGTACCGCAACTGCAAACTATTTTGATGGGCAAATGGATGATATCCGCATCTATAGTAAACAACTGAATACCACAGAAATATCTGCTTTGTATCAAAATCGTATAGATAGAGCATTGACGCCTACCGCTACGGTGACCTACGACGTCACAGGTTCAACGAGTTGACCTGTGGTAGCGACACTTACAGGATTTTCAGAGAGCGTAACGATTGTAAATAACGGATGAAGCGCTCAGTATACCTTTACACAAAATGGCTCTTTTACATTTTTTTTCACAAATAGCGCGTGAAATGTGGGTTCTGCAATCGCTTCAGTAGACCGGATTACCCCTACAAGTTGATCGCTTTCGATTTCTTGACCAGCCACACTTGGTTTAGGATCTACAATGGTAAAAACATCTACAAACTCCTTGGAAAAGACCTTTACCGGATCGAGTGAGTATTTTCAGGTGTCTGATAGTATATGATCTGATGCAGGATATTACACGACACTTGAGATGTCTAATTTGCAATATAACGCACAAACGATAGCAAACACCAATATGTATGTCAAAACCGTAGGAGGCATAACGCTACTGTCAGGTACCGCGAATGCAAATGTAATTACATCCATTGGAACTACCTATACAAATATATCTTCTCCTCTGACGTTTATTATGAGGTCTGCATGATCAAATGGTGGGAAGACAGGTACGTATTGAGCACAGCTAGCGATAAAAGTAGATATACCGGCATTTCAGAAAGCGGGAAATTATACATGAACTATTATTTATACTATATACTAAATCTGATTTTTTTTGGTGGGGCAGTTTGTTTTTTGACAGACTGTCTTTTTTAAATTAATTGTTTTTTTGTATTTCAATTATTTTGTACTTGATTATTTGCATATTTTTCCTAAAAGTAAAGACATTGAAACACTTTTATATTTTTTTCGTCCTGAATGTTTAGCAAAAAATTATATGCTTTGTTTGCGATCGTATTTTTGTTTTTTTGAGTTGCTTTTGCTGATAATCTTTCGAATGTTGATGTATCTTTTTGTGAAACTAATACTGGTGCAGTTATCCAATCTGGCGTAACTGTATCCGGAAGTGTGTTATTTTATCAAACGCCTGTTGAAAAGCGTTGAGATATTTGCTACCGCATTTCAAACAAATCACCCGTCAACGCTACGATAAAAATTTCTTTTGTGGATGGAGCGTTTACAAACGATCAACGAAGGAACAAAGCGTGTTTGAGTGATGCTGATACAAAATATTTTGGGCAATATGTAACAGGTTTTGAGAACATCATCACTATTCCTGCAAATCAAACGATAGAGAAAAAAGCCAATTTCATCTATCCTACGGGTTCAGATGGTGTCTATCACGGATGTTTGGTTTATTCAATTTTGGAAAATACGGCACAAAACACCGGAGAGAGTAGTAACTTTGCGCTTTTGATGAGAAGAGCAAAATTTGTAGATGTGTTGGTTGGAGATTATTTGAAAGCAACTGAGAATGCAATTGTTTTCGTGGATTTTGATCCGGCGTCATGAGAGAACCTATCTTCTAACCCAAAGATCAGATATTATATAGACCCAACAGATGGAAAATATGTTGTACAATTTAAACTCAAAAACGTCTCGAGTGTCGATCAAAACGTGTCAATCACAGGCACGGTTTCTAACTATTTAATGTACAAAAAGACATTTACTGAACCGCGCATCATCCTGAGAGATGAAACGCTCTTGATAACCAGAAAGTTAGATGAAATACCATCATATAACCTGAAGACGAAGCTCAATATATCCTACCTTCCACTTGACACATTCGGGAATGAGAAGTTGGCTCCCGGGTATCTATCAGAAAGCGCAAATATACGGATCTTCGATACCGTATTTTTTGTGACTATAATTTGACTATTGTTGTTTTTGATCCTGTTATTGATACTCTTGAAAATTCTTCGCAACCAGCAGAAAGCTTTCGCATCGAAAAAAAATCAAGAAACTAAAGAATAATAAATGTTTATCTATAGTGTGTAGGTATATGAAAAAAATATATATTTGACTTTTTTTGATGAGTTGCTTCCTTGTGGCGTTTTCTAGTCAAGCAACGGATGCAACCGAAAAATTACCAGCAGAGAATGCGATAGTATCTAGCGGTCAAACTACTATGGACGTGAAGATAGATGGGCAAGCGTTTGCGCAACAATCAGAACACATACAAAAAGTCGAAGTTGATTTTTGTGGATTCACAGGAGTTAAAGCAGTTGATTATGATTATAAATTGTGAAGTACTTATGAGTTGTGCTACGCTGTACAAAACCGGTCTGATCAGGATGTTGCTGTCGATATTTGATTTGTCGATGGAATGCTTACCAATGATCAATGGCAAAATAAAGCGTGTTGAACAGCAGACAAAGTAGATAATTTTGGGAAATATGTGACTTGATACAAAACACAGTTGCTACTGAGGAAATGAGAATCCAAAACAGCGCATGCCAAAATATACTTCCCGAAAGATGCTGTTACAAGCTGATTTGTTATGCATGGGTGCTTAGTGTATTCGTTATCTTCTAATGAGGACGAAACAAATATTCCTCTTGGCGTTGGAATCCTTGTTCGCAAAGCCAAGTTTATAGATTTGCATATAAAAAAAGGAATCTCGTTTGATCGAAAATCCCTTCTTTTGATAGTTGCCCTCTTGGGGATTGGCTATCGAATATATAGAAAGAAAATGTTTTCTAGTAGGTGAAAGTAAGCAAACCAGTATATGATCCTGGTTTCTGTGCCGCAGGAATTGCTACTTTAATCGTGATTTCTTGAGAGAAGAGTGATAGTCCATCCGCATTGTTTCTTGCAACGAATGTGATTGGGTTCGTACCAATATCTACAGCACTTGTTGGAGCTGATGTGAGTGCTTGTCCTGTTCCTAACCATGCAGTTCCAGTGTAGCCAATAGCAGAAGCAGGAATAGATGCTCATGCGATAGTTAACGCTGAACTTTGTAATGTTACAGCAAATGCATTCCCTAGGAGATCAGAGACAGTGAATCTATGATCACCTGCAGAAGAGGCACTTGTAGTCGTTACACTCGCTGCGTATGTACCTATATCAATACTTGCTCACGCGTTTGGAGAGTGAGAAAAATAACTATCCATGTTTGTTGTAACATCCTTGAGGAATGTGAAAGTACCTGCTGTAATACCCAACGTCGTGTTGGTTGTAGAGGTTGCGGCAGATGATCGGTTCATTGAACTTAACATCAATCCGGCTCACAACACCACTGCGAGCGCTGATACTGAAACTTTTCTAATGGTTGTTGATCTCATGGTTGAGTATCTATAAAATAAATTTATATCCTATTATAATCACAAAATCCAAATTTGTCAAATTTTAGAGAACATTTTTTTAATTATTAATTGTTGATGTTTAATGTTTAATGGTTAATGGTTAATGGTTAATGGTTAATGCCCCTTTTTTATTAATAATTCATAATTAACCATTCATAATTAATAATTGATTTTATTTGTATAGTAAACAAATCATGCGTTTTCTCATCCAAGTAGTACAACACGCTCGTATAAAAGTAGCACAAAACGAACTAGATGCCTTGAAGGTAGATTGTTCTTCGATGCAGGAGAATATAACGGAGTATGGATATGAAGCGACCATCTGAACCTGATTGTTGATCTATATGTCTGTAAGTACACAAGACCTGCTAGACTATCCCGCCAAAATTGCTCACTTTGTGAGCAAAATCCATGGGTTGCAAGTGTTCCATAGGGATGGAAAGATAATCGGCACGCTAGAAGAGTGCGGGTGAGAGATCCTTCTTATTCCTAATTTTACGCTCTACGGTCAAAATAGGAAATGAATGAGGTTTGATTTCGCCGATAGTGCGCCATTCCAGGATGCAAAAAGAATTTTTGATGAGTTGATCGTTGCGCTTGAAAACGAGCATATACCTACGAAAAGCGGCGTATTTGGAGCGTTTATGGAAATAGATGCGTTGAATGCAGGACCGATAAATTTCGTAATGGATATATAGTCTACCCAAACAGTCCCATTTGTTGTGGTTTTTCGTACATATCTTGGAGGGCTTTGATGTTTTTTTCCATAGAGTTGAACTGGTACTGGTCGATGAGGATTTTTCTGTAATGTTCAAAGGATGGTTTCATGAGAAATTCCTCCCATGGTGTCGTCACTAATCATGGGACATCGAGGAGTTGGATGAGGCTTTTGCTCTGGTGGGCAATTTCTTGGTTGATTACAAGCTTCTCTTGGAGCGATTTGGGGATCTCATTTATATGTGCATAGATGTTTTCTAGTGTGTGATATTTTTGGATGAGACCGATAGCACCTTTTGGACCGATACCTTTCACACCAGGGATGTTGTCGCTTGCATCGCCAATCAGGGCAAGATAGTCGATCATGTGAACCGGCTCAAACCCTCGTTCATCGACAAATGTTTTCGCAGTATGGGTGATCATTTTCATGGGATCTACACATGAAATATTCTCATCAAGGAGTGATTTCAAATCTTTGTCACTGGTCATGATAGTCACTTGCAAGCCATCTTGCGATCCACGTCTTGCGAGGGTAGCGATGATATCATCTGCTTCATAGCCACGGATCTCCTGATAGTTGATGTTAAGTTGGTCTACGATGTTTTTGGTTAGTCCAATCTGGAACTTGAAATCATCTGGTTGCGTGGGTCTATTTGCTTTGTATTCGGTGTATTGATCGTGTCTCATTGTCTTGTGTGGTGCATCCCACGCAAGCACAAAATAATCAGGCTTTTCGTAAAAAACCTTGAAGAGCATCCTCAAGAAACCATAGATTGCATGGACCTTCTCTCACTGTGCGTTGGTGAGCTCTGGAAGCCCATAATATGCCCTAAACAAATACCCAGATCAGTCGACAAGAATAAGTTTTTTCATGGTTTCTTGTATAGTTTTTCCACTGCGAAAAGCAAGAGGGAGGAAAATTGTTGTTGCAAATGGGATAAATATCAGCATAAAGGGGGAGAAAATATGTATAGATGATGATTGAATTTTTATCTAGTATTGAAAAACATCATGGCAAAAGAACAAACATCAAATTTTGAAGCCCAACTATTCAAAGCCGCAGACAAGTTACGTAAGAATATTAACGCCGCAGATTACAAAGATATAGTTCTTGGACTAGTCTTTTTGAAATATATTTCTGATTCATTTCAAGAACTTTACAATAAATTATTAACAGATGAAGAATCTGATCCAGAAGATAGAGATGAATATAAAGCAGAGAATATCTTCTTCGTGCCCGAACAAGCAAGATGGAAGAGTCTACAAGCAAAAGCAAAACTACCAACTATCGGACAAGAACTTGATGACGCTATGGAAACAATAGAGAAAGAGAATATGGAACTTAGAAATGTGTTGCCAAAAGTTTATGGTAAAGAGAACTTAGATAAAACCTCTCTCGGTGGGTTAATCGATCTCATATCAAATACTGAGCTAAAAATAGAAAATGAAAAATCCAAAGATCTATTTGGTCGTGTTTATGAATATTTTTTAGGTGAATTTGCTAATGCCGAAGGGCAAAGATGAGGGCAATTCTATACACCAAAATCGATAGTAAAGCTTATGGTAGAGATGATTGAACCATACAAAGGACGCGTCTTTGATCCTGCCTGCGGTAGTGGTGGAATGTTTGTAATGAGTGAAAAATTTGTCCAAGAACACCAGGGAAATATCAAGGACATCACCATCTACGGTCAAGAGTCCAATCAGACTACATGGAAACTAAGCAAAATGAATCTCGCAATCAGAAATATCAACTCTCAATTCGTAGCTTGGAACACCGAAGGTTCGTTTCTTAAAGACCTGCATCCAGATCTCAAAGCTGATTATGTGCTTGCGAACCCGCCATTCAATCAAAGTGACTGGGGACAAGAAATATTACAAGATGATGCAAGATGGAAGTACGGAATACCGCCAGCAGGTAATGCAAATTTTGCATGGATGCAACATATGCTTTATCACTTAGCTCCGCATGGAGTAATGGCGACAGTTTTGGCTAATGGTTCGTTGAGTTCAAACACTTCTGGGGAAGGAGATATCCGTAAAAATCTAGTAATAGCTGATCTTGTCGATTGTATAGTAGCGCTACCAAAACAGCTGTTCTATAATACGGGTATCCCTGCCTGTATACGATTTCTCAGAAGAGAAAGAACAGTAAGAAATAAGGAGACTCTCTTTATTGATGCCTCAGAAATGGGATTTCTCAAAGATCGTGTACATAGAGAATTTACTCAAAATGATATGGATACGATAGCAAACACTTACCATGATTGGAGAAAAAATCCTGATAAATATGAGAATCAGAAATGATTCTGTAAGTCTGCAAAGATGGAAGAGATAGAGAAACATGGTTTCGTTCTTACCCCTGGAAGATATGTAGGCATAGGAGATGTAGAAGATGATGGTATCCCTTTTGAAGAAAAGATGGAGAAGCTCACTACTATGCTCGCAGAGCAGATGGCAAAAGAGCAAACAATGAATGAAGAAATAAAAAAACAATTAGCAAAAATTGGTTTTAGTTTGTAATGGCTGTTATAGAATGGGCTACTACAGAAAGAGACGTAAAAAACATTATTCAAGCTCATACGACAACGAGTTGGGGGAAGAAATTATGTGGGCTGTCATCACAATAGTGGTGCTCTACCTATTGCTTTGGCTCTTATTCTGGGTGTGAGTTGTGGTCCTTATATTAGTGATTGGGTATTTAGTACACAGACTCAATAAAAGGTTCCATTGGTATAATACAAAATTTTTACGAGCACCTATTGTATCCTTCTTTATCACTATATCATTACTTGTTGTCTGATGATCTTCGCTCCTGGTTCATCTTGGAAAAATTGATAAAACCTTCTTAGATCGAGCAAAAGAATGAAGCAACTACATTAGTATAAAATACAAAAAATGAAGAATAAATACTGAGCCTAACATACCAGGAATGGTAGAAAAAGTTATACAACCTTCTATTTGAATTACAAAATAACATTTATGACAACAACAGAAAAAGAAACACAATCTGATAATATTCAAGGTTCTCTTCCAAATTGATGGATAGAGAGTACTTTGGGAGAAAATTGTGAAATCAGTTCAAGTAAAAGAATATTCGCAGAGGAATATAAAAGCTTTTGAGTCCCTTTTTATCGTTGAAAAGAAATAATAGAAAAATTTAATGGATGAGAAATTTCAACGGAACTATTTATAACAGAAGAAAAATACAATGAAATAAAAAGTAGATTTGATGTCCCAGAAGCTTGAGATATGCTTTTAACTTCTGTTGGAACTATTTGAATCCCATATATTGTAAGAGAAAAAGAGAGATTCTATTTTAAAGATGGAAATCTTACTTGGTTCAAAAAATTTACAACCATTTATAATAAATTTCTCTATTATTGGATTATTTCAGATATTTGAAAAGAAGAGATACAAAGGAGAAAGATTTGATCAACACAAGAAGCATTAACAATTGTTTGATTAAAGAATATTCCAATTCATCTTCCACCTATTCCAGAACAAAAGGCAATTACTAGCATCCTCTCATCTTTTGACAATAAGATAGAACTTCTTAGAGAAGAAAATAAGACGCTTGAGCAGACAGCACAAACTATTTTTCAGGAGTGGTTTGGAAAGTATGGAGTGGACGATGAATTACCTGAGGGATGGAGAATTAAAAAATTAGGAGAAGAATTTAATATTTCTATATGAAGAACACCTTCTCGTGCAGAATCTCAATGGTTTTCAAATATCCCCATAGGCAAAAAATGGATTTCTATCAAAGATATTGGTAATTGTGGTGTATATATTTTTGATACATCAGAATATCTAACAGACGAATCAATCAAAAAATTTAATATTCCAGTTATCCCAGAGAATACAACAATTTTAAGTTTTAAGATGACTGTAGGAAAATTGACTATTACAACAGAGGAAATGCTTTCCAATGAAGCAATAGCACACTTAAAAATCAGAGACAATTCAGATCTAACGTCAGAGTTTATTTATTGTTATTTACAGGCTCTAGATTTTAATGCATTAGGTAGTACATCATCTATTGTAACTGCGATCAATTCAACAATGATAAAAGAGATTGAAGTAATAGTCCCTGATGAGTGAACTTTGTGAAATTTTAATTCACTCATAAAACCTATCTTTGAAAAAATAAAAAGCAATTCTAAACAAATACAATCTTTATCACAAACTCGTGATGAGTTATTGCCGAGGTTGATGAAGGGCGAAGTGAGAGTTGAATTTTAGATATTAATAATATAATAATGACTCCTTTCCTTCCATCCAGTTTTCAACTAAATGAAAATACAACATTGCATGTTATAAACATAGAGCAACTCAATAATAATATAGAAAAGCTTATTGATGAGTACATTATTTCTATCTGTACAGCTGCAGGACGTGACATAACACTTATCACACAAAAAAGGAAACTAAGAGAATTTATTCAAAAAAAAACCGATAGTAATTTAGAAATAGGATGTATTTCTGAATTTTTTATCCATCTATATCTAAATAGCATCTGATTTAGGCAAGAATGTCTATATTCCAACTTAGAGGAGAATTCAATTAAAAAATGATTTGATGGATATTACTCATTAAACGATGAAGAATGGATCATGGAAAGCAAATCAGGAAACATATCAACTAAAGGTATTTCTCATAAGAAAAAAATCCATGAAGCATTTGATGATTTATCAAAAAAAATTGCTGGAAAAGTAGAAAACAATCCTCGAGAAAACGCACGAAACCACGCTAAAATAGCATGATCCAAAGACACAATACTTAAAAGTATTAATGAATTATCAGTAGAATTTACAAATGGAATTTATCACGATATAAAAAATTTCAATATTATTCCTAGTTCAACTATCTTTTTGGACTGACAAATAGACGATACAACACCAGTAAGCAATAATGAGGCTATAAAAACCGAAATAACAGCTTGGCCAGAATCAAAAGAATATAAAAAAATGCATATAGTATGTATTACACAAAACACCAAAAACATTTTTTTAGAATATCTAAATAAATAATGCTATCATCTGAGAAAGCTAGCTTAACAAGAATTGGTAAAGATGTCGTTTTTAAAGGTATTATTAAAAAATTAACCTTAGACGAAGCTCTTTCCGATGATGAAAAAAGATATATACTATCGTGTGCTATTTTGTTTTTAGAACAATATGAAAACGACAAAAGATTAGTTAGTTATGCTGATTTTGCATACTATATTATTTTAAAATATTCATTAAATACAGGCGACTTAAGACCTTTATATGATTTTTCAGTAAACTTTGGTTTTTTTCCAATAACAAATACTATTCTTAAGATGGATTGATTTAATAAAACGATTAATGATATTTTAATAGAAGACAAAATATCAAATTTTACAAATGAAGAAGGCAAATATATTGAAACCCTAGAACAATTTAATGAAAGCAAAGATTTTTTGAATGACGAAAGTAATGAAAAATGTTATATTGCACCTACTTCTTTTGGGAAAAGTTCTATAATCGTAGATTATCTAAGAAGAGTTGAACAAGATAACAGCAAAAAAATTGTTATCATAGTTCCAACGAAATCCCTCTTAATGCAAACATATAAAAACATTAAAGCCGCAAATCTAAAGAAAAAAATATTGATTCATAATGATATGTATAATAATGAAAACGCGTTCATAGCTATTTTTACGCAAGAAAGAGCATTAAGAATGCTAGAGAAAAAAAATATTTATTTCGATATTTTAATTATTGATGAAGCACACAATCTTTTAGATGGGGACCCTAGGAATATTCTATTATCTCGTCTGATTAAAAAAAATAGTATATTAAATTCCAATCAAAAAATTATTTATCTTTCCCCCCTTTTACAAAACGAGAATAGCTTAAAAATAAATGAAAATCAAATAATTTCGTCTCATAATATTAAATTTAATATCAAAGAACCAAATTTCTATGAATATAATATTGGAACTAAAAATATTCTAAAATATAATCGTTTTGTTAATGTGTTTTATAAAATATGAAAAGTAGAAAGCAAAGAAAAATATATATATGCATTGGCATGACATAAAAATTTTTTATATGAAACACGTCCTGTAAATATAGAAAATATGGCAAACAAATTATGTCTTGGATTAGAAAAAATAGAAACCACTAGTAAAATTCTAGAGCTACAAGAAATATTAAAGAAACAAGTTCATGAAGATTTTTCTATTATAAAAACATTAGAATATGGTGTAATATATCTACATGGAAAATTACCAGATTTAATAAAAGAATACCTAGAAAGTAAATTTAAAAACATTCCTGAGTTAAAATATCTTGTTGCTAATACGGTCATTTTGGAATGAATAAATTTACCTATCGATACACTTTTTATATGTAATCATCATGGGCTTAATGAGAAGGATTTATTAAATCTAATAGGTAGAGTGAATAGATTAAGTGAGATATTTATAGAAAACTGAGCTAATCTATGAAAACTAATGCCCAACATTCATTTCTTAAATGATAAGAAAGAACAAGATAATAAATTACAAAAACTCAGAAGCAGACTATTTAAAGATAAAATACTCAATCCTCTCTTAAACGAATATAATGTAGATTTTGCTGCAAAAGATAGATCATGAGAAGACGTTACAAAATATAAAGAAAAAATTCGTTCAATTCAAAATAGTGAAGCATTTTTAAATAATGATGCCCAAGAAGAAAAGGATAAAGTAAAGAAATACTTTATTCAAACTGGAATCAATAATTATTATAAAGATATTGAATTGGCAAGCCAAGATTTTTTAGATAGCAAAAAATCAATTAATCCAAAAGAATGGGATAATTTATCTATGATGGGTAAAATATATAAAATATTTTTTGTTCATGATGGGAATATAACAGATTATGAATTTCTTCGTTTAAAGGCGGTTGAAGCAAGAAATTATTATGAAAACCATATTTTAGTTAGTTTAAAACAATCTTTACACGACAATATTTTATCTCAATATGAATATTTTGTTAATAAAAAATCAAAAGATACGAATTCATTACTGTATATAGGAGGATCATATTGAGAGATGCCTTATTCTTCTGATGTATATATAAATTGAAAAAATAAGGTATATGTAGATCTTAAAGCAAAGAGCCACGAAGAACTGATAAATTTAGCAATTGTTAAATTAAAAATAGAAGAAGACTTTATTGGTTTCACATTGGCAAAGTTCATAGAAGCATTGTTTGATTTTGAGTTAATTACAGAAGACGAATACAATTTATATATATATGGAACAAAGAATAGAGCTAAGATAGCATTAACAAAAATTGGATTAAGCATGAACTTAATAACTAGACTTGAAATAGATAATCAATTAAACAATCTCCAAATAGATGAATATAACAATCTTACCGCAAATAATGATTTCAGAATCTTTTTAAATAGGATAGATGATTTTTATAGATTTGAAATTGAAAGATATTTGGTTTAATGTATATATATGTTTTTATATAGAAAAAGATTTCTATGTCCCATCTAAACGAATCCCATGTAGAAGAAAATCTTATAGATATGCTTGTTGCGCAAGGCTACGAGTACTTCTATGGTCCAGACATTGCACCTTATTCTAGTAATCCTCAAAGAGAAGGGTTTGATTCTGCTGTACTTGAAAATCATTTAAAGGAATCTATCCATAGACTAAATCCTGATGTTCCAGAGGCTGCTAGAGTCGAAGCATACAATCATATTCTTCGTCTTGGATCAAGCGACATTATGACGAACAACGAAAAATTTCATACTATGCTTACGGATGGAGTGACGGTTGAATATTTTAAAGATGGTCAGACAAAAGGGATCAATGTAAAACTGATTGATATTGAAGATATAAGCAAAAATAGTTTCTGGGTAGTGAATCAACTAGTAGTGAAAGAAAACAACACCGAAAAGAGAATGGATGTAGTGATCTTTGTGAATGGACTGCCTCTCGTAGTAATTGAACTCAAAAACGCAACAGATGAAAAAGCAACTCTCGATAAAGCATTTACACAGATACAAAATTACAAGAAAGCCATCCCAGGTATTTTCTTCTACAATGCCCTTTGTGTGATCTCTGATGGAATAGATGCAAAAGTATCTAGCGTATCCGCACCGTTTAGTCGTTATCTTTCGTGGAAATCCCCTGAGAAAAAAGAGAATGGTATATTGCCAGAGCTACAGATATTGGCGGAAAGGATGCTTCAGAAAGATGTACTCTTAAAACTTATTAGATATAATACTGTTTTTGAAACTGAAGAAGTAAAAGATGAAAATACAGGACTCTTGTCAGTTGTGAAAGTTAAAAAAGTAGCTGCTTATCATCAATACTATGCAGTAGAAAAAGCAGTTAATGAAACACTCAAAGCAACACATGAAACAGAATGAGATCGCAAAATCGGTGTTATCTGGCATACCCAAGGATCTGGAAAATCTCTCTCTATGGTTTTCTATACAGGACAAATAGTGGTCCAACCAGAGATGAAAAATCCAACGGTCGTAATTCTTACAGATAGAAACGATCTAGACGATCAACTTTTCTGAACGTTCTGAAACTGTGTAGGACTTTTGAGACAGAAGCCAGTACAAGCAACAAGTCGCGGACACTTAAAAGAATTATTGAAAGTATCAGGAGGTGGAATCGTATTTACTACTATCCAAAAATTCTATCCAGAAAAAGGAGAGAACACATTAGACATATTATCTGAAAGAACAAATATCGTTGTAGTTGCTGATGAAGCACATCGTAGTCAGTATGGATTCAAAGGAAGAGAAGTAGAAACCGAAGATGGACTAGAGACAAGATATGGGAATGCAAAACACCTCAGAGATGCACTTCCTAAGGCTTCTTTTATTGGTTTTACGGGTACTCCTATAGAAAAGGAAGATAAAGATACCAAGAAAGTATTCGGAGAGTATGTAGATATTTATGATATCAAACAAGCCGTAGAAGATGGAGCAACCGTACCGATCAGTTATGAGTCAAGACTTGTAAAGATTAAGATGGATAAAAAGGTGATAGAAGAAATTGACACTTTGATAAATGAGATTGATTGAGCAACAGAAGAGCAGAAAGAAAAGGCAAAAAAGAGAAATGCTCAGATAGACGCGATAGTAGGACATCCTGATAGATTAAAAGATATTGCAAAAGACATCGTAGAGCACTTTGAAGCAAGACAGCAAATATTTGAAGGGAAAGCAATGGTTGTCTGCATGACAAGACAGATAGCGGTCAATCTTTATCATGAAATTATTAAGCTTTGTCCAGAGTGGCACGATGATGATTTAATGAAAGGAGGAATAAAAATAGTAATGACAAGTGCCTCTGATGATCCAGAAATTTTTCAATCGCACCACACAAGCAAAGACGATAGAAGAAAATTAGCAATCAGACTCAAAGATGTACACGATTCGCTTAAAATAGTTATTGTACAATCTATGCGGCTTACTGGTTTTGATGTTCCTTGTTTGCACACCATGTATATTGATAAGAAAATGCAAGGAGCAAACCTTATGCAAGCAATAGCTAGAGTAAATCGTGTATACAAAGATAAACCAGGTGGACTCATTGTAGACTATATCGGTATTGGACAAGATCTAAGAAATGCTATGGCAGTATATACAGAAAGTGGATGACAAGGGAAAGCTGTCTTGGAAATGACAGATATTATTGCAGGTATGAAAACAAAGTTCGAAGTAGTAGAACAAATGTTTTATGTATATGATTATAAGAAATATTTCAAAGCACCAAACAAAGAAAAACTCCAAATATTACTTGGAGCGACTAACTTTATCTTGGGAGAAGATAAACTCAAAGATAGATTCTTGTCTGAGGTGACAGCACTATCTAAGCTTTTTGCAATGGCAGTACCAAGCCTTGAAGCTGAGAGTGTAAGAGATCAAATAGCATTTTTCCAAGCAGTCAAAGCAAGAATAAATAAATTTACGCCAGGAGGCGGCAAAACAGATAAGGAAGTAGAAACTGCAATCAAACAGATCATGGATGAAGCACTGAGCAGTGATTGAGTGATAGATATTTTTGAAGCCGCAGGTATGAAAGCGCCATCACTTGATATACTATCAGAGGAATTTCTGCTTGAAGTAAAAAATATGGAACACAAGAATCTTGCTTTTGAATTATTAAAAAAACTTCTCAATGAAGAAGTGAGAATAAGAAAAAGAACAAATATGATTCAAGGAAAAAGGTTTTCTGAAATGCTTGAAAATGTTATTAAAAGATATCACAATAATCAAATAGACACAGCTCAGGTCATCCAGGAATTGTCAGATATTGCAAGAGAGATGAAGCTTGAAGATCATAAAGCAGAAGAAATCTGACTTACTCCAGAAGAGTATGCTTTCTATTCAGTATTGGCTCAGAACGAATCAACTAAATTTCTAGAAGATAAAAAAATGAAAGAATTGATCCATGTAATCGTTGATATTATTCGTAAAAATGCAACGGTAGATTGGGATAAGAGAGATGATGTAAAAGCAAAACTCCGTTTGACGGTCAAAAAAATATTGATGAGGTACGGATATCCGCCTGATCTTGCAAGAATAGAAGCAGATAGAGTCCTTGAACAAAGCGAATTATTGGCAAGCGAATTGACGAGAGAGTAAAAAACGATTTTATTTATATACTCTTTGACTTGTAATCGATATAAACAATAGTTTAAAATATGGTTTTATTTTTTATAATTGCTTCCTATGCAACTCTTCAAAAACACATCATGAAAGCTCTCTGATATCAATGAAAAATCTTTTGACTTAGAAAAAGACCTTCAGGCTCTTACAGAATCTAATCTAGAACTTGTTTTCTGATTAAAACTTATTGCCACGGAATTCGCCTTGCACGAATTCAGAATTGATACTTTAGCTTATGATGAAGAAAATCAATCGTTTGTAATTATTGAATATAAGAGATGAACTAGCTTTAGTGTTGTTGATCAAGGATACTCCTATCTTTCTTTGATGCTAAATAATCAAGCTGATTTTGTCTTGGAGATTAATCAAAAGATGAAGAAAAATTTTACAAAAAAAGATATCAACTGGGAATTATCTAGAGTTGTATTTGTTGCTAATAATTATACTGCTTATCAAAAAAATGCTATCAACTTTAAAGACTTGCCTATAGAACTTTGGGAAGCCAAGAAATTTTGAAGTGATATCGTAGTATATGATCAAATCAAAGCAAAAAATAATCAAGCATCTGTTAAGACTATTACCAAGAATACAGAAATTGAAAAAGTTGTAAAAGAATTAAAGACGTATACAGCAGAAGATCAATTTAAGGAAGACTGGACTGAATCTAGAGACCTCTACGATGAATTAAAAGAGAAAATACTGTCCATAGATTGAAGATTAGAGGAAAGACCCGTAAAAAACTATATTTGATTTAATATTTCTAGGAGCAATGTCGTTGCAATAAAGGTTCATAAGTCAAAAATATGATTTGAAATATTAAGGGTTAAACCCGAAGACATGAATGATCCAGAAAAAAAACTTGTTTATGTAGAAAATAGCATGAAGTATTGGAATAAACATGTGTCAAAGATGGACATAGAAAATTCAGAAAATATAGATTATGCTGTGTTTCTCACTAAACAAATTTTAAAAAAATTCTTTAACTAATATAAATACCATATGCTTACAGATATCACAAAGCTCAAAGAGATGACAGAGTTTTTGACTCTAAATGGCTATATCTCATGATGAGATGGTACAGAACAGTCTCCATTTATCATTGGTGATGATGTTTTGAATAAAGTAGGTATGGAATATACCATTATTAAACATATCTATCCAGAATATGCCTTTGTTAGGCAAACATTATTGCTAAACAATAATGATAAAATCACCATAAGAACACCAAATTGAGAAGCCAGTATATTTTTTACATTATAAATCATAATGAAGAAAGAATTTAAAGAAAGACATCAGTTTATTTATGTTGAAGCTAAAAAATTTCTGATTTTATTGATAACTAAACATTTTGATAATCCACTCACTCAAATTTACTAGTTGATTGCAAAACAGTAATATTTATAATCGTTTTAGGAAAGCAAGGATACTCATAACTCCTTTGGTTACTCCCTAAAAAACACCATGACACACAAGGTTTCTATTAGATTTTATGATAACAAAGAAGTCAGAGCTATTTGGGATGATGCTACTTCCAAATGGTGGTTTTCTGTAGTTGATGTCGTGGGTGTTCTCAATGAAGAGAGTGATTATATGAAAGTTCGCAATTATTGGAAATATCTCAAGGCAAAGCTAAAAAAAGAGAATTCTCAATTGGTTAGTGCTACTAACCAGTTCAAATTAGTAGCACCAGATTGAAAATATCGTTTGACCGACGCTCTCGATAGCGATGGAGTTGCTAGATTAGCTAAGCAATTTCCGAACAATAGAGCAATGAAATTCCTCGATTGGTTTCTTTATAGCGACACTACCATCGATGGGCAGAGCAAAAAGAAGGCGTACACACTATTTGAAAGTAATTTGATCAATGAGTTTGAAATAGGTACACTCAAATGACTACAACAAATTCATGGGTACTTGTTTGGAGGGCTGTATG
>CAZXON010000013.1:0-14337 GCA_964642385.1 uncultured Candidatus Peribacteria bacterium
ACTCTTCTGGCACTACTATCTACGATATAATCAACGATGCTGCAAAAACGAAGCTCTTTGGGTGAACCATCTGCACATTTAGAATCAGCTCAACCACTTACGCAATCATTGGAAAAATCAGCATTGTCATTTTTGTTTATGATGCCTTGTGTCGTAATATATCTTCGAAACTGTCCATATTTTGTATTTATCTGAGCTCCTGTCGCCGCAGTCCAAGCACATGAGCTGTCGAGTGTTCCACAAGGTCATCGTTTTCCATTTACGAGACACACTTGCAGTTCGTTTTTTATGTTTCCTTGTAATCACATTCAACATGGGAGATTTGAGGCAACATTTCCTACTAGAGTAAAATTTTTGATTGGATTATAGTTTTTGCCCGTGAATCACGCTAAGCTATTTACAAAAATTACTGGATGAAACTTAAATGGTCAATTTACTTGTGTATTATCTTGTGAGGTCATGCTTCGCAAAAGAGGTTGATTCGTTGTTGCTGTCGTAAACGCCCATCAATCTGGTCATGATTTGGATCCTAACCGCGCATCATTTTCACAATTTGTTCCTGTTGAACTTGTTGAGTTCGCTAGTCGGCATTGATCTTTTTTGCTTGGGAAAAGTTGCCGATTCGTATCTCTCTTATTAAAGACAGCTTCTATTCACTCTCTTGCAAGATTTATTGCAACCACTTGGGACCTTGTCATTGTCATTGTCCTTGTCGCAGTCTGAATTGCACCCATGATAGCGAGTACTCATATTCCAGTTGCAACTAATGCGACGAGAACCTCAATGACTGTAAATCAATTCTTGTGATGGCGCGATATGTGCATAGCAAAAGGAAAAGCATTATAAATAAAATCTTAGTTGCATTTAGACTATATTTCCGTACAAAAAATGCAATCCTTTATTTTTCATATTTTTTGCAATGGCAATTCGAGAATATTTCGTGATAGGGGCAATTGGTGTTTTGTGTGTCTTTTCATTTGCTATTTGATTAGAAAAGATGCTGAGAATTATTCTGGGCAATTATCTTTTAACTGCACTTTGCTTGTCTCTTTCACCAACATTAGACCGATTGATGTGATGGACCGCCACACAAGATTCTTCTATTCAAAGTTCTTTGTGATTTCTTTTCACCAACAAAACTATTGTTATTCTTGTTGTGTATTTATTGCTTTTGGTTTTGATTTTCGCGAAATCGCGTATTAGGATAGATGTACAATTTGGTGGTTTCAAAAAAATACTTTTTTTTGTGCTAGTTGTTCCGCTTACGATCTTGAGTGTGTTGTTCACACTTGAAATAGCAATCTTAGGAATCAATATATTTAATACGACCGCATTGACACAAACAGCACTTACTATGCCGATTCCTTCATTATATCAAAATTTCCTTATCAATACGCCTGTGATGATCTCTCTCCATGCATTTTTGACTATTTTACTTCTTTCAGATATCCATTTTTCTCTTCCTAGAAGAAAAATATCTTTGCCAGATGTGTCAATAGAAGAGTAAAATCTACGAGATATTTTTTGCTCTCATGCTTGCTTTTTCTTTGCTATTTAGTACTATTCTCCCAATTATTTTATTTTTTATGTTTCACAGAAGATGACTGATTTGGAAAAAACACTTGTTGTATTGAAACCAGATACTATCAAGAGATGAATTGTAGGAGAGATATTTACTCGTTTTGAAAGAATTGGGTTGCGTTTAGTTGCTGCCAAAATGGTGCAAGTTACTGACCAATTAGCATACGATCACTATGAGACAATCGGCTGAGTAGTATCTCGTCGATGACAAGATATATTTAATATCAACGCACAGTATATGATGTCAGGGCCAGTTTTGGCGCTTGTATTTGAATGAGTTGAGGCAATTGCCGTAGTGAGAAAACTTGTGGGTTCAACGAGTCCAAGAGAAGCGCTGCCAGGTACAATTAGGGGAGATTTTGCTCACGTATCTCGTGAATATACAAATCAAACGAATAGTTGGTTACCAAATATTGCTCACGCATCTGCAAATGAAGAGGAGGCAGAAAAAGAAATTAGTCTTTGGTTTGCTGGTGCTGAACTCTTTGATTATGATATGTTGGGAAGAGAGTTCAAAATCGGACACAAATAGAAAAGCTTGTAATTGAAGGGCAAATATATATACTGACACAATCATTTTGTACGATATCAAAGTGGTCGCTACGTATCTAGCGTGGCATTTATATCATCATAGTTCTAATCTTATGAAAAAAGGAATCCATCCACAATATCACAAAAATGTGGTAGTAAACTGCATCTGTGGTAACTCATTTGAATTGTCTTCTACTACAGCAGGACCGATCAAAGTTGAAAGTTGTCCAGCGTGCCACCAAGCATATAACAAAGGGTTACAAGTGAAACAAGTATCTAAATGACGTATGGAAAAATACGCAGAGAAGATGAAAAAGATCCAAGCTGTACAAAATAAATAATTATACTTTAGAATTAGGAGTCTTTACTAACTCTTCTATTTTTTTACTCTTATACATGAGATGTTGCGAAGAACATATCTACTAAGTCGTTTGGTATGACCTCGTGATATTTCTTTTCTCTATGGAAGACATCCCATAGTCTATATAAAAGTAGTGATTCAATATATTGCTATACTTTTATTTGTATTTTTGACTTGGAGGTTGTTGGAAACAACATTTCCTCAGTTTGCTATGCTCCCAACTATTTTTGCGATTATCGCTGGCATATTTTATGTGTTTGGCGTCTTTTTGCTTATGCGCAATTATTTTGATGTTATGGTGGGTACCAAAGAACACCTGTATATAGTACAGCGGGATTCGTTTTTTAAGTATCATCTCAAAATCCTTACTTGGTCGTCTATACAAGATATATCTTTTTCTCCAACTGGTCATATCGGTGCGATAATTAAAGATTCAACGATATTTATTTCAACGAAGCAAGATGAGGTGATTGAGTTTGACCATGTTTTCAAAGCAGATCAAATAGCTAAAAAAATGTACGACCTACGCGATGATTCTCTTTTTCAAGAAGACGACGAAGATGAACCGATAAATAATGACGGTCATGATGATCAGAAATTCAAAGTTCTTGTCGAAACGCTCGGCGAAGTAATCGTTGATTATATGAAAAAAAAGGAAGAGTAATTCTTATATAATTAAAGAATTGATCTTTATGGTTAAACCATGATATCAGGGCTGATTTACATTGGTAGAGATGCTTATTGTAATTGTTATAATATGAATTTTGGCAGGTGTTTTAATGCCAAAATTTCAAAACGCAGAAAAAAGAACAAAAAATTTACAAACAATAAGTTGAGTAAAAACATATATACATGCATTACAGATGTATAATGCTGACAATACAACATTCCCTATTTCTTGAAGAGATTGTTTATGAACATGATATCCGGATAATATATGCTTTAGCTTGCTTTGAGAGCCCCGCATTGATTATAGAGGGACTTGATTAGATAATCGCTTATCGCCTTATCTATCAAATAAGCCTATTTTATTTTATAAGTATTATGACCACTTATATAGTTCACGACGTTGAGGGTGAGCGAATTATAAATATAATACCAGCGATGATCAAAAATTTATTTGGTTTTTTATAGAAAAAGTTTCGAACCTTGAATGATGTAAAGCATTGGGGATAACAAATTATTCATACAACACTTGCTCTTGCTCAGTATGGTGAAGCGATAGCATTCAATGCTACTACAAATTTTTAGAATACTCTCCATAGTGTTCTCTCCTTCCCGCCGAAGGCGGGTTGCCCGTACTATCTATGGGTGGCTAGTTGAGCAAAGACAGGACGGGCAATGCCGTCGATATCTCTGGACCAAAAACAAATTTCTTCTATTTTTTTATAAGATGTATGGAGCTATCACAGATGTAGAAAATCAAGATAGACTAGCAAATTGTATCTAAAACGATATAGTAATTATCTCTTTATATTTTTTTGTACTATAAAAATACATGTGGAAAGCTATTCGATCGTCGCTTATTTATCGCCCAATATTCAATATATTACTTTTGTTTCTCTTGTTGTTTCAAGGAAATCTAGGATTGGCAATTGTTGCTTTAACGATACTTATCAGAGCTCTTTTGTGGAATAGCACAAAACAACAAGCCCAAATGCAAGCGGGTGGAGGAGGTATGGGAGATATGCAAGAGAAGCTCAAGGAAGTTCAAGAAAAATACAAAGATCAGCCAGACGTTCTTGCAAAAGAGACGATGAAAACTATGAAATCAACTGGTATGTGACCATTGAAAGGATGCTTAGCGATGCTTATCCAACTTCCTATTATGATTTGATTGTATAGAGTGATAATGGATTTCTCACAAAACAAGATTGTCTCTTCAGATATGTATAGTTTTTTGGCTCCGTTTCTTACCAAGTTTATTGATATCCAAAACGTATCACCATATTTTTTGTGACTCAATCTATTTGATAAAAACAATATTATACTCACAGTCGTAGGGTGAATACTCATCTTTGCACAAACAAAATTGACATCCCTTATGCAATCTAAAAATGCAAAACCACAACCAGCTGTTTGACCCGGTGGGCAAGCACTTCCTGATATGCAAAAAATGATGTGACCAATGAATATTTTTATGGTATTTATGATGATGTCGATTATTTATAGCACGCAAAACGGACTTGGTTTATATTTAGTTGTAACTACGCTCGTTTCTGTGATACAATATTCAATCCAAAACTGGCCATTGATCAAAATATCGTGGTTAACGAGATCTGTTGATAAAGACATAATTGCTAAGAAACTATAAAAACGGGGGATAAAATCGAATTTTTAAAAAAGGACACATGATAGTAGTGCGTCCTTTTTTTAGATTATGTTTTTTTGTACAGTGATTATCTATCCAAAATCACATCAACTATTTGAGAAAGCGTTGTTATTCCAACTGCTCTCCTAGTAATCTCTTTTCAATCTTTGTCCAGAAACACGATAGTGTTTTGTTCTGTTATATTAAATGTCTTTTTTAAAACATCTTCTGTATCAAAATTTATTTTTAGGATAACAGTATTTTCTGGTATGCGACTGCTATGTTCTTGTATGTCGCTATCAAGCTCCTCATCAGTTGGGTCTCGAGATGCACTGAAAAAAAGCACGAGATCTTTGTTCGCAAGAAGCGCACTCTTGGTTTTTTCTGCAGAAAATAATGCGTACTCTCCACCACCTGTATACCCAAGAGAATTAAGGTTCGCTACATCTATAATGGTTTCTGTCTGTTCTGGTAGTTGACTCCCAGACGTTTCTTCTATAACGTCACTAATGACACCCCCCTGATCAACTATCGATTCAATGGGCATAATTCAATTGTCTGAAGTCCAAATAAGGTCTTTTCAAAAATAGAAAAGCACTCACACAAGCACCAAGAGTATAACAATTTGAAATGTCTTTTTCATTGTATGGAATATAAAATAAATATGTTGCATTTATAATCTAGTCAGTTTACTTGTTATTGCAAGGAGAAAAAATATAGTAGATTGGTAATGTTTTTTATATTTTTATCATAATTTGTGGTAGATGCAATCGCGTTATACAAATCCAAAAACCAGATCATGAAAGGGGAGATATATTCTTTTGATTTTGTTAATTTTATTTTTTGGATATATTTTTTTCTTCACAGGGAAGATTCAGCCACCCAAAACGGTGACAGTAGCAAAAGGAAACACAATCCAAAAATTTTTTGCTCCATTGACTTGGAAAGAAACCATACGTATGAAAATATATATGACTACACACAAAATAGACACTGCTAAGCTAGAAGTTGGTACCTATGATTTTTCTGGTTCATACTTGCCGTCAAAATACATAGAAACGATCCTCGCAGGACCGACTACAACATATATCCGTTACACAATTCTAGAGTGATGGTCAGTCTATGATGTAGACGCAGATATGGCTACCAAAGGCTTTATTTCATCCGGAGAGTTTCTCGCGTATGTTAATAACCCACAAAACATATCAACGCTTACTCAAAAATATCCTTTTCTTCAACAAGACAAAGAACTCAAGACGTTAGAGTGATTTTTGTATCCAGATACTTACTTTTTGTGAAAAGAATGAAATACAATACAACAATTAGTGGGTGCTTCGTTGAAACGTTTTGATGAAAAAATCTATACACTACGAACAGCGAAAAAAGAAGACTTCAGGGCAAAGCTACAACCATATACGATATCATTATCACTTCCTTGAGCGATCACGTTGGCTTCCATTATCCAAAAAGAAGAGCGTAACGATGCTGAAAAACCAACGATTGCGTGAATTTTTTTAAATAGATTGTCTGAGGGAATACAATTAGGAGCAGACATATCACTGTGTTATGGTCGTGAGCAACCTTATGAAACATGTACTCCAGCATTGATATCTCAGTATATTTATGATACCACAAACCCATATAATACACGCATCCAAAAATGATTGCCACCTACACCGATTTCAAGTATTACAGCAGAGACATTTGATGCATTGCTTGGGTTTAAAAATACAGAATATTTGTTTTATCTACATGACGCAAAGGGGAATATTCATTATGCAAAAACAAATGCGGAGCATGAAGCAAATAAAGCCCAATATTTACAATAAAATTACATAAAAATAAAAACATTTTTTGTTGACATTCGTTTGTATATGAGTAATTATAGTATTATGAATATTAATCAGGATACCCACAAAACATCAAAAAAAGGACGACCAGTATTGCGTGAGCATGTGGTTGCATTTGCTTTTGCGCTTATATTAGTTGCGGGTGGGCTTTTATTGTTTTCCAAAAATGGGTGATCGCTCCTAGCAGATATTACTTCGTTTTCTGGACAATCAGGAGCAAAGGTTGCTGATTTACCAATGGTATATCAAATAACCAATGGAGCACTTGAGATAAAAAGTACAAAACATTTTACGAATGTAAAAGCGATTCATTTTTATGTTATCTATGATGCAAAAAATATTATTTTGCAATTAGAGAATGCAACATCGCCATACGAATATACGTACGCAGCAAGTTCAGAAAATATGATTTTTGTTACACTATTTCCTAAAGTAGAAATTCAACCAGAAACGATCATATACACCCTACCTCTCAATGGTATTGTCGACGGTATAACAATCTCAGACATGACTGTCTCTTGGGAAAGCGGATGAATCGAAAAAATCGCTATTCAAAAAAAATAATATCTTTATATGTAATTCTCTCCATGAAAAAAGCATTTCTACTAGTTCTTCTTGCGACATTCTTTGTACAATCAGTGTCAGCAGCACAGATAGCATCCTTTGCGGTTGAGATTACTCCCCAAACTGTTGGTATCAATCAACCGGTCGATTTGACAGTAAAAGCTATTGATGCAAATTGAGTGCAGGTAATGGATTATGCTGGTATGATATTTATCGAGGTTCCAGATACAAAAGATTTCCAAGATGCGACACTGCCGAATGATTGATTGTATGAATTCGTATCACAAGATCAGTGAATCAAAACTTTTTCAAAATGACTAGCCTTCAAAACAGCAGGAACATATACTGTAGAGGTAACTGATATGGATGGAGCCATAAAATGACAAGCCAAAATTACAGTAACATCAAATGTAACGCCTCCTATTTCAAATAGTCCGATTACGTTCTCATCACCACTTCCAAACACGATTGAAACAAATAATGTTGTAAGTGTTATTGGAAACACAAGCGTAAAAAATGCAAAAGTACAAATTCTAGTTGATGGAATAAATGTATCTGAAGAACAAGCTAGCGCAAATTGAGATTTCACGTCATTTCTTTCTGATTTAACGCCGGGTAAACATACTGTTCAAGCGCAAATATATGATATTAATGAAACAATAGTTGGGCAATCTGAGCTGCTTTCATTTACTTATCAGCCACCACAAGCATGAGGCATCGAACAGTTTGATGTGCTTCCAAGCAAAACATTAAAACAATGACAAAAGGCAACGTTTTCTGTAAAAGCCGCAAAAGATATAACAGACGTAGAAATCTCTTTATCAATTTCTGCAGACGACAAAGCGAAACCAATTAAACTAATTTTAGATAAGACAGCGGATGGTCAATTTCAAAAACAATTATTGATGGATACAGTTGGTGTTTACACAATAGATTTACAATACACAAATAGTAAGGAGACAAATACGGTAGCATGAATTGCAATGGTTAGTGTGCTTGAAGGAAAGGGAATAAAACAAATTATGCATGTGGTAAATCCAATTGATAAGTCAATGTTTCAACTTTCATGGGTGCCAATCGGTTCATTTGATTATACATTAATAAAATATGGAATAGACAAGGAAAATCTTACTGAGAGCACTTTGCTTTCTTGATCGACAGGGATGATTCAGGGGATTGACTTAGAGAAAAACGCATATTATGTTAGAGCTTTCCCAGCAGATGCTTCAGGAAAAATTATAGGTGAACCATCTGATATAATTCTTGTTGAGAAGGTGACTTGAACAGCTCCTGTGTGTAGAGTAACTGGCATCTGAGTCTTTACCAAAAAAATAGGTGACCAATATTTTTTGACTTGGAAAGCGGTGGATAATGCAGAAAGATATATAGTTTATCGTTCTGATAAACCTGTTAATTCTGTTGCTGATATGCAAAAAGTGGGTGAAACATCTGATGTAAAATTCCCATATCCATTTGATCCTGAAGCCAAAACAGATGCGTATGCATACTATTCGGTAGTAGCAATGTGTCAGGATGGAAATTCAGCACAACTGGGTGATGTTAAGAAAGTTAAAGTATGACCAGAGACAAGCATTTTGATAGCATTTCTTCTCTCACTTATGATATTTGGTATTTATAGAATGAGAAAAATGGCATAAAATTATATAAATATTTTTGACCCATAGACGCCCAACTGGGCGTTTTTTTGTAGTTCACAAGTAAAATCAAACTCTTTATTTTCTCCCGCCGAAGGCGGGATGCCCGCACTATCGTTGCAAAAAAAAATGATCGTAGATAGGACGGGCATTGCGTCGATTGGTAGTCACACAGAATGAAAAACATTTTTTTTAAATCATAAGCTCTAACACATGTAGAGCCAACCAACAAAAAAACCCGACTAAAGCCGGGTCTGTGGAAGCTTTTTTTTGAATGAGTTTTATTGTATGCGTAATGCTATTTTACCAAGAACGATATCGCCATACATCACAACAAGATCGGTATTTCATTTCTCTTTTGCATAGAGTAACAAGATAGTTTCACCTTGAGAAATATATCTTACAATACGAGGAGAAATATCTATGTTTTGTATTGAAGGCATGATAGATAGCTCTTTCCCAATCATCCCAGCAAATGGTTTCCCTGTTAAGTCTGTGATTTTCACAGAAAGACTACTAGAAGATCACTTTGCCATGCTTGTCTCAAATGCAGGTGTAACGGTGATAATATATTTTTGTAAGAATGCGTCTTTGTTTTTGACCCCGGTAGAGTATACGATCTTTGTTGCTGGAATATTTGCAGATGGTGTCGCTGTTGTAGTTGTTGTAGTAGGTTTCGTAGCAACTGTTGTTGGTTTGCTTGTTGTGGTTGTCGCAGGTTTCGTTACAGTCGTTGTGTCTGGTTTCGTTACAGTCGTTGTAGCTGGTTTGGTAGCTGGACTGGTTGTGGTTTTTATGGTCGTTGTTGAAGATGCGCTTTTTGTTGCGGTTGTACTTTTAGTTGTTGTTGGTGTTTTTGTGCTGGTAGTAGCAACCGGAGGAGTTGGCAACAGTGGCACCATTACTCTTTTTGTAGATTGCGTGGTTGCAACTGTTGTATTTGTTGTTGCCGGCGTCGTTCATCTTTTCATGAGAGCCTCTGTCGCAGTGATGTTTCCATTTGTTTCAACGAACGCTATTGGATCTAATGTTCTTTTAAATAGATAATCTCTACACAAACCGCTATTTACTATCGTTTCATATGTTGAGAATACTGATGAACTTTGAAAGTCTGGGCAACCTCGATATGCGTATGTATTGTCTTTTGTTCTATTTATATTCCAAAGCAAGTGATTCCCAAATGAAAATCAAACATTTCCAACGGTTCCGATAAAATCGCCCTCATTCACTTTCCATCCTTCCTGTGTGTTTACAGAATTCAGATGGGCATAGGTAGAATACAAAACTGTATTGTCTGGAAGGGTGTGTTTGATCACAACAACATTCCCATATCCATTTTGTCGTCAAGCTTTTGTAACTACTCAGTTACCCATTGCGTATACTGGTGTCCCTTGAGCACTGGCAATATCTACTCATTCATGAGAACCGGCCCAAAAATCTCGTCAATTATTGTATGTCGCTCCCCATAGAGTACTATAAATATATGTGTATTGTGTATTCGTAGCATGTTTAGCGTATTGCGCATTTGCGATACGTGGCAAATCCTGTTTACATTCATCCTTGAGATCTTCCCAAGGCGTCCTTTTACATTCCAATTTCGTTACTTGTTTCAGAGGATATGACCATCCATACGAAACATCAGAAAAGAGTGGGATCGCTACTTGAGTAGCAATGAGTGTGAAGATGAGAGTTTTTTTTACAATTTTTCCGTTTCGCATAATCTAAGATTTATATTCTAAATACACTGACCCCTTGAAATCTCTTTTTTAGGATTTTTTTTTCCTGATTTGTATTTAGTTTTATTTTGTTTGATGTAATTTTGTGGTTTTGTTTTTGGGATTTGGAATTTGATGATTTTTTGTTTTGATATTTAATATTCTAGATTCAGGTATAGTTGGGGTTTTTCTAACCATTGACTTTTGTCATAAAAACATTATACGATTTTTCTAAAATATGTCAAAATTATAGTGACTTTGTTTATATTTGTGATATAGTCTACGTGGTTGATGTGAGTTAAAAATGGCTTTTTTTAGAGTTTTTTCAGCTAATTTGCTATTTTTTGGGTGAATACTATTTTTTTTGAATTATTTATCTTCATAGAGTCATTTTTTGCTATTTTGCGTCCTATTGACGACAACCTAGACGATCACGCCCCTCGCAAACCCGCCTTCGGCGGGAAGTACTGTTTTTCATGGTTTTGTCCTAGTTTTGTCTTTGTAATTGAGACGTTAGTTGGTTAAAAAGGTACAATGAGTGAGCAAAATAGACAAAATTCTCCCGGTATTCTTCTCATTGAGCAAAATAGTGACTACTATTCGATATTTTCTCGTACTCCCACGAAACCAAAAAAAATTATGTATAGATGAAATCTATCATTGCTAAAATCTTCTATGAGAATAGCGGTTGTTTGACCGAGAAAAATGAGCCATTATGCAGAAAAAATATTGCATGATTTGTTTGCTCTTTTGGTCACATATAAACAATGATGAAGAGATATTGCTATCATTTCATGAGGTGCAGAATGAGTTGATGAGTATGCACATCTAATGGCTCTAGAGCATGGGTTATCCACGATCTGCGTATTATGATGAGGCATTTGATGGTATGAAAAATCATCGAAACGTACGCTGGTAAGGAAAATTCTAGGAGAAAAAAACGCTATGTCTTGAGAATTTCAAACACATACTAGCAGAAATGGCTTGATTTTAACAGAATATGATGATCAAGAAGCGCCAACATATTATACGTATCCACAGCGCAATCGTATTATTGCTGGACTATCTCATATGGTTTTTTTACCTGAGGCATGAGAAAAATCATGAGCATTACTCACTGTATGATATGCCAATAAAGCCAAAATTCCAGTATATGCACCCATGCAAGATATCTATAATATATACTCTTTGGGATCTAACAGTGGTATTGTAAAGGGGAAAATCAACCCAGTAGTAGATATGCGCCAGATGCTTATCGCTCATTTTGGTTTCTCCGAAAGCATTTTACAGCAAGAAAGTATCGATATGTGATGATGCAAAAACAATCTTCTAGAAAAGGATTCTTCTCCGCATATCCATCATAATATTTCAATACAACAAATATTGATCGATGAGATGGAGAAAAAGTTGGGGATATAATCCATCATAAAAAATCATAATAATATTTGTTTGACAAACACTCGTTGTTCTCTATATTATGAACTATGTATATTGTATAACTACTGATGGAAGGAGAAAACTATATGAAAAAGCTTTGTATGAATAGAGCGTTTACTCTTATCGAAATGTTGATTGTTGTAGTGATAATCGGCATTTTGGCAGCCACATTAATTCCAAGGTTGCAAAATGCGCAAGCCAGAACTAGAGATGTAACAAGAAAAAAAGATATGAAAACTGCAGCAGACGCACTAATAATATACTACCAAGACAATAAGACTTTTCCATGCCCTCATCCATCAATCGATCCAAACCGGCATGAAGAAGATGCTTGTTATGAGTTTACTAATGATGCAGATACTAAACTTTCTTGATGAATATTGTCCTCATTGGTTCCAGCATACATTTCTAAACCCTACAGTGACCCTATAAATAATTCAGGTAATTATTATTACTATGTCCAATTTTCAACTGGCACTCGTAATTATATAGCGAGTAGCTCAATCTGTAATATGAGTGCTGTTCCTGCTTGAATCGCACAATTAAGATACCACCCAGAAATCCTACTTTCAACAGATTTTTTTAGATCATGCTCAGATGGGAGACCATTTGAACCTATTTGAAATCCAGCATCAATTAATAAAATGAATAATTGGTTTAGATGAATACGAATTTTTGAAGATAAAATCATGGCTGTATGAGAACAATATCTTAATTTTATCAATCAGTAATTCGATTTTCACATTGCAATTGTAGTTGTTTTTCAGTATATGGTACTTGTGTTTTTTATGTTTTTTGCATACTATAGAATATGATGAATCATAAACTTATGCTCGTTATTCTTGATGGACGAGGAGTGGGAAGTGATCCTACAATTTCAGCGATAGATCAGGCGAATAAACCTTTTTTCGATTCGTTAATGGTGAAGCATCCTCACGCGACACTTATTGCACATGGAGAGGCCGTAGGCTTGCCCGCAGGGCAAATGGGTAATAGTGAAGTTGGGCACATGCACATCGGCGCTGGGCGCAGAATATATCAAGAGCTACTAAAAATTTCCAAAAATTTTGAAGATGGAACTATATATGAAAATACAGTTTTCATGGATATGATTGCATACGCCAAAGAACATAATAAACCAGTTCATCTTATGGGCTTACTCTCTGATGGTGGGGTTCATTCGCATATTGATCATATCATTGCCATGATCGAAGCGTGTAAAAAAGAAGGAATACAGCAGGTTTTCGTGCATGCGTGGATGGATGGGCGTGATACAGATCCAATCTCTGGGAAGGGATTTATAGAACAATTATTAGATCATTCTGATGGAACCACGCAGTTGGCAAGTGTCGTTGGGCGTTACTATGCAATGGACCGTGATAACCGTTGGGAGAGAGTAAAAGAAGCATACGATTTGTTGGTAGAAGGGAAGGGCGAGCCAACAAGTACAATTTTGGAAACCATACAAGCTAGATATAATCTCTGAGAAACCGACGAATTTCTCAAACCGATTGTCTGTATAGAAAATGGCGCTCCAGTTGCAACGATACAAGAATGAGATGCTGTGATATGTATGAATTTTCGTTCTGATAGAGTGAGGGAAATCACGAAAGCACTCACGCAAAGCGAGATTCCTGAATATAATATGAAACCACTTCCATTACAGTATGTTTGTATGGGACCGTATGATGAATCATTTCACGATGTAGATGTGCTTTTTCCAAAAGAAAATATTGATGATACACTTGGAGAGATAATTGCGAAAGCAGGGAAAACACAGTTGCGTATTGCAGAAACAGAAAAATATCCGCATGTCACATTTTTTTTTACTGGTGGAAAAGAGCAACAATTGGAAGGAGAAGACCGTATTTTGATTCCATCACCCAAAGTTGCAACATATGATTTGCAACCACAAATGAGTGCACCGCTACTCAGTGAAAAACTTGTTGCGTATATGGGAGAAAAACAACCAGATTTGATAGTGTGTAATTATGCAAATGCCGATATGGTAGGGCATACAGGTGTTTTCGAAGCAGCTCAAAAAGCTATAGAAGCAGTTGATGCATGACTCGCAAAAATTATCCCTGTCGCACAACAAGCAGGTTATGAGATCATCATTATCGCAGACCATGGGAATGCCGAGCTTATGAAAAACCCAGATGGCTCACCAAACACACAACATTCAACCAACCCAGTGCCGTTTCTTTTTATCACAACCGATGAAAAAGTATCAATTCGTGATGGTGCTCTAACAGATATTGCACCAACTATTTTAGCGAGAATGGGAATCGCAAAACCAGAAGTGATGACCGGAGAGAGTTTGGTGGGGTAG
>CAZXON010000014.1:0-12448 GCA_964642385.1 uncultured Candidatus Peribacteria bacterium
ACTACATTATATTACACACAAATCGTATTTTGTCAAAAAAAAGTGGACTTTTTTTAGATATTGCGAGATATGGCTTTGGAAGCCGTTTTCTTTACGTTATTTTTTAGTATATTTCTTATATATTACTTTTGCTTCATAAAACCATTAAATTATAACATGTATGGCACACAATCAAAAAAAACAGTCTAGTGGAAGTTGGAAAAACAAAAGAGATTCCCATCAAAAAGAGATAGGAACACAGCAACTACACAAGAGCGAAGAAGTAAGCCCAGTTGGAATCCAATGGGCAAAAAAACCAAAAGCAAGAAGTGCTTTAATCTAGATGAAAAGAATAGGGAAATTTGCTCTATTCTTTTTTTGATATTATTTCTTTGATTTGCTCAAAAGATATGTCTTTAATTAAGGTATTATATTCTTGTTTTGATAATGGAGTAAGTCAATGAATCATATCAACAATTTGCCGATATTTTGCATATTTTTTTCAGTGAGTCGCCAAAAAATTTCTCTTAAATAATTTGAAGAAATCCTCGGATGGTTGTAGTGTTCATGAATAACTTACTACTATGTGATTTAGAGTTTGAAAGAATTCAGGTTCATTATAGTAGTAGAGGCCATCTTGATACCTTTGAGTATATCTTCAGTATGCTTCTAGTAGCTGCCAAACAAAAAATGCCAATCTATGAATTTTAGAGGACGAGTACGAAAAGCAAATGCATTGTATGCTACTGTTATCTTTTTTTATTGTGTGATGTGTGATTGCATCTTTGCCAGAGTTTTTTTTGGTTTTTATACCTGATCATGCAAAAACTATATTATCATTTTTGTCGCTAACGATGCAGTTGTTTTTATTGTAAAAACTTTTGTGGTAATCAGTGAGATTTTTGAATGATGGCGCCTTTCAGTAATCACCTTTGTAAGTTTTTCAATAAAGAATTTTAGAGAGTCTTGTTGCTAAACCAGGTAAATAATCATCTTTACTTGCATTAATTTCTTGTATAAATAGTGGCTTTTCATACTCATATGTCCTTTTGTGTAATGGTTCAGATAGCTTTTGGAGTTGGGTTGATCGATCGCTCCCTTCAAATTCAAATACAGTATATGTCTGATATGCTTCTTGATTGGCATCTTGTATATACGCAAAATAATCTTCCATAGAAACTGGTGTTTCCAAGCCAACTATATGCTCCGTTAAATGAGAATACGAGGTCAAAATATTGCCATCTTCAATTACTGGTGGGGTGAAAAATGTTATGCGCATGTTTATAAAAATGTGAAAAAACTACTAAATATCAACTATATACTATAAATAACGGTAAATGCAAGAAATCTTTTTATAGTAGATTTATTTTACAATCCATTTTTCTCCATTGCTTTCTTGCGTCAAATCTCTATATATTGGGCATGACGAAACAGATTCGCAATTTTTGTATTATAGCACATATTGACCACGGAAAATCAACATTGGCGGATAGAATGTTGGAAATTACTGGCAATGTAAGAAAAGTAGAGCATGGACAAATGCTCGATCGTTTGGACATTGAACAAGAGCGCGGTATTACTATCAAGTTGACGCCTGCACGTATGAAATGGAAATGATATGATTTGAACCTGATTGACACCCCGTGACATGTTGATTTCGCGTATGAGGTGAGTAGGTCATTGGCTGCGGTAGAGGGAGCGATATTGCTCGTAGATGCAAGTCAATGAGTACAGGCACAAACGCTCTCTGTTTTGTATCAAGCGATGGATAATTGATTAGAAATTATTCCTGTGCTAAATAAAATTGATCTACCAGCTGCAAACCCAGCGCGTGTAGCCAAAGAGTTGCATCATTTGTTAGGAGTTGACCCTGATAGTATCTTGAAGGTATCTTGAAAAACTGGTGAAAATGTTGATACGGTTTTGGATGCTATCATCGAGCGTTTACCAGATCCTGATATGTTCAAAGAAGTCTATCCCAAAAAATCATTACAAAAAGAGTATATACAAAATATTGAAAACAGTGGATTTACCTGACCTTTTGAGGTGTTAAAACATCTGGAAAAAAATACGACTGCTCGTGCGTTGATTTTTGATTCAGTGTATGATCCATATAGATGAGTTGTCTGTTATGTAAAAATGCTATCAGGGTCTATACAAGCAGGCCAGAAAATCATGTTGCCATATTCTGAAAATGCAATTTATCCGACCGAAGTTGGCCATCTTTCTCCAGAGTATGTAAAAGATTCTGTGCTCACAGAAGGACATATTGGGTATGTTGTTACTGGTGGAAAGTCAGTTCGTGAAGCGAAAATTTGAGATACGATGATCGGATTGTTGGCAGAAGATACCAAAAAAACATATGACCAACTTCTTGCATATACAATTCCATGATTTATAAAAGTGAAGCCGTATGTATATGCATGAGTTTATCCTATAGATAATTCCGATTTTGAGCAGATGCGTGAAGCGTTTGGTAAATTATCATTAAACGATAGTGCATTGGAATACGAGTATGAAAATTCAAAAGCTCTTGGATATGGGATGAGAGCTGGTTTTCTGGGGATGCTTCACATGGATATTATCAAAGAAAGACTTGAGCGCGAGTACAATGCTGAGACTATTTTTACAATACCAAATGTTGCGTATCTTGTCCATGTAAGAGCATTCAACGATGAAAGGATAATTTCAGGAAGTAATATCCTTGAGCTCGTAAAATCAGGTTTGTATATACATATAATTTCTGGCTTTACAGGCAAGCTTTCAGATGATGATGCTTTGTTTATAGAACATCACACAGATCACGAAATACAAGATCGTTTTCATGATATATTGTATCCTTGGTTGTTGATCCGTTCCTGAGCTGATATGCCACCGCAATGATTTATTGAGGATATTTATGAGCCGTTTGCAGATGTTGAGATTGTGTGACCTAAGGATTTTAGTGGAAATATCATGGCTTTGGCACAAGATTATAGAGGAGAAATGAAAGGAATGGAATATATTGATGAAACCAGAGTGTTGTGGAAGTACCGTATGCCATTGGGTGAGTTGATTATAGATTTTTATGATAGATTGAAATCCGCTACCAAATGATACGCGACCATGAATTATGAATTTGCTGAGTATATAAATAGTGATTTGGTGAAGTTAGACATCTTGATAAATGGAGAGCTTGTTGAAGCATTTTCGCAAGTTATCCACAGAGATAAAGCTTATCAGCAATGACACGAAACTACAGAAAAACTAAAAGAGCTTATCCCAAAACAACTTTTTCCAATACCAATCCAAGCATGAATTTGATCAAAAATCATCGCTCGTGAAACAATTTCTGCAATGCGCAAAGATGTTCTAGCAAAATGTTATGGATGAGACGTCTCACGTAAAAGAAAACTTCTCCAAAAGCAAAAAGCTGGGAAGAAACGTATGAAAGCAATGGGAAATGTAGAAGTACCAAGTGATATTTTTTTGAAGATGATCTCAAAAGGGTAGCTATCAGTTTTGTATATACATTTTTTTCTAGATAACATGATAGATAAAAAACATCTCGCTAAAAGGAATATAAAACTTCAATCTTGGATAAATTTCCTCGCTTGAATTGTTTTTTTGATACCAGTTATAACATTGTTTTATAAGTATACTGGTTTATCTATCGCTCAGATAATTTTATTGTCAAATGTGTCTACGTTGGCGATATGGATATTTGAGCTTCCAACCTCTGTTTTCGCAGATATTACTTGAATGAGAAAGTCGTTGGTGTACTCAGTAATATCCAACGTGGTAACAACATTTTTTATTTTATTTTTCCCATCTTTCTGGTGATTTGTTGTCGCTGCTATATTTACAGGATTGTATTGGAGCTTCCGAAGTTGAACATGACAGGCGTTTTTGGAGGAAAATTTAGCAGTGTTATGAGAACAAAATCAATTTGGTAAACAAATAGGGCGTTTGATGGCACTTGAAAGTGTAGCTTGAGTTGCAACCCCACTTATTGCTTGATTGTTGTTGAAACGAGTGTGAGATTCTGGTTATACTATATTGGCTTGATTAGACTTTTTGTTTGCAATAATACTCGTTATCATAACGTTACAGCTAAAAGAAGTTTGACCGATTAGACAAAAAATTGAAGGAGTCAAAAAACTCTTTATAAAAAGTTACCAGACAGCAAAAGGTGCTATAATACATGTTTTTAAAAACAAGGACATGAAAGCAATTCTTTTGTATCGCACATTTGCGAATCATGTTTCTTTTTTGTTTGTTCTCTCTCTTCCTCTTCTGGTTGATTATGGTATGGAAGATTGGTTTGGATGAGTGTTGACTGCATTATGAGGTCTGGCAACAGCAGTCGCTAGTAATTTTGCATACAAGATTTGAGAAAAAAAATGATATTGATTTACACGAGTATTTTCTACAATAGCCCAAGCAGTATTGATGATCGTCGCATGATTTGTATTCAAATCTTGGGTTGTATTTGCTGTTGTTATTCTTGTGTTTAAACTTTTCGATGGATTACGATCTCCAGCTTGGAATCATATTTTGGTAGCAAAAACACAATGAAAGGCCATCGCCACAACAAGATCAATCGTTTTTTCGGTATTCGCACTCTATACTACATTTGGAAAACAAATATTATCGTTGATTTCTATCAAATACGCTTTTATAATTTTGGGAATTATTATATTGTTTGTAAATGTGATTCTTTCCAAAAAAATTATTGCTATGGATTCTAAATAATTCCCGCTTTTCTCCAGTTTTTTTTGTGCTTTTTGAAAAAATCATTACAATCATGTATAATTTTATTCATTCCTTTAAAGGTATATGAAAGTAACATTTATCCGTCATGGTGAGACATCTGCAAATGTAGCAGGAACGATGCAAGATCTGGAAGCTGATATGAAACTAGAATTAACTGAAAACTGAATAGAGCAGGCAAAAGAAGCTTGAGAGGTTCTGAAAGATGAGAAATTTGATGCAATATATGTCAGTGATATGCGTAGAACGCAACAAACAGCAAAATATATTTTCCCAGATTGTACTGATTTTATCCTTGAACCTAGGATTCGTGAACATGTTTTGTCGTTGCGTCCAAATATTTCATACTCGTACAATGAACTGTGAAGTGAAAAATGGACAGAAATGCGTCTTGCCTGATTTGATGATGGTGAGACTTTTCAACAGCAAATTGATAGAGTTCGCGATTTTATCCAAGAGTTGGCAACTCAACCATATCAAAATGTCGCTGTCGTAACACATGGGGGAAGCATGAGAGCATTATATGTAATCGCGGGATTGTATGATCCAAGAGGTGCTTTATTGGTCGATTCTGTGAAAAATTGTGGTATGATTTTTGCAGAGCTTGATCTGGATGGCTCTCTCCACATCCTGTAATTTTTTTCCTAGTTTTGTCTTTGTTTTTCTGATCCTGTTTTGTATCATCGAAGCAGGATTTTTAGATTATAGGAAAATTAAAACAATGATTAATGATTAATGTTTAATGTTTAATGATTGATGATTGATGATTTCTAATTAATAATTAATAATTAATAATTAATAATTCGTCTCTTTCCTTTCTGCATCAGAAAAAAGAGCCTTGTTAAAAAGCATATTTTATACATTTATAAACCATGGATCAGCGTAGAGCATACAGAATACGATTGGCGTTCAGCATCCTTTCAATTATTGGTGTAATTGTCGTGTTGGTGTGATTTCGTTTTTCTCGACGGTCGCAAAAAAGAGATTTTACCAAAGGCAATCAAAATTATCTTGCACAACAGCGAGGCATTTCAGGTGATTTTGAAAGCATACAAGGGGAGTTGTTGATTGGTCCATACAAGGATCTGCGGTCGCAACGATATACTTTTTTTGATCAATCATTTTGGAGTCCGATTTCTTCATGACCACAACCGTCGTTTTCTTTTTGGTTGTATAATTTCACCTACGAGGATGCGAAGAGACGAATGCAAGAGCTTGGAAGTAAACAAGTGCCGATTCAAGGGATTATTGAAAATAACCAGTATGCATCAGATGGCTCTCAATTCGCTGGTTTGCAAGACATTTTTCGTGATAATTCATCTGTGCATATCATAGGCGATGATCGTTTGGGCGTAAATTATCAGCATGCAAAGGTCTTTTTTACACCAAATCGTTTCATCATCCAAACAGCCAATATGACATATAGTTCTTTCCGTGCCAATAGGGAACTATTTTTTTTAAGCTCACATACGGGCGTATTAGCTTCGTTGCAAAGCTTGTTTCAAAACGATTGGGCGTGAAGACCGACGAGGACGGATGCGTTGCATCCGAATTTGGTAGTTTGTCCAATCAACTGTAGAGACCGCGTGGAAAGTCTATTGGAAAGCGCTCAATCTAGTATCTACATGTATCAACAATATATCCAAGATGAAGCCATACAAACAATTCTTGCAGCAAAAAAATCTCAATGAATGGACATAAAATTAATTTTGGGAAATGATCCGAAAGAAAAAGAGACAGCCTGACCTGCAATTCCTAGTGTTTTGAATGATAGTATTCTCGTGCAATCTAGTCCGTATGTCCATGCAAAAGGGATCCTCGTCGATAATCAATTTTTGCTCGTGGGGAGTATGAATATCTCACAGAACTCATTGGATAACAATAGAGAAATTGGTATTCTCCTGCTAGATAGTGAGATGCTTCGCAAATTCCAAAATATGTTTTTAAAAGATTGGACTGTCTTAAAATGAAAGATTTTAAAATAGCCAAACAAGATGTGACAGATCAAAAAAATAATTTTTCTGCGAGCAAGTAGGAGAGTCACAACCAGGAAGTCATTTATAACGCTGTTTTTTTGACAAATCTGTTAGATTCGAAATAAGCAAACGAGATGCTATATACCAATAAACAATAAAATCATCTTTTCCGATCTGGATCAGATTTCTAGCGGTTTCAATAGATCAATGGTATCGTACCTGCCCGAAGGGCAGCTTCCGAGAAGACGTGGTTGTCTAGGTGCGCGAAGATAGGAAGGAAGGCCACATGGGTTAGCTAGCCGTGAGACAGGTCTCATAGGCTTTTTTTTGACAAATGTGTCAAGTTCGTATATATTTATTGTATGGCATATAAAAATAATTGTTATGGTTTCGTAAAAGCAGCACTTGATAACAATTAATACGATGATATTTTTTGTGATATGCGCGATATGCTTTTGGAAAAGGTTGTGAAAAGTTGAAAAATTGTAGATGTATTGACTGCTGGGCTTCAAGATTCACTAGCAAAGAACCTCGAAAAGAAACCATTCTATGTAATAGAACTCCTGAACCCCATCAAACAAAGTGAACATCTTGCAATTATTTCGCAGTCTGGAGCAATATATGAACCTTTGGCTGTGCGTATTACAATATCTATGCTGTTCCGCAGGATAGACAAAAAAATATAGAAGATTTCCTGGATTATATGCAAAATTAACTACCTCTTGAGGCGGTCGCCTCTTCTTTTTTGCTTGTTTTTCTATTGCAATATTCGTTTCAGTGAGTATATATGTGGTAGGTACTCTTATCAAAGAGTTTTTAGATTATAGGAAAATTACCATATAATTGTTTCTATAATCCCTACTATGCTCTTCACTTCGTCTCTTTTCTCTTCTACGCTACGCATAGGTAAAAGAGCATTGTTCAGAGTCATGTTTTATTGGTTTGACAAGTTTTTGTATGAGTGCAGAGAAAAATCCATTTTATATTACGACAACGCTTCCATACGCAAATGCAAAGCCACATATTGGGCATGCATTAGAGTTCGTACAGGCTGATGTGATCGCTCGTTGGCATAGATTGTCTGGTGAGGATGTTTTGTTGAATGTTGGAACAGATGAAAATGGTCTAAAAATGCGACAAAAAGCACAAGAAGCAGGCATGAGCGTGCAAGATTTCATAGCTATGAATGTGCAAACATTTACAGATTTTTTTGAAAAATTTGATATACACTATGATTATTTTTATAGGACGTCGTTAGAAGATCACAAAGCTGTTGCACAAGAGATGCGAAAAAAATGTCAAGAGAGGGGAGATATATACAAAAAAAATTATACAGGATTGTATTGTGTTTGATGCGAGTCGTTTAAGACTCCAAAAGATCTCATAGATGGAAAATGCCCAGATCACGCAACCGAGCCAATTCTTTTTGACCAGGGGAATTATTTTTTCAAACTTTCTAATTATAGAGATGAACTTGTCGCATATTTTAGAGACAATAAGGTGTTATTGCCTGAGAGTAAACTTCCAGAACTTTTAAATTTCCTCGAAAATCTGGAAGATATAAGTGTCTCTCGTACCGTAGAAAGTTTGCCTCGATGAGTCCCAGTACCAGGTGATGATACACAAGTGATGTATGTTTGGTTTGATGCGTTGAGCAATTATTTGGGTGCAATTTGATTTCCTGATGATATGGGAAAAGTAGAGAAATTTTGGCCAGGTGTTCAGATTTTTTGACCCGATAATTTGAGATTTCAAGGTGCAATTTGGCAATGAATGCTTGCAAGTGCGTGATTTCCATTGACGAAAACACTTCTTATGCATGGAATGGTCCTTGGAAACGATGGAAATAAAATGTCTAAAACACTTGGAAATGTTGTTGACCCAATCGAACAACTAGAAAAATATGGTATAGATGCTATGAGATATTATTTGATCGCAGGGATTCCAACGTTTGGTGATGCGTCGTATAAAGAAGTAGACTTGATCAACCTCGTGAATAGCCATCTAGCAGATAGTTTTGGGAATTTGCTTTCTAGAGTGATCACGCTTGCAAACAAAAAAGAAGTCGCGCTGGTAGATGATGTTTCTGTGTGTTCTACAAGTATACACACTATGCTCCAGGAACAAGAAAAGATTATTACTGAATATTTTGATGCATATGATTTACACAGTGCCGCAGCGGCGATACATGATATTTGTATGTACACAAATAAATATATGAACGATGTAAAACCATGGGACAAAGAATCAGATCCAGATATTGCGAAACAATGTTTACAAGATTTGGGCGTTGTCATCCACACACTGATTCGTTTTTATAGTGTTATTATGCCAGGGCTTGCTACCAGAGCGCAAACTATGATAGATACTATGGAAAAAGGAGTGTTGTTTCAAAAGATAGAATCTTGAGAGTAAAGTAATTGTATATACGTAGTTTTCGAAATTGAAAATTTACTATTTTCCTTCTTTTCATATAAATTTCTGTTGGTATCTTCAAGAAGATTTTTTCTAATCTTTTCTAAATAATTTGCGAGATCATATATTTTGGAATAAAGAAAATTCCTCGTGCCCTCGTGGTAAGAAAAAAACATCACGCGGACAGTCGACGTAGACACATTTTTTGGTAAAAAATTTTTTTAAGACGATGAGTAGTTTTCTTCTTCGACAAATAAAAAGGTCTCATGCAGAGACTTGTTTTATGTATTAAAAACACTTTTTGAATAGATACTTTATCTATACAATAAAAAAGAAAAAAGGCAATGAAAATCTCCTGAGAAAGTGCGTTTTTTTTGTGAAACTAATGATTTGCGGTATACTAATAACGTGTTATTTATTCATGGATTTTGCCTGCTATGTTTGCCGATCAGATTATCAATATCATCAAAGCAAAAACGAAGAATCGATATGTAATTATAATTACAATTATTTTGATTTTTTCATTAAATAGCAATTTTTTGTTGCTTATACCAAGCACAGCTTTTGCTTTTTGGAGTGGCGAAGAAACTCCACAAGGAACAGGCCAAGAACAAGTTCTCACGACAGGCGAGAGTACTGATGAAACACTTGCTGGTACCGGATCATCAGATAGCATAAGTATCGTTTCAGGTGCCGATCTATTGTGAGACATATTATCAGGTAGTGTTTTTTCAGGTGACACAATAATTGGTTCAGGAGATGGACTATCATGATCTATATTCTCAGGTACAAATGATTCCTCAGGTGAGCAAACAACGACTTCAGATCTTTGAGTAAATACAGGAGATACTACAGGAAGTGGGACATGAACAGATGCTCTCACAGGCCAGACTATAGATGATGGATACTTTACGAGTTCATTTACAAAAGACACATATGATGATAAAATTATAGATCTCCAAAACATACTCACACGTCTTGGCTTATTTACTGGTGAAGTTAATGGTATCTATGATGAAATCACGATACAATCAGTCTATCAATACCAAATTTCATATGAGATTATTGATCCAAATCAAGATGACGTTGCTCTTAGATGATTTTTATGACCAAAGACGAGAGCTGCATTTAACCAAGAATATAAAATATATAGACAATCTCTTCTCGATGGATTGACCCAAATATTTCCATCTAGTAATGGGGGTGGTTCTGTAGCGAAGCCAGATCGTGCTTTGTATATAGAAAAGGTTAAAAACTATTTTTTCGCAAATAGATATAGTTTAAGAAATATCTTTGGTACAGGAGTCTTTGTGGGGAATAATGACATTGATTTTTCTCTTTTAAGTGGGAAAATAGATCTACCGCTCATTTTTGAATCTGCAAATACATTAGATGGTAATATAGCTGAAGTAACATTTACAGAAGGGACAGTACTTAAGACAGAAGATGGAGCCGTCTTTACATGAATACTCGCTTCTCCTGAGTTCTTAGATCCAAGCGTGGCTGATGAGCTAACTGGTCAAAATATACTATCTGTGCTCGATGTATGATGAAATGATGAAAAGATACTATTGGAAAATGGCTCAGGAGAAGAGATATCATCAATTGTAAAGATCCCAGTTCCTGGCCAACTATCCTGAGCACTCCTTGATATCAATTATTCAAACGATGGTGAAACATGGACATATATGGCATCCCAAAAAGTTTTCTTAGAAAATGGAGAACCGTATGTGCAGTTTGAGACGAACCATTTTACATTATTTTCTGTTGGTTTACCTGTTGGTACATTCGTGATAAATAACGATGATGTCCGCGCTTACGATATTAATGTAACACTGAACTCCCACGTGTATGGTGCTACGCATATGAGATTTTCAAATACACAAGCCGGTTTAACGTCTGCTTCATGGGTGACATATGCTACATGATACGCTTGGACATTGATTGATGCAGATGATGTACATACGGTCTATGCACAATTTAGTGGAACAAATGGTATACAATCGGCTTTTGATTCTATAACAATAACTAGATTAACATCTAATCTCAAAACTATTATGGTTTGAGCGATGAGCTGAGACATAGCTATAGACGAATCAAATACGAATAATTTTTTAACCTACTGAGGAATTACCAATCCTATCGTTGATGGTGAACAAGTATATGATTTTGATTGATTTACTCAGTATATGCAAACAGGAAATATATGAATCACCGCATATCCATTTACTTTCTCTGCGTGGGTTAAGCCACATACGATAGCAGGTACAGATGCTATTGTGATGATAGGAAACTCTGCAGCAACGAATCTTTTTCGAGGTATAAGTTTGGTAAATGGTAAGGCAACTATCGTTGGTAGTAATACGACAGCGAGAACTTCTAGTGCTACGGCAACGTTGGTGCCCTGAACATGGTATCACGTCGTCGGTGTTTTTGCATCAGCAGCTAGTAGAGTGTTGTATGTGAACGGAGCGCAGGTTGCGACGAATACAACTTTTGTTACCTTTGCAAGTACCAATCAGCAAGTAAGAGTATGAAGATACGTGGGAACAGCGACACCAAACTATTTTGATGGGCAAATGGATGGTATTCGTATCTATAACAAAGCATTAACTGTTCCAGAGATTCAAACTATTTACAATGCTCGTCAACCAATCCAGTATTCAAAAGAAATCAACGTCGGTGATTTTGTGATAAATAATGATGCGAAAAATACGTATAGCTCGGGTGTTGTCCTCTCAAATAATATCGAAGGGGCTACCCATATGAGATTTTCAAATACAGAGGCTGGATTGTCCTCTGCTTCTTGGGTAACTTTCGCTACGTGATATAACTGGACTCTTAATGGTGCCACCTCAGGAAATAAATTTGTCTATGCTGAATTTAGTGGTAATGGGCGAAAAGGTGTGACGCAGGATAATATATTTTTGGAAGTTATCACTGATGCAACACTTAAAGTACTCCTTCCATGAGATTTTAGTTGAACTACAACTATTTTGGATAGATCGTTGTCAAACAATCATTTTACGGGATTTTGATGAATAGAGGTGCTTAAAGATGCTGGCTACACTGTGTTTTCTCTTGATGGCTCTACTCAATATATGGAAAGAGGAACTATCTGAATCACGGCATATCCGTTTACTTTTTCTGCATGGATTCAACCCCATACGATAGCTGGTACAGATACTATCATGATGATGGGGAACTCTGCTACCGCCACAACATATTGGGGTATAAGTTTGGTAGCAGGTAAGGCGACTATTGTCGCTTCTAATACGACAGCGAGAACTTCTAGTGCTACGGCAACGTTGGTGCCCTGAACATGG
>CAZXON010000015.1:0-11323 GCA_964642385.1 uncultured Candidatus Peribacteria bacterium
CTCCACACTCAAACATTCATTTTTTGCTTCCATGGTAGTGTTTTTTTATGGTTTTTGTATTTTGTTTTCTGTATTTTAAATATTTGTTTTGAGATTATACACAATAGTAAAATAAAGTCAACACTCTCCCGATAAGAAAAAAACCACTAGCTGCTAGGCTAATGGCTTTCGTTGGTAATTATTGTTTAGAATTTATCTCCCTAAAAATTTTGCCCATAACGCACCTCATAATCAAAAGAAAGAGAAGAGGAGTGCAACTAAATTTTTCCAACGCAATTGACTAAGCAGGGTTACACCTGCACCCAATGCAATTGCTATCCAAGACCACGTCTGAGACATAGTAAATGTTGGATTATATGTGTAGAGCACTTGTGAAAGTCAAAGTGCCCATGTTGCAACACTTACCCGACCGTAGTATGCACCAAATGTAACCCATCCTCGATTTTTATAACTGTTTCTTCCTTTCACAAGGAGGATATCAAGCATCTTTCCAAGCGTCAAGAACAAGAGTACCATAATGATAAATGAGATTGTATATGCTTCTTGAGCGGTACTAATCAACCACGCAATATTCAAAATACTTGTTCATGCAAAAAGATCCAAGAAGAGACTATTTTTCGCTTCGTCCTTATATTTTTTTCGCATATAGATAGTAAAAATACCAAGCAGCACAAATATTGTTGTCCATGTGAACATGAAAACTATCCCTGGAGGCATAAATGTAAATGGAAACACACCACTCAAATTGGTAGGTTGAGGCCCAAGTACATCTGTCGCCGTTGCAAGATAACTAAAAACATAGACAAGAAGCACAAGTACAGTGTTGATGATTTTGCGAATCATGATGTTTTTTGAAAAAATAAAATAGTATACCTTTATATAGCGAAATGAGGAAGGCAAAGCAAGAGGAAGACCTTGCATTTCTTTATATAATTGGTATATGTGTACCATTTACTATTTCGTTGAAAAATAAGTATGTCTAGATTGCCATTCGTGAGTTCTATGGAAGACAAAAATGATATAGATATAGATGCTATAATTGGAAAGACGAAAAACAGCACACAATTTCTCAAAATTAAATGAAATAGATTGCAATCATTAGGAATTATTGATGGATGATATGTTGTTGTTGATTTAGCAAAAACCAATCCGGAAGATGGCGATATCGTTTTGGCGTATGTTGATGGTGCAAGCAAACCAGTTTTGAGAGTTTTTAAAAAGGATGGTGAAAAGACCTATCTGAGCGTCAATGATGATCCGCTTTTGAATATCTATCCTCGCGAAACAATATTTATCCAGTGAACAGTTGTGGGATTTTTTACATCATTGAAACGCAGATAAATGCCACTTACTCAGCCCACTTTTTCTAGCAGAATACGAGCGCTTGTAGATTGCGATTGATTCTTCGCTTGATGTGAAATTGCTAGAAATCCATCGTTAATTTGAAAACCAGTGTGCGTGTGTAGAGAAAAAGACATCGTCGTTGCCTGTTCGTACGAAGCCAAAAAATATGGAATCAAAACATGAACTGCTTCTTGGGATTCCAGGAGAATCCTCTGAGATAAGGGAGTTTTTATCGCACCAGATATGGCATATTATATCAAAACATCACAGAAAGTGATGGCGTTACTCGCTGAAGAAGCCAATAGCATAGAGGTTTTTAGCGTTGATGAAGCATTTATAGATATTACGCAGTTCGGAGAGGAAAGTGTGGAATTTTATCAACTATTTGCCAAGCGCATAGTGGATAGAGTATGGAATGAACTGCGCATTTCAGTGAGTATATGAGTGGCGCCAACCAAACTTCTCGCCAAAATGTTTTCATCTTTGAGAAAACCCAAAGGTGTTTTCGTGTGTTTGGATAGACTCGAAATCCCGCAGATAATAGGCGATCGAGACTTGCAAAAAATTCCTTTTATATGATACAAAACCGCAAATAGATTTGATAAAAGAATCCAAAAAATTCGTGATTTTCTGTCCTTGAGCGAGGAGTATATTCAGCATGCGATGAGTGTCGTTGGTGTGAGGTTGTATCGAGAGTTGCAGTGTATAAATGCCCTTTCTTTTCAAAAACCTGATAAGCCGAAGTCAATATGAAGATCAAGGTCTTTCCATCCAGATTTTACCAGCAATATCCATATCGTGCGATGACATTTGGTACAAAATTTTGAGTTTGCTTTTAAGGAGTTGATTGATACGGGTGGACGCACCTGTATGATGACGTTGTCCTGTAGACTCAAAGATTTTAGAAGTTATGCTCTTACATATAAATTTTCCGAGCCAACCAATAATAAAAAAATTTTGGTACAGGCCATGAAAGATCTCTTCATTCGCTTGTTTAACAAACATAATGCGTACAGATCAACATGAATTACTTTTCACTCGATAGATTACGCTATACAGAAATATGGACTGTTTGACGCACCAAAAGAAAACGATGAAAAGCTAGCCAAAACTGTAAATCATCTTAATCAAAAATTTGGGAAACAGATTATCACTTCCGCAAACAATATACAACAACTCAGAAATTCTTCCAAAGAGCATAATGGTTTTACGCTCTGAGAGGTGGAGGTGTAATCTTCCTAGGATATTTCTATAATCGAGTTTTCTAAGGAACTATTCTGTTTTTGATTGTTCCAGAGCATTATTATATTCTGGTAATGCACACATTGTAAGATTTGTACAATCAGAAACTGTTTTGATTGGTTTTTTATTGATGCATATTTTAGCTTTGTCTGACCGTTTTTCACACTCTATCATACAACTATCATAGGCATCTTGTCGATCTTCTTGCGTGGTATCCTCGGTATATTTCGTGCATTCAGAATATTTTTTACATGCATCGGGACAACTTGTTGAAATTATTTCTTTCTCTGGTTGCTCTTTTTCACATATCGATTTAAAAGCGTTGATCTGTGCAATTATTTCTTCTTCAAGCACATTGATTTTTGATAGTATGCTCGTGTTTTCTATAAAATCAGGAGCTTGATCACCAGGTCTTGGAATATATTCTTCTTGTTCGACTGGCCCAGGATCTCACAGATCAGGTACTTGATATATAATGAATAAATCGCTCACATCTTTTATACATTTATTAACAACACAATGAATAACATACCAACCACCACTCTACCATCTACAGAACAAAAGAAAGTCTTTTACTCTACTATTGCTAAATTCACCAAGAGCCAAGAATTAAAAGCAAATATTATTCCCTACCTATTAAAACACTATCCTCAGGTTCTTAGAAATCCTAATAGAAAACAAAGGATTAGAGAGTGTTGTAATATGGTAGCATTTAGGAGATATTTAGATACAGGAAGTATACAGCTCGTATCTTCTAATTTCTGCAAATATGACAGGATATGTATTGCTTGTGCTACCAAGAGAGCCATGAGAATGATAAAGAAATTTTCTCAGTGAATAGAGAAAAATAACCTTTATGATAAAAAGCGATACTACATTGTTCTTACTATAAGCCACAAAGAGTGAGATAAACTCGCTGACCTAATGGATAGACTCATGCTATACAAAGAAAAACTAGCAAGGGCATATAGAAATAGTAAAAGGAGTGCTCATTAATCTAAGAGCTTTTTTAGTCAATTTGATGGCATGGTAATGTCTATAGAGATCGCTCATAAATGAAGGAATTGACGACATCCTCATATCAACATCCTTGCTTGCAGTGACATTAACATACCAATTGAAAGTAAATTTGTGAGAGGTAGCACAAATCAACAACTATTAAATGAGTGGAAAGATATTACAAATGGAACAAGTTATATTCACAACATACGCCCTATTGAAGTTAAAAAAGACCACTTTTCAAGAAGTGGTATTGGTGAAGTCTTCAAATATGCTATCAAATTTTCAGATTTATCTATGGAACAGTTAGCTGAAGTTATGGCAAACCAACACAAGCATAAATATCGTTTTTTTGCTACTTATGGTATATTTAGAGGCTGGGGAGTATGAGAAGGTAATAAATATAGTTGAGATTGGAGCGAATGATTGTTTTTATGGAATGAGAAGCTATGACAGTATACAAAATACAGTTGTATATTTCAAAATTTTGATTAGTATAAGTGTGTTTATTTTAAGATTTTCTAATGGATTTTAAAAAAATTATAGAAGAGTATGTAAAGTATGAGTTATTTATATTTGACATTAATGGTGTGCTTGATAGCTTACTAAAAACAAAAATTAAGTTAGCAAAAGTTGTATTTTGATTTAAAACAAAAAAAGAAATTGCTGAGTTCTTATGTTCTTTAGAGCGTATTTATGAAGGAAATAAATCAGCAAAGTTACAGGATATACTCCAAATACTCTTTAAAAACTCTAAGAAAATCTCTAAAGAACAGTGTGTGGTGTTTGAGAATAGGTACTATAAAGAGAACAAAATATCAAATAAAAATATTGTATTGTTAAATAAATTGTCAGAATTTAAGAAAGTATGCCTTTATACATCACTTTCATCAAATCATCTAAATAGTTTGTTCTGAAAGCTGCAGCTGAGTAAAAATATTAAAATATACACCTTTGAAAGTTTTCCTGAGACAAAACCATCTTATAGAAACTTATTACATATATGCAAAGAAAATAAGACAAAACCAAAAGATACTATTTTGTTTTGAGATAATGTTGTTGTTGATCTAATGCCAGCAAAGCTGCTGTGAATACATACTATTTTAATAACACCCTATTTAGATGACGTTATTAATGCTGAAATAGCGTTATAAATTTCCTGAGTGGTTCATTTTATAAAGAAGCATCCAACTTCTTTTGCAAGTAAATCTGCTCATATTATACGTTTACGAGATATTCATATGTTGTCTAGAGATGGTAGAGGATAATTAAATCAAGCAATCAAACCATTTAGTAATCTTACATCGCGTGTCATTTCTTCATAGAAGTGTCGTTTTTTTTTTAAATGACTAAATTCGTGTATCTCAAATGATCAGGATTGTGCAGTAACTATTGGAACAACAAAAAGTCATATGGGAGTTTCGTTTTTAATACCTATGTCGTGAGTCTTTTTATCGAGTTTTATATTGCTTTTATATACTAACTTTGAAAAGGGATTAATAAGATATTTTTCATCACCCCAAAAGAACCATTCCTCATTTTTTCTATGAAAATAGTTTGCTAATGTTGACTTTCCAATTCAAGAAATTCATCAAAACAAACCAATTCCCATATTTAATGACCTATTAAACAAGAGTGATCAATGAAATGTATATATTCACCTTTCTTGTCTTAGTCTTTCGAGACAATATCCCGCCACAACTATAATATCCTTTTCAGTATAATTCGAATTGAAATCAATATATAGTTTTCAATGTTTTTTTTTAATTTGAAACTTAGGCTTTTTATTGTTAAAAACTTCCAAATAGAAGTCACAATCTTGTTTAAATTTTTTTTTATATATTATAATATTCGGGATAAAGTCATGCCAAAAAGAAGATTTGGATATATCATATCTCATATCAGAGATGTTTAAGTGCATAGTCACTCATAATGATTCTAGGTACATGCTTAATTATTTATTATACATTCAAAATAAATACTTTCAAGTTCTTTTATTTTCTTGTTCCAACTCCAGTTGTTAATTAGATCCTCTTGTGCAACACGAATTAATTTATTCCTTAATACATCGTTTTTTAATAAAATTTCAATAGCTAATTTTAGTTGCTCTGAATTATGAGGGGAGACAGTTAGGGAGTTTTTTTTATTTATTGCAAAGTCTACCATTCAACAACAATTTGTTGTAACTATAGCGCAGCCACAAGCAGCAGCTTCTAACATTGTAGTTAACACTCCTTCTTTATTGGTAGATGGACATGCAAAAACTTTAGCCCTCTGATATAAGTCAAGAAGTTGATTATCAGGTATGTTTGAGAGTATTTTTATGTTTTTGCCAGAGGCATAGCTTTGAATATCCTGCTTTAATGGTCAATCTCAAACCATTACTACTTTCCAACTTGCTTTATAAGCTTTTAATAGATCATCAATCCCTTTATTATCAATAAATCTTCATACAAAAAGAACATCTATATCTCTTTTTCTATTAGATCATTTAAACTTTACTAAATCTATTCCATTTTGACAAACAGAAATGTTTGTTAGGTTGTGGTTAATACTTCGTCGATCAGATACACTATTGGCTACAGCTACAAATTTTTTAGGGATTTTTAAGGCTCTATCAAGAACGCTTATTTTTTTAGATGGATGTCAATGAAGATGTAAAATGTTGGGAATAGTTTTTGGAATAAAAAGTGAATCTAAAGCCATGTGAGTCACAGTTAAATCATAGTTTTTAACTATGCTATTAATATTGACATTAGCGTTGAGAGCAAAAATCTCTGATTCTTTGTATATTCTATCTCGGTCTCAAATAACATATTCTCCCATCTGTTCTATTTGTTTATTGTTGTATAGTATCTCATACAATGAGATGCTATTACTTTTCGATACTAAAAGATCGTTAAATATTTCTGATTTATTAAAGCTTCAGGTAGTCAATAGTCAGATCTGATGTCATAAAGCAATAAGTCATTTTATCTGTTCTATAATAACTCTCTCTGTACCTCAAATGCGGTAACTCAAAGTTGGGGAATAGATTAATATTTTCATGGTATAGTGTTTTATTTTTTTAAATACATTCGATATCTTTTTTTATATTTAATCATTCTAAATGACAACTCAAAGAAAAGGAGTAGTATAAAATAAAAGATAAAATAAATGATGATGTTTTTATTTTGGCGTAGTATATATGACCAATCTAGTTTTGTTTTTGATTTTTTAGCATATCGAGTATATAGTTTTTTTTTATTTAATATTTTTTTATCTTCATATATCCTTCTGTAAACACTCCAATAATGTTGAAAAGTTTTATATGGAGTATAAATACAGTTTGCAGTATAAACGACCTTTATTATCTGTTTTCAGTAGTGCGTATATAAATAAGCTGCAAGGAAAACGTCATCACCTATTTGAGTTTCCTCTAAAAACAGATAACTTATGTTTCTACAAAGAAAAATCCTTCAGTGAAAGTATATTTTAGATTTTACCTCCCGAGAATCGGTTGAGTTATGATAGCTAGAAACATCATATTTAGATACTTCACTTTTATAAAAATTAGCTCTTACTGAAAAAACCTTTTCTTTTAATTTGTGAAAAAATCATGTGCTGTAATCTATGTTAGGAATAGGATGTCATCCAACCACCAATAAAGACTCATTTTCTTTTAATTCATTTATTAATAGACTAATCGCATCTTTATTAATTAAAACATCTGAGTCTAGTTTTAACACATAATCATTTGAGTACCATTCTCTAACATAGTTATATAGTGAAATATTAGCATATTGGTTCCCTAATTTTGAATAGATAATCTTAACCTTTCATCTCCTATATAAAGAATGTTGCTTTATTATGTTTTCTGTGTTATCTGTACAACCATTAATACATATTACTATTTTTTTACAAATATAATTATCTTTTTCGCTAAATAATAGTGCAGATTCAATCGACGACAAATAATTTCAAATAACAGACTCTTCGTTATAAGCAGGAGAAATAATTATAAAATGTTGTTGCCTATTGTTCATCTTTTTTTTTGAGTAATATATTATCTATTACTATGTACTTTAATCACGACTCCTTAAAGGTAAAAAAAGCTTGTTTAGCAGTTCCAGATAGGGGATATCAATGTATGTTTAAAGATGTATTTAAGACTGCACCAATCCCTGTTTTCTCCTCAAAAGCAGATATTATATTATAATAAAAAGGATTGTCTGTTTTTGATATTATTTGAGGTCTAATTGTTTTGTCTTTAGGGTGCATAACTGCTTTTAAATGTTTCTGTCCATCGTTAGTTGTATCAAAGGCTGTAATCATATATTTCTCACTCTCTCCTAGTTTGTTTTGAAGAGTTGATCGATTTTCTATATACTTACCTGCAGACTCATAAAGTATGGAAGGAGCAAAGGGCATCCAAAAATCTCTTTGTTTGATCAACATGTTAATTTCATTAACTATTCATTCTTTATGAGGGTGAGCTATAATAGCCCTATTTCAAAGAGATCTAGCTCACCATTCTCCTCTTCAGTGGCAAATTCATATAATTTCTCCTTTTGTAATTAAATCAGCTAAAATAGATGGTAGTTCTAAATATGAGTATTCGTGAATGTCATATTGATCACTAAAATCTTTAATATTAATATCTTCCACATCTACTCATAAGTACATATTATTTATTGGTTGGAGGATGTTAAGTAAATTGTTTTTTGCATAGTAAAGCATTGTTGCGCCTATAACATTGGACTCATCTCAACAAGATGGCATAAAGTATATTTTTTTTATGCTATCCATTTCTTGTATTTTTTTATTTAATTTTACATTCATAAAAACACCTCAAGATAACACAATGGTAGTTATTCAGGTTAAATTTATCCCATTTTGTATCCACTTTATAACTAAATCCTCAGTGAGAAATTGTAATGCAGCAGCTATATTATCAAATCTTCTGTTATAAAACTTGTCTTTTAGATACATGTATGCTCTATTCATAGGAATACTGCTTTTTCGCTGAATGCCATCTAATTCCAAGATATTTTTAAACACCTCTTTATAGTCATTCATAAAATACTTTTTATGACTATAAGCAGCCAATCACATAACCTTATATTCATGTTCTAATTGCTTCATTCATAATCCCATAGTAACATATGCCCATAAATATCAAAGAGAAGCAAAAGAAGGTGTCTTTGAAAGAGTATTTAGCTTTCAATCGCTTCGTATACTCACTGTTGCACAATACTTATCTCAAGATCAATCAAGAGTAAATATTAAATATGGATCTTGCTTCTTGTGTAATCAATAGAAAAATATCGGTGAAAGTGCGTGACTAATATGATGTTCTGAAAATAAAACCTTATTTTGTGGTAAATAGATTCAAGTACTATTGTAAATATTTTTTATTAACAGAGGTAAGTTTTTCTTTTGGCTTTTTGCTATTTGATTTTTATATCCTTTTTGTTTAATTGGCCATAGAAATTTATCAAATAGAAAAAGAAGTTTCTGAGAAAGTGTATTATTTGCTCTAAAAGAATATTTATTCTTATAGGCATCGCTCCTATTCTCCAATTCTTGATAATTTAATATTCCCTTCCACAACCTACTTGCACTTATCACGAATGATGCTATTGGAATCTTATAATTTCTCAGTAAATACTTAATACTCTCTGATGGGAAAAATCAACTGTTTTTTATGTTGTCAAATTTTTCTTCGTGAATTAGTGATATCATCTTTCAGTCAATACTCAGACTTGCTGATGCATTATGTCCTAAATGTAGAGCAATAACAGCGCTTTGTTTCTCTTCATAGTAAGGTAATACATTATCTCTTAAAAAATCTCTAAACACCTCAAATGGCATAACATCTTCACTTAAAAAATCATCTTTATCTAACCAAATAAATTCTCACTCTTTTCACTTCTCAACAAAAAATATGTCCTTATCTATGGGTAAAAACATAATATAAATTGTGTGCTCTTCAGTATAATTAGAAGAGCCCTTTCTTATATCTCATTTAGAAATAGTAAATGAATACTTACATGGAACTTCTATGAGACCATAAGTTTGAATGAGTTGTTTTTCTGCTACCTCTTCAAAAATCTCTCTCTCTAGACATTCATGTGGTGATTCATCTCCCTCCTGTCATCATCAAACTAAACAGTAACCATTTGGAAACTTAACTAATCAAAACTTTGTCCCTCTGATAAAAACGACATAAGATCAAAATTTTTTCATTACATAAAGTGATTATATAAATTTTTTAATAACTGGTTGAATAGACTCTTTAATATATCTATTGTATTGATCATGATTGGAAAAATCTCCTCATAAAAACACCTCTATGGGTATCCGCTCAATCGAGACTCAATCAACCATAGAATAGAGGTTCTCATTTATATCTATAGGTAAAATATGGTATTTATGTGTTTCATCTAAAATATCTCCATTGCTGGTTTTTTTTTCAAAGGTGTATGGGGTATCTATTCAATATTTTTCTAATTCATTAGCATTTAAAAAACTTAATAGATTAGTTTCTTCAGTAATTTCTCTTTTTAGTGCATGTGCAAAGCTTTCTCATTTTTTAACTCATCATCATATTGTTCAGTATCAATCTGGATATTTCAACACACAAATTTTCTTTTTTTTACTATCTATGGGTAAAATATATGCTCATTTTCTATGTTTGTCCTCTTCATCTAAAATTATATATAAATCTTTAATAGAAAAAGAGAGTGAGCCAAAGGGATCTTTTAAATAAAACTCTACAGAATCGTTGTTTTTTGTAACACTAATTGATCATAAAAATTTTTTATTATCATTTATAATAGTCTTATCAAACCATCATACATAATGTGCCATTTGCTCTCTTCCCTGTAATAATTCTGTTATTTTTGCACGTAAACATCAATAAATGTAAGCCCTTGGATAAAATGTTCTTGTTAGGATTTTATTATTAGGTTGAGATTTATTAGAAATATTATTCCAGCGATGTTGTATTGTTTTGTAACGTAGTAAGTAGCTCGCCAAATCTCTTACTATTTTGTCGTAAGAGCTTACATTTCCCCTTTCGCTTAAGGAAACATCCTCATCAGATTTTTTTACTAAGTACTCTAGTATATTTCAGTTTTTTTCAGCATTTTGGAGATTGATAAGAAAGTTTGAGTTAGCATGAATATCTAAGTAATTTAATATATTTAATACTCTCATATGTCATTGTGCCAGTTCATTTTTTAACTCATCATAGTTAGAAATATTATTTCACTCAATAAGAGTTGCAGTCAGGAATGATCTAATATTATTTACAACAAAATTTATGTTATAGTCTCTGTTAATATTAAGATTCTTTGCTATCTCGACAATCTCTGATATTCATTCTGAGGAGAGTTCTTGAGAAAAGTTATCTTTTCAGCTTTTAAGATTCTCTCAGTGTCTTATAAAAAAAAGATTTATTTCAGACATTAACTTTCTATAAGAAGAGATTAAATAATGTCAAAATTATAGATTTTCTTAGTAATGATGCAATGGAAAAGTAGTTATTTTTTCAAGTGTATGCTTATGGGGATTAGGATTAGGAGCTATATATGAGTTGGATTGGATCACATCAAATGAATGTTTTTATATGATGAAGAGGTAAGAATTAGAGATATAGAAATAGAGCTGAATAATCTTACAACCACTATTAGCAAGGTCTCAAAACCTGAAATGATACAAATATTAGAAGAGAAGCGAGCTGATCTTAATATGG
>CAZXON010000016.1:0-10587 GCA_964642385.1 uncultured Candidatus Peribacteria bacterium
AATATATTTCATAGACTGCTCTTCGGGAGAGATTCCTGGTAAGGAGAGCTCTAAGGGTTCGATTCCCGTCTGTGGCTTAGTACAACACATTTCATAGACTGCTCTGAACAAAAAATAATATAAAAATATATGCCACAATGGCTCAGCTGGTAGAGCGATCCTCTCGTAAGGGATAGGTCGTGGGTTCGATTCCCACTTGTGGCTAGTGTAGTTGATCTTTATTTTCTCTTCCCTCCCATGTACAGCAAAAAAAATTTTGTAATCCTGTTGATAGCAATACTTGCTGCAGGATGAGCGCTTGCGTGATATCAATATGTTATTACCCACAGCGACAAGAGCACAACAAGCACAAACTCCTCTGTGCAAGTACAAAATTTTGCAACAATAGAGGGAACCTGAGATTTGGAGGCAACTCGTTTATATGGAGCTGAAACAATCGATATACAAAACGGCTATCTAAACGACAATGGACAACAGACTATTTTTCTTGGAAAAAATACAACATGAGAGCAAACTAGTAACGCAATTTTACAGCGGATCAAAAATCCACAACAAAATAACGATGCAGAAACTATAAAAATAAAACAAGCGACTATTCAATCGCAAGGAGATACTATTATTATCCGTAATGGTGGGGCTTTAGAGCCATATCTTGCACAAAACGATATTGAAATTACCCTATCAGGGAACGATCTTATTGTACAGCCAAATCACCCAACTTCAGGATCAACAAATTCTATTCTTCTGGTAAAAAATACTAATCCGACTAACTACACAATCGCAGACAATAACGACTGGTTCTCACAAGGCATATTTATGATTTCAAAGAACGAATTTACAATCATACGCATCACCTGGAACAACAATATTGAGCGTGGGCAATACGTTTTCAGAAAAGACAAATCATATAGTGAAATCCCTCTCTCACAAGGAATAAGATCAAGATATAGTTCAAATAGCTATATGTGGAATGGGAATCTGGCATGGGAAACAACAAATCTTCCGGCAGAAACATCTTTTGCGTTTGCTCAAGAATATGCAGATCCTCTATCAAATCCAACGGTATATCTCGTCACTTTCTGACAAGAAAAAACAAAAAACAATGACTTTTTTTCATCAGTGAAAGAAAATAGTAACGAGTGAGTGAGTAACCAACTAGAAGCAATGTTGTCAACGGCAGAGAAAAATATCACGCAATTTTCGCAACTAGAAAACAAGGGTGGAGAGTTCGCTTTCAAAACGACTAAAAATCCAGAACAATGAATTGTTATCATAAACAAATGATTCGCGCAAATTTTCCCTATCAAAACGAACACCCCATTTTCAGCGACATTGAGAGATGCTAGCAACGACCGAAATCCTTATGTAAAAAGCATCACTTCCACGCATCCTCTTGATGACTCCTCTTTGAAAAAATCATTAACAACAATCCTTGGGTCTGGAGGTTGGCAAGATGATTGAAGTTACGGAAACAATTTTGCATTTAGTTACAAGATCCAACCGAAGAAAACATATAAGGGAGATTTGGTCATAACGAGCATCTTCGGTGATACGACAAAAATTCCTTTGTCATTGTACATAGAAACCATCTCTCCAAAGGTCGTAGAAGAGCATATACTTTCAAACGATACGGTGAATATTTTACCAAACGACGGTTCATTTCAAGACGTGCTTATCCAAACGAAAAACAAGCCGAATACGACCGTAGAGTTCCAAGCGTGTAGTATTGATACCAAAGTAGATACGGCAAAAAGACAAGGCGAGTGATTAGAAAACAATATTTTCAACTGTACTTGAACAGTTTATCCAAAAGAGGTTTCCATCAAGGATTTCGTCTATCGAAAAACTTACAGAACAGCTGTCTCTCTCCCTGATGACTTCCCGAAAAAAACACCTGCATTCAAAGTTAGCATTCCATGAGCTGGTAATAATCGTTGAATGAAAATGAACACAACACAATATTTTTATAAGTCCAATATTGGAATCTGGGCTAAGGTTGCGAAAGATAGCGTTTACGTATGGTGATTTATGTTTTCTGATAACGCGCCAATTACGCAATGAACGATAACGATCAAAGAACTGAATGGGAAAGAAATTGCGAAACAGAAAATAACATCATCTAGTACAAAAATATCTTTTCACGAGCAGAGCAAACCTATGCTCGTAGAACTATCCGCATGAGATGAAACATCTTTTGTTATCATTGCGCCGAACGGACAAAATTATTTTTATGCAAATGATAAAAGTCGAAAAATAAATAGCTTTTTAGATCCAAGCGATGTAGTAAATAATAGTGCAAATATAAGCTTCCGATGAAGCGACGAACCACAAAAAATTTATTGATATACCGACAAATCTCTCTATAAAGCAGGTGAAAATATTTATTTTGCAGGGTTTGCAAGAGACCTTACAGATTTCTCATCATTGGGATATCTTTCAGGGAAAACAGTTAGCGTAACCATCAACGATACACAAGGAAATCAAATCTACAGCAAGGACAACATTCCACTAGACAGTTTCGGTGGTTTCCAATGAACTGCACCGATACCAACCAAGCTCTCTCTTGGAGACGCAATCATCAACTATACACTTTCTGAAAGTCAGAATATAACATTTTCACAAAATATCAAAATAAAAGAGTATCAAAAACCGACATTTTTTGCAGATATTACATATGAAAATAAGGATGGAAACACGAATCTTATCATCAAACCAAAATATTATTTTGGGCAGGATCTGAAAGAGTACGACGCAAAAATAACACGGTCACTAGCAGGGAAAAATAGTTGCTTCTATTGTCGACGAGAAAACGATGAAAAATATTATTACAACACAGTTTTCAACGATACAATATCTACATGATGAGATATGGCACTCTACAAAGAAGTATGAAACACATCACTTCCACTGTTTTCTGAATCACTATTGATGCAAAAATGATATCAATACACGCTAAAAGCGACAGTGATTATCAGAGACAAGACATCTGATGAAGTGCAATTTTTCACAAAATATATTGATTTTGCTCCAGCAGTTAAGCTTGGTTTAAGTGGCCAACCATTTGATCGATTATATAACGACGGATGAAAAGACACAAGAAAGTGATATGAAATTAATGGCGAAGTAGCTGAATGAAAATGATCAATCAAAAATATCACCTATGAAGTATACTATTATAGCTATGAACAAACCACTGAGCAAGGAGTTGATGGAAGCGTGTATTATCTAAACGGAACTGAATATACCAAACTCCTTTCAAAAGATATCGGCACCTCATCATCGTTCTCTATCAAAACAGACTTCATCCAGAAACCAGGAATGTATTTCGTACGTGTGTTTGCAGAAGACAAAAACGGCACAATCATCGGCGAAGTACAAAAAGAAATTGATTACTATGATAGTACACAAGGAAGTGATGGAATGTTAGGCTCTCTACCAAACAACTACGCTCTCAATGTTTCTATTCCCAAGAAAACATACGAAGAATGAGAAAAAATTCCTGTGGATATTGAACCATATCAAAAAGGTGCTCGCGTAATTCTAACAGTAGAAAGATGAGATAGCATACTTGAGACAATAGAAAAAACACTCGATGGAAGCCAACTTACGATAGAAGCCAAAAAATGATATGCACCAAATATTGTTGTGAATGTCATGCAGATCGTATGAACTGATAAAGCGACATGACCAAGGAAAGAACCTAGGTTTTTTGCGGGATTCGCGCAAGCCGAGATAAGTACAGCGATGCATGAGTTGCAAATTGAACTCAAGACAGACAAAGAAACCTACAAACCATGAGAAAAAGTAGAGCTCACAATCACAACCAAAGACAGCAAAGGAAAATCTGTCGATGCAAGAATCTCTGTGGGTGTTGTAGACAAATCACTTCTCAATTTATATGATATCATCAAAGAACCTATTCCATATTTCTTCAATAAACTTGGAACAAATATCAAAAACTTTACAAATATGAAACTCCTCTATCAATCACTCAAAGCGTTTGCAAACAACGGTAGCAAGTGATGAGGAGGAAATGGCGGCCAAGGTATGTTCAGCATGATTAGAGATGATCTTTCAGATGTAGCGTTTCGAAGATGAGGGGTTATCGTTACGTGAGGGAAAACGACGCTTACATTTGATCTACCAGATAACATCACAACATGGACTATAGATGCAATTGGTATCACCAAAGACACCAGACTCTGAACAACAAGAAAAGATATCATAGCTACAAAAAAACTCGTTCTTGAACCAACCCCACCATTATTTCTAACACTTGGCGATAAAATTGAAATACCCGTAAAAGTTATTGTCTCTCCAGAGATAGCTTGAAAAGCGAAGAAAGTAACTGGCACGACACAGATAAAAAATGACGCTGGCGAGGTTATTGACCTAGGAAAATTTTCTAGTCAACCTAATAGTAGACTAATTGTACCTGTAAAGATACCAGACAGCTGGGCGAACTCTCATTTTATGAAATTGATAATTGCTGGGGAGTTTGCAAACGAAGAAGATGGAGTGGAAGTTACAATACCAATTCGCGCAGAATGACTTGTTGCAAAAGATAGTGTGTGATTTATCAATAGTGCTTGAAAACACATATTTACACTACCAGCATTTAGGTATGCTCAAAGTGCAATCTCGTTGAGTACTCTTCCAACGAATTTGATTGATCCTATTATAGATAACACATTTGTCCGAGTAAAAAACTATCCACTAACAGAACAACTTGCGTCTCAGGTCGCAGTGCTCTCGCTCACGAAACAACTCGCTGACAAAGGTGCATTCCAAAGCAGTTTGTTACACAACGATACAATAACTACGATAGAATGAGAGCAAAATATAAACACGCTCATCAACGATTCTATTGCACAGATTATAAAACGCCAAATGACAGATGGGTCTGTTACATGGCGAGATGACCAGAATAATACATCCACTCCAGAAGATAGATATCTCTTGAGTGCATACACCTATGGCGTTCTTGTCCATGCACGTGGAAACTATGAAGCAAAAGATCAATTAGATAGAACGATCAATGAATTATGAGATTTTTTGATGAATTATCGCACGGTTTCAGAGAGCGCATTTTTGCGATATCTAACTCAAAAATCGCAAGTATGAAAAACGTTCTCTGAGAGTGAGAAAACTACGCTAAACAGCATGAACCCATTAAAAATTCCTTATGGCTGAGTGCTTCGTTACACAATTGCTGTATATCAAGAAGATAGCGATAATATGAAAAAATGGAAACAATACGCAATCGTGCCGACCAACGAAGAGCGATCTGAAAATAGTATTTTTATCAATCAAACGACAGCATTACTTCTCAAAACTTCTGCACTATTCAAAGATCCAACCAGCACGCAACCTGAACGCATGGAGTGATTGCAAAATATGATAAAACTGAGGAATAAAGCTGGAAACCGATGAACAAGCAACGCAAATGCACAAGCACTTATCACACTCTCGCAACTCAATGAAACAAATCGACCAACGAAAGAAAAGGTATCATGCGAGGTTACTATTGATGGGAAAAAACACAATGTTAGCGTAACAAGCTCAGGAAGCATCATCACACAAGAGATCAAAAAAACTACGAGTGAAACGACCTGGTCGTGTGACAACCCAATCGTTGCAGACCTGATAACAACATTTTTAGCAACTGACCTGAATAAGCTGGCTGGTGCTGCACAACATGTAAATCAGATGAAATACACTATCGTAAATTCAACGGCAAAAATTGGAGACACCACTGATCTAGTTGCCTCATTCACGACCGACCTTGCAGGCGAAAAAATTGGAATCAACATATATATTCCTGCCACATTCAAACTTGTAGACACCATCCAAGCGCAGGGTCGTAGCAGTATCTTTGGACAATCAAGATGAGAGTATGATTATGGTTTTGGTACTCAATTGCCGTTTAAGCTTTCAGACTATGGCTGTACGCCAAATCATTGGGAGATAAATTATGACAAGCTATTTTTATATTACGATTCACTACCTCCAATAACGTGTGACGTGTCTATTCCTTTATTGAAAGCATATAATGGAAACACAACCATCATGCCAATGAGCGTAAGTGAAATATATAAATGAACTGTTAATGGAAGAAAAGTCATAACACAATAAAAACAGGATCTAAACTGATTTTTAGATAATGCAAAAAACGCACTAAATCACTGGTGCGTTTTTTTATACGGGATTTTTATTATCTCTATTTATCTAGATTATCAGCGAGATTTGATTTCGTCTTTTGTGTGGTATTTGCAATCGTTGGTTTTTCATTCACAAATCAATACAAAAGCATAGGCTTTTTCGAGCTTGCTTTTTTGATGTGAGAGACATAGTTATACTGATCCTTTGCATCTGTATGTTTAATTTTTATTATCTTCCAAACGTTAACTGCATCAGTAAATTGATCTTTATCGGCCAAAAGAACATGACTATATTGTTTATTTGGATTATCAATAGATCCATCATAAACCATATTTATTTTTAACAACTCAACAAGCAAATCTAGATTATATCAAGCTCGTTCTTCCAAGGCGCGAGCTTCATCGATTGTCATAAAAAACTCTTTCATTTGCTTTTCTGTAAAATTATGGATTGCGTGAGTTTTTGGAATAAGAAGTGACTCATTTTTATATGTTTCATTTATATTATACTTTTTTAAAGCAGACGAACCTCCTTCTTTTTCTCACAATTCATGATTGATTAGATTTCTCACTATGATACTTTTAAATTTTTCTAGAAGAGAGCTCTTATTTTGATTTTTTGTTTCTTCAGAAAATTGTCTTAAAAGCATTGAAGGATGAATTCATGACATTGAAAAAACCTTTCCTGGTCTATCAAATCATGGGATACCGCGCACGCCAGCAAGTCAATGAGATGTCTTAGAAAAAGAAAGTTTTAAAAGCCTATCTCTCAATTCTATTCTATTATTAATATCATCAATAGTATCTATAGTATTCCATGCTTTTACAAGTGGCACACTAATCTGTTCGCCGAATTCATCATCTACCTTTCTTGCTTTTCTTTTGAAAAGATAGTGGAAAAGATACTCATCAACAGGTAATTGCAAAAATTCTTCTTTACGATAGATCCTACGAGAGGCGCGCAAATCCAAGTCTATTTCTTTCCAAACTTGATCACACAATACTGCAATTTCTTCTCAAAATCTCTTTGCTACCAAAGTCCTTTTTGCCTGAAAACTTTCTGCACAAGACGTCTCTTTTTCTCTTAACACAGCAATTTGTGCTGGCGTCTTATTTAGATCATCTCCCTTTGGGCTGATTGTATTGTGCTGAACCATCTTTGATTGGGAAAAACATAAATACAGATATTATATTTGTTTAAATGTAAATGTCAATCAGAATAGCATTACATTCTCATTGGTTTTTTCTATCTAACAAATAGCTCGTCTCACTTTACCTTGCATACAAACCACCATCAGAGTATACTCTCAAAGGGAAAAAAACAAGTTTATTTTCAAAATAGCCATGATCGGTTCAAACACCCATCTTACAAAAAAAAATCGAGCCAAAAGGAAAATGCTTATCTGGATCACTCTTGCAGCAATAGCAATAGTCTATGTTTTGTTACAATTCTTATATAGGTATTATCTCCCAGCTCCAGCAACAAATACCGTAGGAGATCAAAAAACAGCCGCATTTGCAACCTATGAGAGCATTCCTACACGCATTGTAGATGCCATTATCGCAATTGAGGACAAACGTTTTCGAACACATCCTGGCGTTGATTTTGTATCTTTAGTGAGAGCAACATATCAAACCATATTCAAAAACAATTTACAGGGCGCTTCTACTATTGATCAGCAAACCATCAAACTTCTAGATCAAGCATTTTCTAGATCACGATCACGCAAATTGTACGAGATACTCATGGCTACAAACCTCCAACTCCACTACTCCAAAAAAGATATTTTATTAACCTACATAAATAATATTCCTTTCTCACACAGCATCAAAGGCTGGTCTTCTGCATGTAGCATATATTTTCAAAAACCATGCACATATCTTTCTGACGCAGAGCTATCATATTTATTTGCTGTTGCACAACTCGGTATCAATCCTTACAAAGAAAATAATCAAAAAATAATTTATACAAAAGCCCGCATCCTGTGCGATGTTCTTCGCAACACTACAAACAAAAGCTGAAATAGCATTACTACTGAGGACGGCTGCGCCGTGTTGCATCCGCAACAAACTTGATCTTTTAGCACTGGAGAGATGTTGTCTTGAAGTATTGATCTATCAGTTGCAGAGCCCAATCGACCAATTACACTCTATCCATTCAACGAACAGCTTGACCCAAAAATACAGTTATTCCTCGACTCTCTGCCAACCACGCAGAAACAACATTTTTCATTAACACAGTACGATCGCATAGAAAAAATACTAGCAACCACGCAGGCGCACAGAGAGGTATATGATGCACAATATTGCTGTGTTGTTGCACTAGATTCCCAGGGAGGTTTGATTTCAATGAACACTTGCTCAGATCGAGATGAAGAAGAGAAAGCATGAAGAGTAAATTCGTGTACCGATGCCAGACAAGTATGATCCGCTATAAAACCATTTCTATATGCATATGCATTTAATAAAAACTGACTTCATGACACAGACACTATAATCGATGAGCCGGTCTCTTATGATCTTGGAGACGGCAGCATATACTCTCCCAAAAATTTTGATCTTACCTATCGCGGAGAAGTAACTCTTGCTTTTGCCCTTGGTAACAGTCTAAATGTGCCAGCAATCAAAATTCTGGATAGCGTTGGAGTAGAAAATTTTTTATGATTTGTAAAAGAACAACTAGCAACCTTTGCAAGCTGATATGACAATAACCAAAAAGACGCTGAAAATGTAGGTTTGTCATTGGCATTAGGGACTTATGAAATATCACCATACGCATTTACACAACTGTGGAGGTTTTTTCTTGCATGAAAAACGCCAGGCCAATACTGAGAAAATGCAAAAGAAGTGGTAGAAATCCTCTCTAATCCAAATAACAGAGTGGCCGCATTTGGTCAAGATAGTTACTTGAATCTCCCATGACGAGCAGTTAAAACAGGAACATCAAGGAAATTTATCGACGCACGAGTATGTGGAGCAAATAGCGCAAAATGAATAACTCTGTGTCTTTGGATGGGCAACATAAACAATCAAGCAATGAAATGACCAAGTAATGAAATATGAAGTTATATTCGAAATATAATAGCAAAGGGATTGTAGAAAGTAAATTTTTGTACATACATTTTTTCTGCTCTGCACTTTGGGCCTAAATCTATACTTTAATTGGGATTTATTTAAGTTGATATTCTCTACTTGATATTTGTATTGACATTTTACTCTAAATATATACAATTCCCTCATCAGAATATATCTGATATTGTTCATTAACAGGTTTACTGCTAAAAATAAAGAGAAATGTTTTTGAATATATAAAAAAATAAATTATTAACAAATTTAAATAGAAAATATGGCAACATGTGTAAAAGAATGGTATCCTGATGCAATAACATGCCTTCAAGTGTACCAAGAATTTAGATGTTCATTTTTCGGTACCATTAATGGCGTCGAGCAAATGGAAACTTGGAGCAAAGATAAAGATACTACTGCTCAACTACTCCAAGAATACTATGATAAATCCTATGGAAACTTGGAGTATGGTGAAATCTATGTAGTTTTAGGTGGCTCTCAAGAAAACATGGAAAAAAGAGCTACAAAAGTTTTTGAAATGAGTAGATATAATGATCACGTTGTTTTATCCGGATTGCCTAGTGAAGTAAAATGGATGCAAGATTTCTTTGGAAAAAGAGATATACAACGTAATATTATAATTGGTAATGGATCTTGGGATACGTTAAGCAATATCCAAGAAGATGTAATACCGTCTATAATGGCGAATACGGACAACATCGTGATTCCGACAGGACATGCACATGGAACACGAGTTCAAAAAATTTGGAAGTACTTCTACGAAGATACTACTTACAAAAAAACAAGATTAGAAACCCCTTATTCTGGAGAATCAGATGGGGACAATGAAAAAATAATAAATCTTTTTTACAAATTCAAAATAGGAATAATATTCTTATCTTGGGTGGCCAAAAAAAGAATAAAAACACAAATAACTTATATAAAATGAAAAAAAAGTGGAAAATATGTTTTTTATGATATCGTCTCCTATTTTACTTCCAGCACTAGTAGTTTTTGCTATAGTAAAGGATGCAATGGCTGACAGAAAGCTTAAAAAATATCTACACTATCTTAAGAATGAGGATGCAATTGATCCTAAAGACGAATTAAGAATATGTAATGAATGCCTAAACTATGTGACACATAGTTTAATTATGTCAGATGGCAACGGGCCAGAACATATTCGAGCAAGTGAATTTTTGCTCTATCACAGAAAAAACGAATTAGAGCAAGCAGTAAAACTATAATGAATAAGGGTGTCGCCGTTTTGTGTGACACCCTTTTTTTCTCTTTTTTTCACTGATAGAATAAGTATTATGGTACATAATTCATAATTCATAATTCATAATTCATAATTCAT
>CAZXON010000017.1:0-8242 GCA_964642385.1 uncultured Candidatus Peribacteria bacterium
AAAGACATATCTTTTGAGCAAATCAAAGAAATAATATCAAAAAAAGAATAGAGCAGATGACAATACCAATCCCTATATTTTTTTCAAAATCTTTTGTATTTTTTGCGCATCTTTACTTGGGAATCATCTTATAATTCATACAGAAAATGCTCTCTCTCGTATAGGATATTTTTCTAACAATTTTTCTTTGTAGTCCGATATGCATATAACAGGCGTGGTAATATTTTTTTCTAATAGATATTCCAGAACCTTTACTCAAAGCGGTTCTTCTCGTCAACCCGCGACACCAGGAAAATAATTGTCTAATAGTATCACGTCCGCATCTTTGAATAAATTGTTGTAGCTCATTGGATCTTGTATATTATCAACAATAGGAAATTCATAATTAGCATTTTTCTGCAAATCTGCATAAATACTTCTGGTAAATTGATCTTCTAAAATAAGAATTTTTTTCATGTCTCCTTTTTATTCATTTTAATTTAGATGTAAATAGCTTTTTCACTCTTTGATTACTAAACAGCACTACTTTTCTTGGGATGCATTTTCAAAGGATTCTATAAGCTTCCAGTAGATGTCTACCATCCAACAAAAAAAAATTATTATTTTTCAAACTAATAGATATCCTGTCTATAGAAATCGTTCAACGATATGTTAGCAAAGTTTGTGCTTCGGAAAGCGAATATTTTGCTCAGCAGAATCTATTTTCTTTTCTTCAAGAAGGAATGTTTTCTAAAGAATTAATACATATTTTTGAAATATACAAACTATTATATGTCATAGATGAAATATCTGTTAAAAGAAAAACACGATACTATTTCACCATTTTCATATTACAAAGAAAAAATCAGGAAAAATTTTACTACTTTCTACAAAAAAACAATATTTTTTATTTTTTCAAAAATCTATCTTTTTTAATCAAAATATCTTTCCAGAATCAGCCCCAAAAGCTGCATTTTGCACCGCACAAAAAAAGTCCACTTTTTTTTGACAAAATACGATTTGTGTGTAATATAATGTAGTCGAAAAGAAATAGATCATTCACAAACAGCTGTCTTTCGAGTAAAGGCGTAATAGTGAACACAGCGTATTCTATTATCTGGTAGCAGGTTTTATGTTTACTCTATTGTCTGGATGAGATAACTTACTTCGGTTCTTTATTTCATACGCTACAATACTGTGATCGTAATCTCTCTAAGGTTGCCCCTTATAGATTATTGATGAGTTCTTAGACTCTTCCTATTCGTCTTTACTCGAGAGATGGTAGCAACTGAGAATAAAAACAGTTCTCGTAACTGACCGCACAAATCTACCTTGTCTAAACAACTTTGTAGGTTCTCCACTTGATATCTCATTGAAGTTTGCAGGTAAGTTTATTGGTATGAAAGTATCTTTAAACCGATATCTTCTGTTGGATTTTATCCGTATGTGTCACTTGTAGCAATACAAACCATATATGCATTGGTATCCTCTTCATTGTGTCTATTCATATCTTGAATGGTTCATGTCATTGTATTCAAGCAATTGAGTATCTATGGCTCGTGCAAACTTGCATTCTATCTAGTCTTCGCGACTGGTATGTATCGGTAGCAATATCGAGTATGTATTTCCCTCAAAAGAATAGAAAAAAATATGCGTAACAAGCATAGAATATGGTATATGATATTATATATGTAGATATATGATTAAATATGTCCGTAGCAAACGTATTTTTGTTCTTATTGTTTTCATCTTTCGACTAAAAGAGTCGGATTTATTGGTTTCATTGGTTAAATTGGTATCGCAAGATATCACTCTAACTACTGAAAGGTATCGCAAGATATATCCCTGTAGATCTGGCTCTTTTTTAGTTATCGTCTAATACCTCACATATCTATCATCTACTCACTCATAGTACGATTTTACATGGATAATATCGCCTTTTACTAGTCACGCAGATATAATTTTTTGAAGAAATCTTTTTTTATCAAGTACTCATCGGAATCGCATTTCCGCCTCATCATTTCACCAAGGGAGCATATATGTTAAACGTGAAATCTCAGGTTCGTCCACTGTTCGTACTTTAGAGTAACGGAAATCTTGTTCGTCCACATAGTCATGTTCAAGCAAATATGGCATATCGAGTTCAGTAGTTTCAGTTATTTCTAAGGAAGTTCTTGTGTCTTTTCTCTTTTCAACATGGGTAGGAGAGAAAAAATCATAGACATCTTGATCATAATGATGGTCTTCATTTTGGAGTGGTTGTATATAATATTCTACGATATCACCTAACCATTCTTGCACTCCATCTTCACTATATGTAGACATAACATATGGGTGGAATTGCTCTTTCGTTAAAGTAAGTGAAAAGGTTTTTTTGAAATAGCGAGCTATATGAGCATAGATTTCCTGAACGTATTCCTGAATTATTTCTTTATCTTCTACTAAGTCAGCCTTGTTACAGATGATCAGGATATTTTTTTGCATGATAGTTTTTTCTCATTCTGTGGAATTAGCAATAACATGAAGTGACCATCTATCAACACTATCATTTTGGAGTTCAAAGCGAATTCATTGTATTTTTCAAAAATCTTTTGAAGTAGATAAGACATTCTGTAAGTACTGCAAAAGTTCATCAAACAAAACTGCAAAATCGTCCATACCATGTTCATATCTACCCATATCAAGCATAAAACACAACACACGTGCTTTACGTATATGACGCAAAAATTCATTTCCCAATCATTTTCATTCTGCTGCTCACGCAATCAACCCAGGTACATCAATTACATTAAATGTATTGTTATGGTATTTAACTGATCATAAATTTGGTATCAGTGTCGTAAAAGGATAATCTGCAACCTTTGCTTTCACGTTCGCAATAGTATTAATCAAGCTAGATTTTCCCACGCTCGGAGTCCCAATCAAAGCAACATCTGCCAACAATTGCAACTCTATTTCGATCTCTCTGGTTTCGCCTGGTTCCCCCAATAGCGCAAATTGTGGATATTGATTGATGGAATTTTTGAAGTGCATATTACCAATTCCACCTTGTCACCCACGACAAATTACATACTCCTCTTCTGCTTTTAAACACTGTCGCAATGGTAATCATGTTTTTACGTCACGCACTAACGACCCAAGAGGTAATTGCAAGATAAGATCTTCTGCGTCTTTCCCATATTGGTCTTTGGTCCTTCACGGTTGTCATTTATCTGCAACAAATTTTTTCTTGTTATGAAAATCAACAAGGGTATTTATGTGCGGATTCCCACGCAATATAACACTACCTCATTTTCCCCCATTTCACCCTGCTGGTCCTCAGTATGGCGCACCCGCCTCACGACGTGCACTAACTACTCCGTCACCTCATTTACTGGATTGTACCGTAATGACGGTCTTGTCATAAAATTTCATGATAATTATTAACTAATTGATAAACTATAGCTTATAGTACAAAATCATGGATGAAATACAACTACGATATTGTTTTTTATAGATTTCCGACACTGGATACTTATACTAGAAAAAATCTTTATATGCTTTTTGTTTGGATGAAAACTCGCATACTTTGTATATCAGACAGCGACAAACACTTCTCTAGCGCAATTTCCGAGTACATTAAAAGGCTTGGTAAAGACAATGAAATCATAGACATCAAACCAGAGAAGAATGGAACGCGTACGCAAATTATTCAGAAAGAAACCACAAGAATTCTGGACTACCTATCTAAACACACCAACCAAGAAACCAAAATTCTAATCCTTGCGAAAGAGTGAACACAACTCTCAACCGAACAGTTTTTGTCAAAAATAGAAAAAAATCATACAACCATCTTCATCATAGGTTGACCATATTGACTGGATTTGTGAGCTTTCTGAGCCATTCCCCATGATATTATTGCCTTCGGCAATATCACACTTCCGCACGGGTTAGCGAAATTAGTCCTCTTAGAGCAAATCTATAGAGCGAAAATGATTTCAGAAGGCAGAGAATACCACTATTAATCAAAGGGAAAAACACAAAATAGCACACGTTTGGCATCATTTTGTCTCCTTTTTGACAACCAATTTTCAAACATCGTAGAACAAACACTAAGCAACATCAAAAAATAATAATAATTTTCCTATTGTATTCTCCCTCAAGACAGATAGACATGGTTATCCAGTTAAAACACAACATATAGTATGTCATGATGTTTGGTACATACGATATGTGGTGTTTTATTTTTATACTATGAAGCCTAGCTACCATCCAAGAAGCAATCATAAATCGTTTATTTTTTTTATAAAATTGTGTGATTATGGAAGAAAAAATGAATCAAGAGGGAAAAGCACCAGTCACAATTGATGTCCAAAAGACAATGGAGGAATATCTTCATCAAAATGACTGGAGAGTAAATGAAAATGCAAATCAATGATACTCTCTTGGTTGATTAATTTTGAATTCGTCTGGCAAAATCACAGCGAACTATTGGCTCAATTACAAATATACTCCTGAAATTTGAGATGCTCACAAAAATGGAGATTACCATATCCATGATCTAGGATTTTTCGGTTGATATTGTGCATGATGGAGTTTGAGACAAGTGCTTGAAGAATGATTTAATGGAGTGCCAAATAAAGTAGAATCATTCCCACCCAAAAACCTGCAAGCTGCGGTAAATCAACTTGTAAACTTTTTTGGTACACTACAAAACGAATGGGCAGGGGCGCAAGCATTCTCCTCATTTGATACATATCTTGCACCATTTGTACACAAGTATGAACAAGAATGCTTTGTGGAATTAGAAGCATCGAAGTCAAGCCTAACAGAGCAAGAAAAAATAGCATTCGTTGAGAATAAAACATACAAATATGTTCGTCAACAGTTACAAAATTTCATCTTTGGATTGAATACTCCTTCCAGATGGTGAACACAAACACCATTTACAAACATCACATTAGACCTTGTTTGTCCAGACGATCTGAAGGAGAAACATCTTTTCTTGGGTTGACCATTGCATGGAGAATATCCCAAACCTTTTGGAGAACTTGAACCCCAGATGCGCGTGATCAATAAAGCACTTCTGGAAGTATATACAAAAGGAGATATGCAAGGTAGAGTGTTTACCTTCCCAATACCAACATACAATATTACAGAAGACTTCCCGTGGGAAGATGAAATAATTCATGAGGTTTTTGTAATGACCGCAAAATATGGTATCCCGTACTTCCAAAATTTTGTAGGGTCTCAATACATCATGAAAACAGATGAGCATGGGAACAAAACAAGAGAAAGAAATCCTTATGCATATACGCCAGGCGCTGTAAGAAGCATGTGTTGTAGATTGCAGTTAGATCTCACCCAGCTGGAAAAAAGATGATGATGACTCTTTGGTTCTGCAGAGATGACCGGCTCTATTTGAGTTGTAACATTAAATCTAGCACGCATTGGATATGTATACAAAAACAATCCTGAATGATTCAAAAATCGCATCAAAGAACTTATGGGACTTGCGAGGCAATCTCTTGAGATCAAAAGAAGTGTTGTAACACAATGGTTAGAAGCTGGATTGTATCCTTACACAAAAAGATATTTGCACTCATTTAGAAATCACTTTTCTACTATCGGAATCAACGGCATGAACGAAGCGATACGCAACTTCACAAATGATGTGGAAAATATTACAACGAGTCGATGAAAACAGTTTACAAACGAAATCATGGAAATGATGAGAGAGATTCTCAAACAATATCAAGAAGAGACAGGTAATCTGTATAATCTGGAAGCAACTCCGGCAGAGGGCGCAACATATAGATTTGCGAAAGAAGACAGAAAACAATTCGCTGATATAATCCAAGCATGAACAGCTGAAACGCCTTATTATACGAATTCGACACAACTTCCAGTTGAGTACACAGATGACGTATTTGCTGCACTTGACCATCAAAATGACCTTCAATGTAAATACACATGATGAACAGTATTTCATATCTATCTTGGAGAGAAAGTATCTGATGGTTATGTATGTAAATCGCTTGTAAAAAAAGTGTTGGAAAACTATCAAATGCCATATATTACTATTACACCGACGTTCTCCATTTGCCCAAAACATGGCTATATAGCTGGAGAACACGATTACTGCCCTATTTGCGATGAAGAAATTGGCTACAAGGATGAGGAAACTTACGATGTATATACAAGAAAGAAATACTCATCTGACCCCGTAATTAGAATGTGAAAAGAAAAATAAAATTATATTCACACACTCTTTTATTTCATAATTATTTCATCAAATGGCCTACCAAAAAGAAAACAATGAGATCGGATTGAGGTATGTAAATGAAAATGGAAAGATCCTGGGAGAAGAATGGAATGCGAAGGAACATAAACGAGAAAAAGAAGGAACATATGATTATTTATCACTCGGAAGCGAATTATATGATGCACTGCAACTTCCAACAGGAAAAGATAGCGACATCGGAATGACTAATAGTTGAGCAGAAAATAGAAAAGTAGTCTACATGGAAAGATACACGAGCAAAAACATATTAGCATCTCACCTGAGAAAAAATGATATTGTTCTTGATAGATTCTGATCATTAGAAAAAGCTACTGATTACATACAGAATCAATTAGTTTCAACGATCAAGCCACTACAACGCACTTGATAACGACGCAACACAACTATCTTTTTTACCTTTTCAAACAAAAAACTACTATGAGCACAGCTACTACTCCAGCCAGAACAAAATGTGAAATCCGAACTCGTTGCATGGGTTATTACAGACCAGTGTCACAATTCAACATTGGAAAAAAATCAGAATTCTATTCTAGGACCTACTTCACTGATCAGATTGATCAAACACCATCAACCACAGCGAAAAACAACTCTTTATTCCCATCGACTGAAAATAAAACATGCGCATAGGTGGTATGCAAAAAGTAACGTATTTGGACTATCCTTGAAAGATCGCCACAATCCTCTTCACTGTGGGTTGTGGTTTTTCTTGTAGATTTTGTTACAACAAACAATTTGTTATTCCAGAAGAGATTCAGAAAGACGCCCACAATCACATCGCAACTGAAGAGGTTCTAGAATATTTAAAAAGCAGAAAATGACTCATCGATGCTGTTGTTATGTGTGGGTGAGAACCGACTTTACAAACTGATCTTGCAGAATTTCTGAACACGATCAAAATCATGTGATTTCTCGTTAAACTCGATACAAACGGCACGCAACCGGAAATCATACAAAACCTCATAAATCAAAACCTTCTTGATTATATCGCAATGGACATTAAAGATGATTTTGCATGAATGGACTACCTAACTCAGACAACAGGAAAACAAGAATTTTTAAAAAAATCTATTGATATAATAATGACAAGTTGACTAGAATACGAGTTCAGAACTACTGTCTCCAAGCCATATCATACACCTGAGAAAATCGAAGCAATCGCTTCATATATCGCAACCCGCGCAAAAGAACTTTCTGATGATTCCTCTCATTGAAATAGCAAACCGCTCAAATATGCAATCCAAAATTTCTATCCAACGGAAAACATGATCGATCCTTCATTCGAAGCGGGAAAATTTACTCGTGCAGAGATGCAACAGTTACAGGAAGCTGCAAATAAGTATATAAAAACAGAAATAAGAGGGATGTAAAGATTCTTATTTTTTATTTTTTTGGCTTGTTTCTCGTTTCACTAATTGTTTTGAGATTGATTCAATATTTTCTTGTATAAATACAAATTTTTCGATACTTACTATATGTAAATCTTTTGACAACCTCAAAAGGACTCTTAAAGATTGTAAATATCATCTAGACTCTTGTATTAAGATTATTTTATCAAATAATGAATTTGCCCTCTAAAAAATGCTACACATCGACACTCCTCTTTACAAAGCATTTTATGATATCACTAATCATATAATGCGTATATCTCTTTGATTTCCAAAGTGATATAAGTACACGCTCTGAGAAAGATTACAAAGCACAAGCCTATCGCTTTTAACGCTCTTTTACGAAATCAAAAGCGGTATTTACGACAAAAGAGTAATGATCACAAAAATGAGAGTTGCTCACGCTCAACTAACCGTCTTGATAAGACTAGCCAAAGACAGAAACTTAATCAAAACATCGGACGATCTTATTCTACTGCCACTTCTTGTCTCAATTGGGAAACAACTCACCTCTCGAAGCAAAAAAACATCAACTACGTAAAATCTAAAAACTAAGACAATCTAAAAGGGAAAAACCCTGCTCTTCGAGCAGTGG
>CAZXON010000018.1:0-8240 GCA_964642385.1 uncultured Candidatus Peribacteria bacterium
TAAAAACCCGAAGGATTCTCCCTTAAAGGCAGCTTGATTAGTGGGGGGCATTACACGTTTTCTACCCACAAACGACAATTATTTTCCTATGTATGCAACCCCTGAAGTTGGACTTTCCTTGACCACAACCTTTGAAAGATCTTCAAGTTGAGGGCTCAGCTTGTTCCATATCCAGATTGCTATATTTTCACTGGTAGGATTCTCAAGTCCCGCAATATCATTTAAATACGTATGATCTAGCTGATCGATGTACGGCCTAGCGGCAGCCTTGATGTCGCCGAAATCGATGACCCATCCGGTACGACCGGAAACGGCACCTTCCACATGGATTTCAACAAGAAAGGTATGGCCGTGTAAATTGCCGCATTTGTGCCCTACGGGAACTTCCGGCAAACGATGTGCCGCGTCAAACGACATGGAAACGTAAATATTCATAACTTCTCCTAAGGAATCCCGATAAACTTGTGCGTCTGCAAACTGAGTTTCCACAGGGGGTGTTTCAGGCAGATATTGACAACCTGTTGCATTAGCCCTGGCTGGTCTTTACAATCAAGTGGTTGCAGGTAAAAATGCTCAAAGTTGAGTTGCTCCAGTTCGAATAATGAAACGTCCTTTTGGGGCCAGACGAACTTCAACTCGTTCCCGGATGTAACAACCTGCTCTGTTCTCGCTTTCGGACTGACGGTGATCCAATCCAGTCCATCGGGCAACGCAAGCGTTCCATTAGTTTCTATTCCTAATTCCACACCGTGCCGTTTCAATTCCTGCACCAACTCAGCAGTAACTTGCAGAGCAGGTTCCCCGCCCGTGAAAACGACATAGGGGCGGTAGCCAGGATGCTGATAAGTAGGAAAAAAAGATCGAACTACATGCGCGAGCGCCTTGGCATCCTCGAACTTTCCACCCGATGGGGAAGTCCCGAGAAAATCTGTATCGCAAAACCGGCATTGCGCAGTTTCACGGTCCGCTTCACGCCCCGACCACAGATTGCACCCGGAAAAACGACAAAAAACCGCTGGGCGTCCCGCGTAAAACCCTTCGCCCTGGAGCGTGTAAAATATCTCTTTAACTGTAAATCCCACTAGATACCCCTTTTTCAATGAACTTCCGTCACCCCTTGTCTCTCAGTTCACAGGCGGACAATCCCCGCATCCGTAGCTCCATGAATGCTTTTCGGTTCTGACGCCAAGACAGCGGCATGGGTATTATCGCGGATTATATCCACAAACGGGTGTTCATCACGGCGTTTTGCCATTGACCATGTCTCGGCATTGTCAATTCAAATTACCGGTGGATGAATGATAAAGCGGCTTTCCATGCCGATATTCAGCGCACATGCATGGCCTTAATCGCATCATCGCGGCAATCCGGAATAGCCGGAAAAATCTGTAGTGCACACGCCGAGCATAGTGTTCCGTATGCCTTGCTGGTAAGCATCTGCTGCAGCTATTGTGAGAAAAAATTACGCCCCAGCACGCACGTGTCGGGCATTCCGGATCGTTAATGCGGTTCTCCATCTCTTCAGTAAGAGACGCTCCACCAATATCACGAAACAGATCAATATAAACTGCCCAGTCCGAGTCAGGTCGTTCGGGCCACTCAGCTTTCAATCCGCTTATGGCCGTGCGCACAGTATCCCGGCAGTCCTCTTCGATCGCGTGGCGCTGACCATAAAAAATCCAATCGTCTCAACCCGTCCAACCCGTTCCAGCGCCCATCCAAAGCAAGTCGTCGAATCCTGCCCATTGGAAAGTATCACCAGCCCTTGCCCATTCTGATCATGCCCCTCTTCGCTGCTGCCGCGCCGCCAGTTTATACTCGCTCACCAGATACTGGGAGAGTTGCCTGATGTCGCGCGCCACGTTTTGAATCGAATTCCACTTACGCACGTCATTGTCGCCAAAATCCCACTGTCCGTCTGTCCAGGCGGTCCGGCCCTTAATCAAGGCCATTTCTTCCATAAAAGACCCTTTGGCTTTGGCCCCACCGATAACGCACATAGCTTCCATGAGATATCCCATAGCAACAATACCCGCGCCATGAACCAACCGCGATGTCGCAGGGGTTCGCTCATGCCATGCGCCTGGGAAGGTCTCACTCACTGCGGCGAAAAAGTTGTTCAACAGGGTAAACGCCTTTTCCTGAAAATCCTCAGTTGTAAAAAACATCCGGAGAGTCCCGTCAGACAGAGAATTCATGACCATCTTCTGGATAGCTGTATCCCCGATGATACCCGTGGGGTTGGTCTGCTGTTTGATCATGCCGCGCAGGCAGGAGTCCGGCCTAAAATTGAGGCTTTCCACCAAGGAAGCAGCCGCAGCCCGTGCCTGCAAACGGTCCGGTAGATCTTTCACTCGAGGTAGCAGTTCATAAATCAAAGACTTCGGTAACGGCCGCGTATTGTTGATGAGGATGAACTGTTTGTGCAACTCTTCTTCAGTCTTGCAGACAAAGCCTGAAACAAATACCTGAAAATGTTTGTCCGGTAAATCGGACAAGGCAAAAAATCTCTGTTGCCCATCGACAATCCAACCTTTTGGGGTCCCACTGACGTCGATAGAAATTACGCCCGTTCCATTCTCGTTGCGTTGAATGGTAACCCCTTCGGTAAAAGCAATAACGATAGGGTTGGGTAAAAGGGCCTCATCGCCAGCTAGATACGTTTTAATTTCGCGAATATGGTTAAGAATTTGGGGACGCTGAAAACCTCGAAGAGTTCCATCAAGAGAACGTGCGGCACGATCAATGCGAGCAATTTCTTGGATATTTTTAGCAGTTGCCACAAAGCTGAAAACCGGAATAGCATCGGTCTGATGCGGAAAAATAGCTGCAAATTCCAAAGATTTATTCATGTAGTCTCCAAAAGAACGTTTTTCATGTAATTGTTAAAAATATGCAGATTATGGAAACCACGCCTTTTGTTTCTGTTGCTAGCTCGAAAAATGACCACGTTCACCCCAATTTCACGGCATACCCGGCAGTTACAGCGATCCCACGGTCTACTGTAAAGGGTGTCGCGATAAAGATCCATAAGCCGATCTGTTTTACGCTTCAATGTGGTGTCATCCGCATTATCAGCCCAAAGGGCAATACGAGTATACTCACGAACTGCTCCAAGAGCAGATTCCATATCCAGTTTTCCAGCGCCATATGCCCAAAGGGCTTGGAGCGCGTTCTGCTCTTTTTCAATAACGAACTCCTGAGTGAACACGCCCATCCGTATCATGTTCTTTAGGCTGTTGTTGGCGTGCACCTGCGGAATCTTGATAGCGGTGTAGTGGCCCACCTTATCGCCTTCTTGTGTCCAGTAATTTTGCTTACCATCTTTGAATGCCCGTATAAATGGCGAAGTGGTATCTATACTCCTGATATTATAGCGCAAAAACTCATGAAGATAATTAGCTTTGGCAAAGCCAAGGATATGTATTTTCGTGTCATAAGGCACCTTGCAACGCACGGCATCCAGGACTTGGTGGATATCTTTCACGCCTGCAGGCACCAACCCGCCGAGTGCAAGATAGTTGTACCCCATTTTCACCAGATTCTCAGCCATGCTGGCCATACTTCCAGGCGACCATCCCTGCACTACACCGAGAGGCTGAAAATACTTTCCCATGGACATTGCACCCTTAAAAAACCGTTCGGCATTCTCCAGAGTTATTGCCTGGCGACGAATGTGTTCTTCGGGGACGTCTTTTCCTTGATCATAAGCGGAATCCAAATCGAAAATGATATGATCAACCGAGCACCCGTGAGTGAACATACCGTCATCATAAAATTCCAACATATCGTCTGGTGTATACGGCGGGACCTCTAAGTCGTGGTACTGAAACGCACCACAATCACCGAACACAAGGCTGCCAGGATAACTGGCCTCTTCATAACGCAAAAAAGTTCTCACTCCGTGAAGGCGAAAGCGTTGCCCCTGCGACTCCGTATACTTACCGGCGTACAGGTGGTCACCCACAATAGCCCGAGACACCAGCACGCCGTCATAGGGAGGGGAGTCCATAAATTCATGAGGAAACTGGTCATCCCAATATGGAGTACGCCCAGGAGTATATGTATCCGTTTGAAAGTCATAATCCGGATCAATGTAATCAAGACAGTCGGGAAAGATAAAAATCATTGCTGACACTGCGCCTGAAAATCGAGATGGATAAGATAGTCTGCAAGCATCTTAATATGCTTGGGTGTATTTTCGATTTCATTCCAACGCATGCCAAGTCCCTCCCATGTGCCATTGATCCATTTGCAAAACGGCCTGATAACCTCCAGGGACTTACGTATTTCCTCGGGAGGATTTGAAGAAACAACAGTGCGGGCAAGCACTTTGTCCATATACGCCCCCATGGCCTCGATACCAGCAGAATGCATGAGTCTGCTCTTAGTTGGAGGTAGCCCCCAAGCCTCTGGGAATGCAGTTTTGACCTCGGTCCAGAACAGGCAAAGTATCTTATACATCTGTTGAACGTCTGCCCCACCATCCTTAGATGTTTTATACGGAGCCAGCGCGCCGAGAGGTGAATTTATACTTTTACTGATAACATTAATGATAGCCGTGTCCACAATTACGGCTGCGTCACTGTCTTCGTTGGAAACCTGACGAATGAGTTTAAAGAAAGGGGAACCGCAATCCTGATTCAAAAAATTGCAAAGATTACTTGGAATCCTTCTTGGGGCCAGATCTCGCGGAATGGATATCTCTGGGATGGTAGGTAGCAACTCATGAATCAATCGAGACGGCAATGGCTTCGCCTTATTAACGAGCACAAACTGTTCTCGCTGCACTTCAATATCATCGCTCACGAACGCCACAATAGGTACGGGCAGATCTGCATTATCGGCCTTTTGCAAGGCCAGTGAGCGCTGTTGGCCATCAACGATCCAAGCCACCGGAGCACCATCACTGAATATTGGTATCTCAAGTATCCCCGGCGTACCTGTCCAGATCACGTCACGTGGTTTTGGGCCGCGACTCTGCTTGAAGGTCACTTCTGAGGACATCGCCAAAAGAATTGCATTGGGAAAAAGCACCTCTCCGATATTGAGATACTCTACAATACGCTTGACGTGATCCTTAATCTCCTTGCGCTGGAATCCCTCCAGCGTGTGGCTTATGTTGCGTTGGATTCTACTGATCTGAGCAATCTGAGCAATCTCGCTTCCAGGTAAAAAAAAAGAATAAAGATCAATGGATCTTCCTTGATTCGTTTTTAATGCTCTAACCTTAATCATCTTTGCCATTAACATACCCCATTGCCCTATTGTATAGAATGGAAAACCGTTTCTGCTCACAAGCTACATGCAGCGTGTCACGGAAATGCCGAAGCATCTTTGTTTTCACAAGCGCATTCTTCTTAAACTCTGTACTAACCAACTTAATAATTTCATCATCAGAGAGTTTTTTTCCAGAAAATCTGGCTGGCCAACTCATGTTTTTGACTAGTGCAAGAACTGCCGCCCGATCCGCTTTGAGCCCCTTCCCCGAAATACAGCGCTCCGTATAATGAACAGCACAGCGTTGCGGAAAATCGGATAACGTACCAGGCATAGGGGAATCCGGACCATTGAACCGGCTATCATAAGGCAATACACAGGGAGCCAACATAGTTTCAGGTTGAGCTTTCAACCCAGTGATCCGAACATTTTCCAATAACTCTGGCTCCAGACTTTCCAGATCGCGCCGAACCATAGTAAAATAACGAGAAGAGAGTGCTAACACAAAAATGGTATCCGTATTCTGACGAATCAAACTTGCAATTGGTGCAAAATTATTGTGGTTTATGCCCGCCCACCAAGTGGCGGTATCAAAAGTATCATTGTTGATGCGATTCAAAACGGAATTCGGCCCTTTTCCGGAAATAGTTAGATCATATCTTGGCCTGCGTTCTCGAGTGTCAACTAAACCAAGCCCTGCTGAGATAACAAACAGCGGCGCGTTGAAAGTTTTTGCAACCTTCTTCATTAGCTGGATGGCACGTCCAGAATACAAATCCCACAATGGAACAATTGGCGCAGTCGACCGGATCATGGAGAGCCAAGCCTGTAACACGGATGCATGATCACCTGACAAAACATCCTGAATCCGGGCACTACGGGCGACAGCTTGAGTCTTTCTAGCTGAACACGTTGTTATAAAACACAATTTCATTATGCCCCCATCAAACACATTACGCGCCATCCTCGAATAAAATTATCGTCCCTCAAAATGGTTAATAGCTAAAAAATTATTGGATAAATGTAAAAAAAAGTCAAAAAAATTGTGGATAAAAAATGTTCCCAAATAAATTTATATAGCCATACATACTTTAATAGAAACTCCTACAATCATAGTTATCTGATCAAAACTGTTGATAAAGTCCTGACAATTTTGCCAGGACTTTACTTTTATATTTCTCTGGGTAAACGCAAAAATAGAGCAACAAATAGAAATTACGTTACTCTGCATTGAAGCCCTTGTTCCTCGCGAACCTCTCCTGCAACATACCGACAAGGCAATCAATTTCCATTTTATCCACGATAAAGTGATTGGTTTGCATTGTCCTGACAATGGGCGTCCGACCATTGATCCAATGTTGCTCTTCAAAATGTTGTTCGTCAGGTATCTTTTTGGGATACGCAGTGAGCGGCAACTAGTTCGAGAAGTTTAAGTAGACGCTGCATTCCGTTGGTTTCTTGGCCTGACGCTGATGGACAGGGGGGGCATTTCAACACATTCAACCAGAACATCACCGCCGCCGTTTGGTGGGAGCGGCATTTACCAGGAGTTTTTTGATGAGATCGTGCTTCAAGCGTGAAGCGCAGATGTATGACGGCAAAATTTTGTGGTCTTCCACATTTACTGTGGAATTTGACGCCCCCCTCCTGGTCGATTAGCGAGGTTTCAGGAGGACTTCGATGAAAGCTGAAGACGTGTTTGCACTTGGCTCGGGTTGGCAACACCGTAGAACCTGCTGGGGCAATCTCTTGATACTAAAAAGAACTCTTTTCACCTGTATCTCAAAGTCGGGACTGAGCGAGGCGCTTTGTATCCTTGCACGCAGTGTGGCAAGCCGTGTAAGGCTCACGATTTTAGGAGATGACCTGCGTCATCTGAATTTTTTCCAACGTTACTGCTTCTTGAAAGCCAGGGTATCGCGCATCGTTTGCGAGGAGCACGGCATTTATCGGGCAGAGGCTCCCTGGAACCGCAAAGGCAGTGGCTTCACGTTACTGTTTGAACAGGTAGTGATGTCCCTTGTACGAAAAATGCCGGTCACTGCGGTTGCTCGACATGTGGGGATAATGGACAATCGGATTTGGCGGATAATCCGCCATTATGTGACTCAGGCGATAAATGCACTGGACTTGTCTGGTTTTTGCGGCTTGGCCCTTGATGAAACGGCGAGTACGCGTGGTCACAACTATGTGACTATTTTTCTTGACATGGACCGGGAAGAGCGTCCGGTTATCTTTGCCGTTCCCGGCAAGGGAAAGAATGTCTGCGGCAATTCGCATGTTTTCTCAAGGAACACGGTGGAAACACTGATACCATCATTGAAGTGGTTTGTGACATGTCCTCAGCCTTCCTGACAGCTACAACCGAGGAGTTTCTTTGTGCAGTTCAGACGAAGAACTGATTTCATGTTATTCAGTTGTTTACCCATGTCATGGACAGGTACGCCGGGACGAGGCCCGTAAGGAACATACGCCCAAGGAAGCCGTGGGGCACACTGAAAGGCCTTGAAACACGACGAAACGATGTAAAACAGTCTGCGTTGCGGGAACTAATGGAGCGAGGGCTTGCCACAGCGACAACCTTTCGTATCAGAGGATACCGGAATGACGCAAATTTCATAACCATGATTTACCTGATCGGAGCCCCGATTACCGCTCTGCTCCAAAAGGCAATTCCACAATAAGCATCGAAGAACCAGTTTTGTATACTGACTCCACGCATATGAAAACCAGCACTAGCACCAGCAAGGGTAAATACAATAAATCCATGATGCTCAAGTCTGTCCGAGATTATTTGGAAGAACTGGACAGGGAATTGCTGAAGATCAAAACCGCCGAACCGGAAGCAAAGGAAAGCAAGGTCAGCACGACCGACCCAAACAGCGACTACATGGTGCGCGATGGCAGGGGATGTCCAGAATTTTGTGTAATCTGTTTTCCTATTAAGCTGAAAAACTTTCTTCAGACTGTATGGCGAATCTGTTCAACGCTGCCTTCCAATCCCTGATGGGCATAGTCCA
>CAZXON010000019.1:0-7714 GCA_964642385.1 uncultured Candidatus Peribacteria bacterium
GCAGCATGAGATGAATCTAAACAAAAAAAACTTATTGGATATTTATGGAATATTCTTATTGGTATTCTAATTGCGCTTGCGGCAGATGTAATCATAGTTCTCGTGCGCTCTTTATCACAATCAACCACCATTATTTCTTAATCGTATACGATGGCAGACGAAATTCAAATAAAATTGCCTGAACCAACAATGACCAACAAAGATTTATATACTCTTGCTTCCTGACAAAAACACGCTATTTCCGCAAAAGAAGAGAATTTTTATGAGGTGGTTAGTACAGTAAATCAATATTTGCGGTTTGCGTTCGGCGTTATTGCTCTTGGAATTGTAGTATATGCTTGATTTAAATTAATCACGGCGAAAGGAGACGAGAAAGAAATGAAAAAATTATGAGGTACGCTTTTTGGTTTGATAATATGACTATTTATTGCAATATTTTCATATCTCATAATCAAACTTATTATTAAATTGATATAAATTCCTTTTTCCTTGTATTCAAGCGTTAGATAGATACTCTTCGATTTTTACTTTTTTTCTGAAAAGAAATGAAAAAAATAGCATTACTCGCTCTTGTCTTCTTTGGAGGCGCATTGCTTGTCTGATGTGGTACCAAAACATCAACATATACAACTGAACAAGTAGATAACTTTGCAGTTTGTCTTACGCAAAAATGAGTTAAAATGTATGGTACAGACTGGTGCTCACATTGCCTAAACACCAAAAAAATGTTTGGTGAATCGTTTAGCAAAATTACTTTTATAAATTGCGATCCCAAAAACACACAATCTCCAGCTGATATAAACATCCAGTGTAGAACTGCTTGAATAGAGTGATACCCAACGCGAATTTATAAATGAGCGAAATACCCATGAGCATTGAGTTTGGAAGAGCTGAGCGAAATATTTGGTTGTTCCCTTTCATGAGATACTATCCAACCCACAACTGACGCAACAACTGTTATCTCTACTTGAGCAGAAATTCTCATTCCGACAAATTAAACATTAACAATTATTTTACCATATCACAAAATGACAATAATGGGCTACCTGATGGTTAGCCTTTTTTGTACCTAGAAACTTGCAAATTATACAAAAGGGAGTAGTATGATAGTACGTAAACAAAACGGCAAGGAAAAAATATAACAAAAAACAAAAATCTACTGTATGTTTCATACGGTAACAATACGAGCCACCCACCAGGGCATGGACGTATAAGAAAGAAGGTAGCGGGATCTTACTCTATCGTTATCAGTCTATCGTAGAAATATGATGCATTGATAACGATATCGAATGATATCTTAGCTCGCTACCTTCTAAAGTAGCGGACGAGGTTTATCTCTCCGCTTTTTTTATATTATAGGAAAATCAAAATATAATGGTGTCTATAATCTAAATACGCTCTTCGCTTCGTCTCTTTTCTTTCTGCAGGCAGAGAAAAGAGTCTCGTTCAGAGGCTTTTTTATATAAAAAAACACTCTGACCATAAACAAGAATGATCTTCTCGAGGACTATTCAAAGAAAATTAGTACCGCCGTCGTGAATACGATCCATACTGATACAATACTCCAAAATTTCCACAAAAAATTTGATTTACTTGTTTTGTGGTGGAAAAAACTCATTCCCAGTACGCCACCGATCCATCACCCTATCGCGACAGAGAACAATAAATGTTTTTCTGATACCCTCCGTTTTTCTTTTGTAGCTTTGTATTTGTCTATACCAAACAGAAGAAAAGAGTATGATCCAGTTATCAGTAGATAAAATAAAAAATATATCATAATCAATATCTAGTATGTATAAATAATTCTGATTAATTTTGGTTGTTTTCTGAAGGATATTCAGTATCTATGAGAGTAGTCTATCTTTTTAAAAATAAATTACAATTCTAATGCGTATCGCTTTTGCTTGATGAGGAACTGGTTGACACGTTTTTCCTGTCCAATCATTGATAAAATATCTTTTTAAGTTCTATTCTACTCAATATGATGTTTTTTGGCTAGGTGAGAAGCCGAGTCTAGAGCGAGAAACTTACCAAAATCTTGCTGCTGATTTTCTTGTAGATGATGCACATATGCGAACATCGCTCCCATCGCAAAAAGGAGCTACGAGAAATCCGATATTTAGAGCGTTTCTATTTTTGCGTATTTTTAGTGGAAAGCGAAGGAGAGAAAAAGAATTTTTTGCTATCGTGCGTAATGTATTTGGTCTTTTTCTTTTGCTCGTAGGGATATTCCAATCGATGTTCTACCTCCTCAGACGAAAAATAGATAAGGTGTTTTGTAAGTGATGATATGTTTCGTTGCCGGTAGTAATCGCCGCTCGGATACTTAGAAAACCAATACTGCTCCATGAATCAGATACCAAACCATGATTAGCAAATCGTATTTGTAGCAAATTTGCAACCACGATATTTACCTGATTTGAAAACGTTTTCCCTGACAAAGAGATTGTGGTTGGACAGATTCTTGATGATGATCTAGTAGGAGAAATAACGGCAATCAACAAACACGACATAACAGACGTTTTGGTAATAGGCTGATCGCAAGGATCACAATCGTTGTATGAAGCATTTTATGAGATGCTCTATTCCAACCAAAATGCTTTTGCGTACACACGTTTCCATGTTATCCTTGGGACACAGAATCTATCATTTATGGATCGTTTTGCCAAATTTGATTTTGTGTATGTCTATTCTTTTGTCGACCAAAAAACTATGGGAAATCTGCTGGTAAAATGCGATGTTGCTATAACGCGCGGTGGGACAACCTCACTTGCAGAGCAAGAAATTTTTGGGATCAAAAAAATTATTATTCCGATTCCACGAACCCACGATCAACTAAAGAACGCACAATATTATCAAAAAACATATTGAGATGTACTCATTGAACAATGAGATTCTGACTTCAAAGAGATTTTTGAAAAAACCGTTCTAGACTACTCTCACTACCTAAAACAACCGTACTCAAACCCACTGGAAGGCATCAGAAAAACCAAAGAGACAATAGTTGGATATTTGATACAATAACACCACCTATTTTACGAAATAAGTCTTTGATATAAACTACTCTTTTACCATCCGATTTTGCGCTCTATAACTGAGAGCTTCTAAAATATGTTTTTTCCCCACGGTTGCTTCGTTGTCATAATCCGCAATCGTACGCGCGAGTTTGATGGTTTTGTGTACAACCCTCAGCGAATAATGCAATTTGTGGATTGCTACTTGCAAAATTTTTTCGCACTCATCAGACAAATGTATAAATTTGTGTAAGTCTTTCAAAGATACATGCGCGTTGGTTTTATACGCTGTTTCTTTGTATCTGTTTTGTTGCATCTCCCACGCTTGCTGTATTTTTTCTTTTGTCACGCTTGCGCTGTCAATATTTCCCTGCGCTTGTGAATTGTTTAAGATATTTCCTTTTTCTTGATTTTCTATTTGTAAAATAATATCCATTCTATCCAACAATGGCCCAGACATTTTGCTTTGATATTTTTTGATGCTTGTGATCGGACATCTACATGAGTGATATGGATCACCATAATATCCGCAGACACATGGATTTGTCGCTCCGACAAAAATACACTCCGCAGGATAAGTGACTTTTCATCGAACGCGAGATATATGAATTTCTCTATCTTCTAATGGTTGGCGAAGGGTATCTAACAGATCTCTTGGAAACTCTCCGATTTCATCCAAAAACAAAACTCATTTGTGTGCGAGTGATATCTCTCAGGGTTGTGCATTCGCTCCTCATCAAACAATACTGGCTTTGGAGCTGGTGCTGTGGATTTTGCGAAATGGTCTGGTGGTGATTAGAGGTTGTTCCGCTGTCAACATTCAGGCTAACGAATACAGGTATGTTACATCTATGATTTCGTCAAAATTCATCGGCGGTAACAACTCTTTCGTGGCTTTTGCGAGCATGCTTTTTCATCATCATGGCGGTCCAACAAGTAGCACGTTATGCATTCACGCAACTGCTATTGCCAACGCACGCTTTGCAACAAGATGTCATTGGATATCATCAAAAGATACTATTCCAGATGATTTTTTTTCTCAAACGTCTCACAGATTGGAATTTGCATTTCAATCAAATTTTTGTTGAATTGCCTTCACTAGGCCAGTTTTACCCAAGCAAAAATGAATTATCTGTGTAAAATGATCCACAACAAAAACCTCAATATTTTCAAAATACATACATTGTCACTCGCACTCTTTGGGAATTATGAAGGTCTTAAACCCCAGTTTCATCCCAGCAAGCACGCCTGCAAATACTCATTGTGTAGCCCTTATACTCCCATCCAACCCAAGCTCGCCAAACACAAGACAATTTTCAAGTATTTTTTGTACATGTATTGGAACATGCTCCTGCACAATATGTACCAAAAACCCTGTTGCGATAGCTAAATCACATATTGTTCAGCTTTTTTTGATGTCTGATGGCGCAAGATTGATAATATATCTATTCGGAGGAATTTCTATATTGCAGTGACGAAAACTAGCACGCAGACGCTCTTTTGACTCTTTTATCGCATTATCAGGAAGTCAAATAATATCTATTCACGGAAGTCATTTGTTGCTATCAATCTCTATTTGTATTTGATTGCCTCATCATCCGAAAGGGATAAGTGTTTTGATATAAAGCATCTTTTCAATCACAGAAAAAATAAATACACACACTCTACCTGTTTTTTCTAGAAGTTCTACTGACAAAACTAGGACAAAAATTTTGGGCGAATATGATTTTTGTCTTTTTAAATTATTTATAAATTGTTAAAGGGTAATGATCCTTTTTTATTAATAATTAATAATTGATTAGCACTCACAACGTCATTTTTTTTTCTGTTAGCAGATAAAACGCCTCGTCCAAAGAGATATTTTTTCCTGCTTTTGTCTTTGTAAATGGCTGACTAGATAAGTATTTTTTCATATCTATTTTTTGATTTCACTCTTGTAATGATTGTTAAACAAGATAAACAACGACTATCGGCTCTTTGGAATTTCATCAAAAATTCTTTTTATGCGCTTTTTGATGCACTCTTTCCCAAATGTTGTCTGGTGTGTAATGGGCCAGGTGAGTATCTTTGCGCACAACACAAAAGAAATTTGCTTGCGTATGTCCCCTGTTGTTACGTGTGCGATAGGCCAACTACGCACGGAGAAGTTTGCTTTGATGATCAAAATAGTCCATGCAAGTGAGTTGTCGTGGGGTTTTATTATACCCACATTATCAAAGAAATGATCCATGCGATCAAATATGCCAATGCGTTTGAAATGCTAGATTTTTTTGTGCCATCGCTGGGATATGCAATACTTGCAACTACTCCTCTTTCGCAAATTGCCAAAAGCGAAACCACAATAATCACCTATGTTCCTATGCACTGGCGAAAAGAAAACCACCAGAGATGATACAACCAAGCACAACTTCTTGCAGAGAAACTTGCTTTTCATTTGGGAATTCCTTGCATCCAACTGTGTCAAAAAAACACAAATACACAAAAACAATCATCTCTTGGAAAAGAAGCTCGCAAAGGAAATACACAAAATGTTTTTCAATGGAGCGAAAAAGCAAGCGCGCAAATTTTTTGAGAAAAAAAACTCACAATTCTTTTGGTTGATGATGTGCTTACTACTGGAGCAACGATTGATGCTTGTGCAAAAACTATAAAAAAACACCTACCAGAAGCCAATATCTGGGGTGTCTGTATCGCGAGAAATAATGGATAAACTACTCTATCTCATCCAATAAATCATGCACTTTTTTCAAATATTTATCATCGACGTGCGTGTAAATTTGCGTTGTTGTGATAGACGAATGCCCAAGTAACGTTTGGACTGACCTAATATCTGCGCCTTTTTTGATAAGTGATGTTGCAAAACTATGTCTCAGCGTATGTGGTGTTACCTTCTTGTCTATTCATGCTAGTTTTGCATAATTTTTGACAAGCTCCTCAATCGCATTCCTCGAAAGAGTTGTAAACGACTGGAAGTTGCTAAGATTTATAAATAGATGATCACACTCATCATCTCTCATCTCCAGATAATTTTCTAGTTTTTCACGAGCGTGTTTGGTGAAAAAAACAGATCTCATTTTTGATCATTTTCCAATAACCCGAAACTGATTTGAATCTAATTTTATATCCGTTTTTTTGAGCGATACAAGTTCTGATACACGAAGCCCAGTCCCAAAAAGTGTGTGTAATATGGCTTCGTCTCTTGCTCTTTTTAATCACTTCTTCTCATACATTGCAGGCATCGCCATCAATTGTGCTATCTCTTCATCTGTCAGGAAACTTACCACCCTTGGTGCAATTTTCCCAAGTTCCAGTTTATCTGGCGACAGTACGTCTATATCGTGTTTCAAACAAAACTTCAAAAAAGCTCTCAATGCTACAACATGATAGTTAATAGTTTTTTTGCTCAATCATCTTTTTAGGAGTTTCGTTCTAAATTCAAGTACGTCTAAAGAGCTTATTTCACCTACTGGCGTGTTCCCTCTGAACTCCAAAAATCTTCCTAGTCGCAAGGAATAATTTTCTATTGTTTTGGGGCTGGCATTTTTTTCGTTTTCCAAATAGACCTTGTATAGGTCTATCATTTCGCTGAAACTTCTTTTACTGAGTTGCTGTGTTGCCATCAAGCTGTATGTTGATTTCTTCTAAATTTCTTCTGAGATTTTTTATAAGTTCATCTCTAGTATTTAGAATACTCATATCCGTTGTATTTGCAAGCTCTTGCACGAGTTCATTTGCTTGTTTTTGAATATAGAATACTGTTGTTCTTATAGCTGTGTTTTTCGCAATCGTTGCCTTAATAAGTGTTTTTTTCGCTTCAGAAGCCAGTTGTGTTGCATCAGCGAGAACCTCTTCTATCGTAATTGTTTCAGGAATCGGCTCTACTATGACACCAGTGTTTTCTTCTGGATCAATTATTTCACCAGTGTTTTCTTCTGGATCAATTGTTTCATCTCACGTCAAAACATCTCCAGTATTATCTGCAGGCAATAGTTGCCCACTAATACTTATAGGATCTTCTGTTGGCTCAAAAGGAGCTTTCGGTCAAAATGTTAGATATCCAAAGTATGCAGTTCCAATCAACGCAATGACACCTAGTCACAAAATAACTCGTTTCGTGATATTGTTTGTGTTTTTTTTCTGTTTTTCTGCCAAAACACTTTCTGGCGTTATTGTTGCTGGAGCTATTGTTTCTGGAGTTGTTTGTGGTATTCCCTCTGTCGTCACTGGCTGTAAATTCGGATTGATATCTGGGACATCAGGATTCTTGTTTTCTATAGCTCCTACAAGGTCATCTAAATTAAAACTTGCTACTTGTTCTTCAACGCCCTCCAATGATTTTTCAATTTTTTCATCTGGCGCATTTTCTGTGGGTAATGTAGCATTTTGTTCATTCATCTCTGTAAAAAAAGAAGGATTAAAAGACTCTGTTGGTATTGTTTCAACTGGTTGTTCTGTTATTTGTTCTTGAGTATTATTTTCTTCCAGATTTTCTACTGGCTCGGCTACAACTTCATATTGAGGGATTGTTTCTTCAATATTATTTTCTTGGAATCCACCCATCAATTTTTTTTCAATACTATCCTCAATCGCTTTCAAATTTTCTTCTGAAAGATCGTTTACAGCCATATCTTCAATATCTTCGCTGGTTTCTGCCTCCTGTGGCGCTTCAACAGATAGTTCGTCCAATTTTGAGTCCATTA
>CAZXON010000020.1:0-6672 GCA_964642385.1 uncultured Candidatus Peribacteria bacterium
TCCTCGTCTGGTTGAGTAGCTATCACACCTGTCCGATTTTTGGGGAGCACCTCTTATAGATATTGACGGGCATGAAGAAGATCCCACTGTATCTTTATACAGCCGCCGCATTGGAATTGAGTATTTAAGGCAAGCAGGAAAGCAGCTTAGAATTCCTGTTATAGAACCAGGAATACTGGTAAAACGTGTTGGCGAAGAAGTTTTAATGCAACAAGGCTCTACAACACACTATAAACCAGAAGCAAATTTTGTTATGGGAAGATGGATTTTCAAGCGAATCAGTGAAAATTAGAACAGTTAATTTTTTATTCAACTGTTCTGACGGTACATATATGACGCAACGAGTGAAGAAAATATCGGTGTTCCTGACAAAGAGCACACTTTTAAAAATATTTTTTTGCTCGTTATTGTTGTTTTATAAATTTCCTGAATTTAAAAAATAAAACTATATTAAAAAACTCACATGTTTCACTCCTATAATAGAGGTTAAAATGTACCAGCCAGGGCTTATTATTACCATTGATACAGAGAAAGATATGCGTAATGAAGACGGGCAGTGGGGATACTTCGACAAGTTGGAGTTTCGTAATATTATTGAAGGTCTTCCAAGAACGATTCTTCCTTTTTTTTCTGAATATGGCCTACGTTCAACATGGCTTATAAGCCCTGAGGTTATGCGCTCAGCAGAAAGTGTGGACCTTCTTGCAAGCATACGCAATGCTGAACTTGGGACGCATTTGCATGGCGAATTTATTGAACCAAAACATGCACTTGATATAGTGCCAGATGTTGGCGGTTCTGTCATGCAATGCATGTATCCCGCCGAAATTGAGGTGGAAAAACTGAAAAATCTGACAGAGCTGTTTATTGCGACTTTTAAAAAAATTCCTGTCTCATTCAGGGCTGGCAGATACGCCGTCAGTAACTATACCGCAAAGTGGCTTGCTTTGTTGGGCTACCTTGTTGATTCATCTGTCGTTCCCAACACGAAGCACCCGTATCCTTCTCCCCATTCGGGTAGTGTAGACTTTTCCGGCTTGCCGGAATTTCCATATACAGTAGGTTCTTCTGGCAATATCTGGCAACCAGGGGATTCTCATTTTCTTGAAATGCCTATCACTACTATTGCAAAAACGGCTTTAATGGGAAACGCTATGGACCCGGTCTGGTTCAGACCAGGGATTACCTCCGCAGCAAACTTAAAAAAAATTATTGACCGTGTCGCAGAAGAGAATAATAAGGGCATTATGCGCCCCTTGGTAATGATGTTTCACAGCATGGAAATCATGCCTGGGTTCACCCCCTATGTGACAACGAAAAAAGAACTCACCGAGTATCTTGATGATATAAAGGAAGCAACGGAATATGCACTGGAGAAGGGATTCATACCCCGTACTATGCATGAAGAGTATGACGTTCTGACGAAAGATATTGAAGCAATGCCGTCATTGCCGTTTTTGCAAGAAACTGTGGATTCTATAATCGATGAATTTGATGCGCAACCGTGGTTCAAGTATCGATATTCGATTTTGAGTACAAAATCTGACTATAATAGATTTCCTTTGCGCTGGTTCCTGCGAAACATTCCTCAAAACGCCAACATTCTTTCTTCTGGGTGCGGTGTGGCTTATAACCTTTTGGCGTTGGCCCAGGCCGGGTACACGCACCTGTACGGTCTGGACATAGATGATGCAGCCCTAAACGTCTCCCGAAAGTTGGCGGAAAACTACCCACAAATCCAACTGGCGATTGATGATTGTATTACCCCTTCGAAGTTTCAGGAAACGACGTTTGATGTAATAGAGGCTATTGGTTGGGTAATGCTTTTAGATAATTTTCCGTATTTGGAAGTATTCAGGCGATATAACGCCATGTTGCGCCATGGTGGTTTTTTCGTAATTGATGTTGTTGACGCTGCCTATAACCATATTCCGGGAAACACCATCCATACATCCGACCGTAAAAAACCGGCAGAAGAGCAGCGTCCTTCTGAATACAGAACGCGCCTTAGCGAAAAACATATGCGCTTTCTGGCGAAAAAATCCGGGTTCCGCATTGTGCGGATTCAAGACCTTGGGATACCCACCATCCCGAGAAAACATTACTTTTTGCAAAAAATTATAGATGTATAATTGTGTTATACAAAAGGCGGTGCTCAATGGATAGCCCAAAAGATCCTTTTGCTGCTCCGAATGACAGCAGATCTGAACAGCGCGAGATAATGGAGCAATTCAAAAAAAACTATGCGCACCACTATGTCAAACATAAACCAAAAGAAGTCACTGAAGACAACTATATTAGCGCGCGATATTATTTTGCCGCAGAATTGGCGTTTCTTCCCGATGAGCTGAAGCACTATCCTGCGCTTGACTTGGGTGCCGGACGCGGCCTCCTCTTGCGGTATCTTAGCGAGTCTGGATTTGTGAACGCTATGGGGATTGATGTTGACCCAACACTTGCGGCAGAAGCAGCAGCGTATCTCCGCCCGTATAGAATTCCGGTTATCAATCGTGATGCTTTTGATTTCTTGCCCACACAAAAGAATCAGTTTGGCCTTATCACCGCTTTTGACGTTATTGAGCACTTCCCTTTAACAGAAGGATTTGCGTTTGTTAAGGCCATCTACGATGCGCTTATTCCCGGAGGGGTCGTTGTTTTTCGTACGCTTAACATGGCAAATCTTTTCGGTGGATATTCGCTGTACATGGATATCACGCATCAAATGGGGTTTACGGAGCATAACCTCACAGGCCTGCTCTACCATGGCGGCTTTTCAGTTGCCGAGCTTCATGTTCCCGACTGGCCCCAAGGGCATCCAAATACCGTAAAATTTGAAGAAAGCAGAAAAATCCACGAACACCTGTTTTCATTACAAGACCGGACCAGAACCCGGTGTTTTGACAAAAATATCGTTGTCTATGGCGTTAAGCTTGACCCGAAAAAATAATTTCCACTTTTCCAGCTATGATGGGCAAACACAACACCTCAGGAGCTCTTGTGTCAGCTATTCCTGTTGATATGCCACCTTCCGTCAGAGAGCATTTGCTCGTTTCCAGCAAGGGCACCGAGCGGCTGTTAAAGATAGTTGAATGCTTGGTATCAAATCTATCTCAAGTGGAAACAGATCAAGGGCAAAGACTTGTCCGCCTGATTTCTGACATGGCTCTGGCTGCCTGGGAACAGTCTCCTTTTGACCTGATGGCGTGTAGCGCTCTCTCCCAAGTAAACGAGCAGGCTCCCTTTCTGTCTGCAGAAGTGGCAGAAGCTGTTCGACGAGGGGCCATACCGCCGAATTGTGCCCCAGAGGTTATGCACGCGCTGGATTCAGTGTTTAACCATAGTCAAACGTCTGAAGAAATATCTAAATTTCTTGATTCCACACAAAACGTTGAGCCAAACTCTCTTTTTTGGATGCATTTCGCCTGTAAATTTGCCTACGCTGAAAACAAGCTTGACTGGCTCTCTGAATTTTTGGCCAATCAAAAAGGGCTCCCCCCGTATTTGCGGCGAATAGTTCAAGGAGATATTCTTCTCGCACAGGAGCAATGGGAAAGCGCGTTGGAAAAATATAAAGAGGCCTCCAGCAAGTCTAAAACGCCCGGCTTGACGATCAAAAAAGCGGAAGCTCTCTACAGGGCTGGTCATCGCGCCGAGGCCACAGAGCTTTGGCGAAACGCTTTTGCCGCTCGTTCCTGGGATTATACTCTGGCTTTGCGTTTGGGCGATATTTTGCAAGAACGCGACCTTCCGCAAGAAGCACCCCAAGGGCAAGGCGCGGTTCTGCTCTATTCATGGAACCATGCTCAAGATCTTGATCTCGCTCTCTCCAGCCTTGTGGCAACAACGCCGCCCCACATTCCTTTGTTGTTGTTGGACAATGGAAGTTCAGACGATACAGCAACGGTCAGCCAACGGTGGAAGCGTGAGCTTGGAGATCGCCTCGGTCTGATAACCCTGCCTGTAAACGTAGGTGCGCCGGCCGCTCGAAACTGGCTACTTTCTATTCCCACTGTAAAACAGTCTGATTGGGTGGTCTTTCTGGACGACGATGCAGTGGTTCCTCCAAACTGGCTCGACTATTTTGGCACAGCCATGAAAGAATACCCCAAGGCCGGAATTTTTGGCTGTCAGGTTAAAGACATGTTCGCGCCTCAAATTATTCAAAGTGCGGATTTGCATTATGACCAACCTCTTTCCGTAACAAGCAAAAACACCGGAAGCCCCAACTTTACTGTGAGCAGTTTTCATGCACACGCACCAAGTCGCGGAGAACATGACTACATGAGAATGTGCGTGTCTGTTACTGGTTGCTGTCACCTTATTACTCGCTCTAACCTTGATGCTGTCGGGCATTTCAATCTGATGTTTTCTCCTTCACAGTTTGATGACTACGAGCGTGATATTCGTTCTGGAGTAAACGGCTTTCTCCCTGTGTATAATGGGCACCTTAAGATACAGCACAGAAAAAGAAGTGGTCTTATCAAAAACTTAAGCCGCCAAACCGCAGCTAATGTAAACGGCAATTCACTGAAAGCCCAAGGGCTTTATACAGAAGACCAAATGGAAAGCCTGCGCTTGTTGGACATGACAAACCTCAAAGCTCGTTTGGATGAATGCCTGCGCGTCATTGGCACCAGCGCGTGAAAAAGAAGAATAACAGTCTTGGTTTCAGTTTGTTGGCACTGATTGAATGTGGTGCGCTGTAATAAAAGGGGAAGGGGTGATGCAAAAGGTCAAAAATCTCGTTGTCGGCGCAGGAATTACAGGAGCTGTAATTGCTGAGAGGCTGGCGTCCAAAGGCGAAGACGTTCTGATTATTGACCAGCGCGAGCATGTGGCCGGAAACTGTTACGATTACAGAGATGCCAACGGCATTTGCATCCATAAATACGGTTCCCATATTTTCCATACAAACAACAGGGAAGTGTGGGATTACGTCACCCGTTTTTCAGATTTCAATACATATATGCATACTGTGGTTGCCCTTGTGGATGGGATAGAAACCTCGATTCCTTTCAATCTGCGCAGCCTTTATTCGGTATTCCCGCAGTCTTTGGCTCACAGGCTTGAAGAAAAACTGCTTGCAAGGTTCGCGTACAACACGAAAGTGCCCATTCTGGAATTCAGAAAACAGGATGACCCAGACCTGCGCTTCCTCGCAGACTATATTTATGAAAAAATTTTCTTGCACTACACAGCCAAGCAGTGGGGCGTGAACCCGGAAAGCGTGGACAGTGCTGTTACCGCAAGAGTTCCTGTATATATAAGCTGTAGCCCGAGATATTTTCAGGACACATATCAGGGGATTCCTAAAAACGGCTACGAAGCTATGATAAACAATATGCTACGTCACAATAGTATCACCATCAAAGTCGGAACCCGCTTCACCGATCTGACAGACCGCGTAAAGGTTGAATCTATCTTTTATACAGGTTCGATTGATGAGTTTTTTAACTACAAATTCGGTGTGCTGCCTTATAGAAGCGTCTCGTTCAAGCTGGAAGAATTTGCCCGCGAATTTTACCAAAGTGGCGCAGTTGTCAATTATCCCTGCAACTATACGTTTACCCGTATACATGAATACAAATATTATCTTGGTGATAAAACAGACAAAACTGTCATTGCCAAAGAGTATTCTGAAGCGTTTGAGCCCGGCAAAAATGATCGCTATTACCCCATTCCGAGTGAGGCTAACCAGAAGCTGTATGAACAGTACCTCATGCACGCGCAAAAACACTGCCCTGAAATAACCTTTGCGGGGAGGTTGGGGGAATATCGATACTATGACATGGATAAGGCCGTTGAGAGAGGGTTGGCTGTGACAGATCCTCTCATAGGGGGGGGCGTGGCAGCGGGTAATCTCCCCATTTTTAGGAGCGGTCAGAAGTAGAAACTAGGCCACTTGAACCAACTTCATAGCCGGCGTAATCCCGCCGATGCCCATGTTGGGCCGTTCGTTATTGTTGCTGCAGAGCCACTTGGTTGCAAAATTCTGTATTTCCTCCAGGCTCTCAAAGAGATACTGATTCAGCCAATCATAACGCACTGTCCGGTTGTATCTCTCGACATAACTGTTCTGTTGCGGCTTGCCCGGCTGGATGTACGCCAGGCGAATGCCTCTCCGCCTGGCCCAGTTTTGCACTCGGGCGCTGACGTATTCCGGGCCATTATCGCAGCGGATTTCTTTGGGGCAGCCGCGCCATTCGATTATTTGCTCCAACGTCCTTACCACACGCTCAGCGGGAAGTGAAAAGTCGATCTCAATACCAAGCCCTTCTCTGTTAAAGTCGTCAATAATGTTCAACAGGCGTATACAGCGACCGCTTTGCAACTGATCGTGCATAAAGTCCATTGACCATACTTGATTTATGGCCTCCGGTACGGCAAGCGGCTCCGGCTTCTCGCGCTTTAGACGCCTGCGCGGTCTGATACGCAAATTTAGCTCCAGTTCACGATAAACGCGATACACGCGCTTATGGCTCCAGCAATAACCTTTGACGTTCCGCAAATACAAAAAGCACAGGCCAAACCCCCAATTACGCTGTGATTGCGTCAAACCCAGCAACAGTTCGGCAATCAACATGTTTTCGTCTGATAGCCTGCGTTCATAGCGATAGCAGCATTCACTGACGCTGAAAGCCATGCAGGACTGCCGGACGCCAAGGGCACCAT
>CAZXON010000021.1:0-2839 GCA_964642385.1 uncultured Candidatus Peribacteria bacterium
GGTACACTCAAATGACTACAACAAATTCATGGGTACTTGTTTGGAGGGCTGTATGACTTTGCAGGACAGATCAGACAAAAAAACATCTCAAAAGGCGGTTTCCAGTTTGCAAACGTCAAATTTCTTGATGCTACGCTCAAAACAATAGAAAAAATGCCAGAGGATTCTTTTGAATCCATTATAAAAAAATATATTGAAATGAATGTTGCTCATCCTTTTATGGAAGGGAATGGAAGAAGCACGAGAATTTGGTTAGATTTAATATTGAAGAAACAGCTTTCTAAGTGTGTTGACCGGAGCAAGATCGCAAAGAATGATTATATGAATGCTATGGTTGAAAGCCATACAAATGATACCAAGATCAAATATTTGATAAAAGGAGCTTTGACCGACAAGATAGATGATAGAGATATGTTTATGAAAGGTATAGATTATTCGTATTACTATGAAGAAGAATAATTGGTTCTAGATTTTTACTAGCTTATGCTTTCTGATGACTACTAAACAACAATGATCTCATATTACCAGTTCAACTGCTCAATATCTTACTTTTATTGCTTCCACAGGATGAGAAGAACAAAGTGTAGAAATGCGTTATGAGAACGAGAATATTTGGCTCACCCAAAAGATGATAGCTGAACTGTATGGAGTTTCCGTCTCAGCTGTCAATCAACATATCAAAAATTTGATAAATGATAATGAGATTGACCAAGCAACTATTAAGAAATACTTAATAGTTCAGAAAGAGGGTAGAAGAGAAGTAAAAAGAGAACAAGATCATTACAATCTTCAAACGATCATTTCTCTTGGTTTTAAGATAGAAAATGAAAGAGCAGTACAATTTCGTAAATGGGCTAGACAGATTGTAAAAGACTATACGATCCAAGGATGGACTATGGATGATGAAAGGCTCAAAAAAGCACACCAATTTGACAAACATTTTTTTCAAAGACAATTGCAAAAAATCCGCGAAATTCGCGCGAGTGAAAGAATGTTTTATCAAAAAGTGACTGATATCTATATGACGAGTGTGGATTATGACAAAACCGCAAAAACCACACAGACATTTTTTGCTTCAGTACAAAATAAATTACATTTTGCTGTTCATCGTCATACAGCTGCAGAAATTATTAAAACACGCGCAAATGCTAAACAAAAAGATATGGGACTCACTACGCGGGAAGCTTCTCCTCATGGTAAAATACAAAAATATGATGTAAGTATTGCCAAAAATTATCTTTCAGAAAAAGAGATTGATTTTTTGAATAGACTCGTATCTATGTATCTTGATTATGCAGAACTGCAAGCAGAGAGAAATATTCCTATGACGATGGAAGACTGGGCTGGACGTTTAGATGCATTTATCGAATTTCAGGGAAAAGAGATTTTGACTACTGCTGGTAAAATCACTCACGAAGAAGCTAAACTCCATGCGGAATCAGAGTTTGAAAAATATCGTATCGTACAAGATAGAGTATTTGAGTCTGATTTTGATAAAATGATGCAAAGTATGATAAACAAAACAGATAATCACTAGATATTTATACTATACCATCAAGAAATATGTTAATACGTTCACCTGCAGAGATGATACAGTTCGGTCGTGAGATGTCACAGAAGGCAACTCATATTTTGTTGTATGGAGATTTGGGAGCTGGGAAGACGCATTTTGTGAAGTGATATGTACAAGGCAGAGGGCTCGATGATTATCAAGTGCAAAGCCCCACATACACCTATTTTCATGATTATGAAGGCAAGATTTTGCATGTAGATATGTACAGATTGGAGGATGAACAATCGTTTATCCAAAAAGGGATTTTACAACAGATCCAGGACTATGATATTGTGTTGATTGAATGGCCGAAGTTTACACACTTGTTCGCAGATGGGTACACAACGATCCAAATAGACAAGCTTTCACCCACAGAAAGAGGAGTGACGGTCTCATAAGAGAATTGCCTCTTTATTTGTGCCTTCATCAACAATATATATTCTTCTATATATTTCTCATGAAGAAACGTGAACACTGCGAAAATAATTGGGAAAGCAACCACTCTCGACACATCTAAAAACCTCTTTTCCCACTTATAAATCCTTTATAAAAAACCATCCCATGAACCGCACTGAAAAAATAGATTTCATCTTCCAAACGCTTGAGAAACAATACAAAGATGCGAAAACGGAGCTTGTATATACAACCGATTTTCAGCTTCTTGTAGCGGTTATTCTCAGCGCGCAAACAACAGATAAACAGGTCAACAAAATCACTGCACAGTTTTTTGATACTATCCAAACGCCACACGATCTTTTGCGTATCAAACCGCAGAGACGAGAGAAGATGGTTTCATGAGTCAACTACTACAAAACCAAAGCCAAAAATATCCTTGCAACAGCCGAAATCCTTGCACAAACTGATGGATACACCATCCCAAATACGCTGGAAGAGTTGATGAAACTACCGTGAGTTGGCGAGAAAACTGCGAAGGTGATCCTCCATGTCTTGTATGAACAGCCTGTGATCGCAGTAGACACACATGTCCATAGAGTTGCCAACAGACTTGGGCTCGTCAAAACGGCTATGCCATTGCAAACTTCAAAACACCTTGAAAAGATAGTCCCAAAACACTATAAAATCTTTGCGCATCATGCGCTGATTATGTTTGGAAGATATCATTGCACTGCAAGAAATCCGCACTGTACGAGCTGTCCATTCACCTCGCTGTGCGTCTGGTACAAACAAAACTATAAACCAAAACCAGCTACCAAAACACTATAAAACCTTTGCACATCATGCTCTGATTATGTTTGGAAGATATCATTGCACTGCAAGAAATCCGCA
>CAZXON010000021.1:2939-5800 GCA_964642385.1 uncultured Candidatus Peribacteria bacterium
CACATCATGCTCTGATTATGTTTGGAAGATATCATTGCACTGCAAGAAATCCGCACTGTACGAGCTGTCCATTCACCTCGCTGTGCGTCTGGTACAAACAAAACTATAAACCAAAACCAGCTACCAAAACACTATAAAACCTTTGCACATCATGCTCTGATTATGTTTGGAAGATATCATTGCACTGCAAGAAATCCGCAGTGCACGAGCTGTCCATTCACGTCGCTCTGTGCGTTTGGTACAAACAAAACTATAAAATCCTCCTCAAGCGTTGATAGACTATAAAGAAATGCCCGTACTATCTACGGTCAACCAGATTACAACGATAGGACGGGCATCCCGACAAGTCGGGAAGGAGAATCCCGATGGTAACCGTAAAAAATATTTATTTTTGTATATACATCATGCAACTAGTTGAACCACTACGATGAGAAAACCTTTTACAAATGTTGAATGCATGGGTTAGTACTTCGCAGCTTCGTTTTACTATTACGAGTTTCTTGGCGGACTTCTTCGTATTTTTATATCCAATTTTATTGGTTGTACTATATATCATTGGTATAAAGAAAAAATCACGTCCATTGAAAATATATGCGTTGTATGTTTTTTTTTCAGCTTGTGTTGCAGCGCTTCTAAACATCGTAATTCAGGCGTTTGTTACGAAGGCGAGACCTGAGAGTGTCCTCACGTGAGCAGATAATTTGCTTTTGAAACATCTCCCAACAATGTCATTCCCATCAGATCACGCGGCGGTGAGTATGGCAATCGCAATAGCCCTTATCTGCGCAACTATCTATATTATCGTGAAATACTCTCAGAAATCTGAACAAGTATTTAAAAACTTCCTCCACAATAGAAAAATATTTGTGACAATAGGAGTCTTGTTTTTGCTCGCATCGATTGTGATGTCTATTGCAAGAGTTGCAGTAGGTGTGCACTGGCCAACAGACATCCTCGCATGATGGATCATCGGATGGTTTGTGCCATATTTATTACTCCTTCTACCAGAAAAATGTTTCCTACGAGTAGTTAGCATAGAGGAGTGGATAATGAGAAAACTGGGTATTGTAAAAGGGAAATAGAGAGGGTAATGAGTTGTATAACAAATTATTGATTTTATTGATTTTTTCTAGTCACGTAGAAATATGTGGTTTTTTTGTCTACTATTGCTTTAAATAATCAAATAGTAGTATAGGCTTTATCTCAATTAATAGCGTATAAATTTTCATTAGCGGTTGTTTTTGCAGCATTATCAGAAATTGCAGGGATACCCTTAATAATAAATAACTCCTGATTACTTGTAATATTCTTTTTTGTTGCGTTTTCCAACATTCGTCCACTGCTTGATTGGCTTGTCGCGGCTAACTCAATAATTGCACTTTCATATCATGCGCCTAACGCACTTTTACAAGCATTGGCTAAATTATCAAATGCTTTTTGTGCTTTGTTGTCTGAATTTATATTTCAAAAATCTGGACTTGTAAATGTTATAGGTGTGTTTTTATCTGTTTCTATTTTTGGGGTTGCTTTTTCCACTGCTGCTGCTGCTTTATCTGCTGTTGCTTTATCTGCTGTTGCTTTATCTGCTGTTGTCGTCGTTTCTGCGTTTGTTACTGCTGTTGTCGTCGTTTCTGCGCTTGGTGTTGCTGTTGTCGTCGTTTCTGCGCTTGTTGTTGCTGTTGTCGTCGTTTCTGCGCTTGTTGCTGCAGGTGTAGTCGTTTCGGCTTCAATAATAACTGCTGGAATTGTTATTTTATTTGCTTTCCCATCAATAGTCACGGTAACTATGAGCTCTTTTATTCATTCTCCAGCTTTCTTGTTGTATCGGTCAATGGTAGGATATATGCTATATGTCGCTGTTTTTCAATCAGGAATTTTGATCCATTTTTGATAGTCTGCATCAGTAGGAGCTGTTCACGCTTTTAATGTGTATGGTCCTTTAGTAAGCTCTATTCATAACTTATTCGCTTCTACCTTACCTTCCTTTGATTTTTTATACTCTTCTAGCGCTTTCTCTAAAACATGAGCTACAATATCTTCGGTAGAGAATACATACTTGTTGTTTTTAAGGAGTTCTTTTACCATATTTGGTATTTTTTCCCCTCCGATTAATGTGGCTATTTTGGCTTCACGATCTTCTTTTGACAAATTCCCGAAGTTTTCGCTTCTATTTTTGTTCTTTGGTTCTTTTGTTTCGAGCATCGTACTCACTGCTGTTGCAAAAGAATCAGAATGTAGATCGCTTTGTATGAAATATTTTAGAAAGTTATCAGTTGCTAGGAGATCATTATTATCAATTTTTGTAACTTTTCCAGTGGCGTCTATGTCGATTTCCTTAGCACCAAGTTTTATCTTTGTTAGTTTCGTATCTTTATCTGGGTTTTGTGCATAATCTATGAGATTTCAATTCTCGTCTACTTTCTTGATCGTATAAGTAGTAGCATTTTTTGATTCGTCTATTGTTCTTGTACACACCACACCGTCGTGTAGTCTGAAGTAATTGGTATCAATGTCTCTATCAGTTAGCTCTTTATCTAAAGAGATAGGTTCAATAGATCCACCATTTTCTTGGATTTTTTGTATATTGTCTTTGTATGTATCCACACCAGATTTTACAAAAGGTCTTTCAAGGAGTTTCTCTAGTTGTTTTTTGTCTAGACCGTAGCTTTTTCCAAAAAATTCTAGTATGCTTTTTCATCGTGTCGAGTTATTTAACCAATTGATAACCATTAGTGCGATTTCTTTTAATGGACCAAGGTTATCTAGCTGTTTGAGCATAGTATCAATTTTTCCATTTGCTAATTTCTCTTTGAGATTTTTACTATCAATTTTCCCATCTTTAGTGTTTTCTTTTGGTAATC
>CAZXON010000022.1:0-2356 GCA_964642385.1 uncultured Candidatus Peribacteria bacterium
GAAAATCTGGAAGGTGTTTTGCCAAGCAGTGGGCCGATATTAAAACTACCATCGCATTGACTGCAACGAAAATTTACAGACATCCCTCCACTCGCTCCTTTACATAATTGACCATGTCCACAATCAGGACATTTTTGGGTTTTAATCAAAATATATTTTTCATATTCTGATAATTCATCCCCATCATCTTTCGTGAATGATTTATCAGGCACATATTCCTGATTTAAAAAATCAGTAATGGTTTTAATAATTTTTTTCATTTTTGCGTTGCTTTTATTCCTCGCTCATCAAAATCAGAGCGAAAACGGAATAGTTTATAATGTCTTTGTAATTTTCTGTTGGAGGCTCACTCGCCTGCACTTTGCCATCATTTTTGTAAATCTGTTTAATGCGAAGTAATTTCGTAAGAATAAGATCTACAAAAGTTATCTCACCAAAATCACGCCATGCTTCACCATAGTCGTGATTCTTCTTTTGCATAAGAGATTTAGTGTCAAGAACGATTTCATCATACATTTTTTCAAGTGAGACGATAGAAGTGTCATCAGGATTAGTTGTGTCACCTAATTTGTCTTGAATCAACGCCATAATAGCATAATTCAACATGCCTCGAAATTCCGACTTAACATCATCGCCAATATTGTCCACTTTTTGGTGGCCAGTTTCTTGAATTTGACGTATTCTTTTCGCCTTGATAAAAATCTGATCAAGCATAGAAGGCTTCCGAAGCACTCTCCAACTTGGTCCATAGTCCTGCATTTTTCGCACAAATGTTGCACGACATGCAGAAACTACATTATCGAATTGGAGATCTGTTTTCTCTTGGTTTATTTCCATAGGTAATTTGGTTATATCTTACCCCTTACAGATGGCCTTTAGAAGCGACTTGCAAGGAGTAAGATTGGTTCGTCTTTAATCATAATAGCTCCTCTTTTTCCATCGCTAAAAGAAGATTAAGAGCAGCAACTTTCACAGAGGGCGGAAATATGCTTCCACTCTGACACATTCTTAACGCTTTATTACAAAGGACACCCTGTTCATTATAATAATAAAATTGCAGGTAAATATCCTGATCATTTCCAATAAACATGGAAAAGAATACGTCATCTAGTGTCCCTGAGTTCTGATCGCTTGGTATCATACGGCTACAGTACCTTTTATATGAGGATGTGGGTTATATCCTTCAATTTCAAAGTCCTCATATGTGAAATCATAAATACTTTTCACATTAGGATTTAGTTTCAATGTAGGATATGGCCTTGGATCTCTTTTCAGTTGTTCCACCACCTGATCAAAATGATTTTCATAAATATGTAAGTCACCATAATCATGGATAAAATAACCAGGTTTCATATTTGCAACATGAGCCAGCATTTCAGTTAAAACAGCATAGCTAACTATGTTGAACGGTACACCCAAAAAGATATCACAACTTCTTTGATACAACTGGAGGCTTAATTCAAAGATGGGAGCATTTAAGGCATCCAAAGTATTATCCGATACTCTTGCCACTTTTTTGTAATCAAGATTGTTCTTTTTTGCATAAAACCTTCGTCTTTCTTTCAATGTCATTATCCTTACGTGTACTTGCCAAAGCAGGTGACAAGGTGGCAATGCCATCATGGGAACCTGGTCTACATTCCACGCAGACACAATTTTCCTCCTGTTTAATGGGTCTACTTCGAGTTTTTGCATGAGTGTTTCGAGTTGATTTACCACCCCCTTGATTCCTTCCCATGCAACCCACTGTTTCCCATAAACGGGCCCCAATTCTCCATTCTGATCAGCCCATTCATTCCATATTCTAACTCCGTTATCATTGAGATATTTAATATTTGTATCTCCTTTAATAAACCAGAGAAGTTCATAAATAACAGACTTTAAGTGGAGTTTTTTCGTGGTTGTTATGGGCAATCCCTTTGACAAATCAAATTTTCTTTGTGCGCCATGGACTCCCCATGTATGAGTACCAGTACGATTTTGTTTGGAGAACCCATTTAATAGAGTGTCTCTCAATAAAGTTTCATAACCGGAATAGGGGTCGCGTAATGATAAGTGGTGGTGATCTGCTTTATATTGCTTAATAGCAATACGCGCTTTCTGTTCAACAACTAAGTCTGGTTCTCTGAACAAAGCTGTTGAAATAATCTGGCTGTGTTGTTTCATAATTTCTTTTCTTTTTTAATTATTTTTTTTCAAAAACATAGTAGGTTGCGAAAATAGTATTTTTCTCGTCAGGCAACCAGTTTTCTGAAGAGATTTTTTTGAAGTTTTTTTGAAACGCATCAAAACGACACGTATCCGATGTATAAACCAAATTTGGTCCATGAAAAACATCATGAACTAAAGTGATATA
>CAZXON010000022.1:2456-5266 GCA_964642385.1 uncultured Candidatus Peribacteria bacterium
CCTATGACATTATTTGCTGATAATGCCATTATCATACTAATTTTTTTCATAAGCATTAATTTAATTTGTTTTAATTCGTTTTAATTAGTTTTTCAAAAAACATTGTAACAGTTTCTTTAAAGCGATTTTGTTGTTAGAAAGCATGATGAGAGTGCGTAGAGAGCCATCTTTTTTGGTGATTTCTCTAAAAAAACTTCGCATCATTTTTTGTAAGAACAGCATCTCTTCTTCTTTCAGAATAAATCCTTCTTTGCTAGTGAATAGTTCTTCGCCTACCTTATAGTGACCTTCAAAAACGATCAGGTAGCTAGAAAACACTCTTTCATAAGCATCGAAAGACAGTTTTGGTGCAAGCGTTTTGAAAGCATCTTGCCGAAGCAATACAGAAAACTCTTTTTCATGTTTTTTTAAATCTGTGTTGTTTTGATCCAACAGGAGTAAAATTTCAAAAAAAAGATTCGCTTCCTTTTCAGTTAATTTGATCTTCATGATAGTTTCATTTAGCAAGAATCTTTTCTGCACATTCTGGTAACGCACATTTCCAAGTTTTGATCACCTCAGTGATCTGTTTCTCGCTTTTGATTTTTATTGCATAGAGCAGGCGACCTAATGCCATAAAATGACGATCACTAAGAATGAAGCTCCCTTTCGGCGTTCTCAAATTACAACCACTTGTCATGAGCCCCGATTGCAAATAATCCATTGGTAATGGATTTTGGAAATCATATGAAATGCCTTTCTTCAAAAGCATTATAGGCACAAAATCTTTTTGAGTATTTGTAAAAACCCTCAAGATACTTGTAAGCTCTCTGAATTGTTTTTTTGACATAAAAACTTCTACATTCGTTTTCATAATGTTTTCCTTTCTTTAATTTGTTAATTGTTTATTTATCTGTTAATGATCAAATTCGCATATATACTATCTCGCAAGACGAATCTCTAAAGATACACAAAAAAGTATAACTTTACAAAATCGCATTTCAACAGAAAATTATTGACATTCACAAAAAATAAATATACCCAAACCTATCCTCTCTTTATTTTAACTCTTGGACTCTTTTCATCAAATCTTGTTTCTCTGCTCCAGAAATTTTATTTTCTTTGTTAATTAGACGTAATGCTGTTTGTAAGTACTTTCTACAATGGTACAAAACCTCTGCTTTTTTCTTTTCTTCATCAAATCACTCTCGATGTGTTTCCCATCGAAGTTGTGATTGTGCGATATCTTCATATGCCTCCCCTACGTCACCACTAACGACGCGTAATAGTATCTCATCATCTATCAATCCTGCGAGTTCAACAACAAGAATCATGGCTTCATCTACTGTTGGATTTAGAACACCATTATCATGCAAAAATGTACCATAAAAAAAAGCATTGAAAAGATTCTCACTCTTTTCCATTGGTTTTTTATTAGATAATTCTTTTTCTTTGTGCGCATGAGCAAGCGTGATTGTTTGTGTTCTTGTGAAACTTTTATATTGAGAAAAAAGCATATCATAATTTATTCCAGCATACTTCCCTAATTCTTCTAGATACCAGGTGAGAATTGTCCAATCCTCAATATACATCAAAACCTCAAACAACGTTTGTAAAAAACGCTTTCTTTCGACTGGGTTTTGTAGATCAGCTCTTTTTGCCTCTTGGTGCATCACACCCAAAAATCCGTCAATTGCCTCATCAAAAAATTTTTGTTTTTCTTCTTCAGATGGTTGAGTATTGGCTCGTTCATCAATATCTTTTACGCTGGATGGTAACAAAAGCACTTTAGGGTACATATCTTGTTGATATGCGATTTTCAAAGCACGCAAAGATGCCTGCATCCCAGCAGGATCATTGTCAAACAAAAAGAATATATTTGTGGTATAACGTTTCAATAGTTTCATATGGTTTGGCGTCAACGATGTGCCACATGTTGCAACCGCAATCGGTGCTCCGATCAAACGATTCGCTCATATCACATCCATATATCACTCAACGACAACAAGTTTATCGTGGGTTTTTATCGTATTTTTCGCTTGATCAAGTCAGTATAAAATCTTGGATTTATCATACAGTTGACTATCTGGCGAGTTAAGGTATTTTGGCTGGTCGTCTGGATTGATAGCGCGTGCACCAAAACCCACGAGCGTGCCCATATGATCAAAAATTGGAAAAGTAATGCGATTACGATAAAAACTATACATGTCGCCACTCTGACCTTTCTTTGCTAAACCGATCTGCTCACAATCTGCTTCCGAGAATCATTTTCCTAACAATAATTTAGGTAATCAAAATGATGAATCCGGCGCATATCATACTCACCACGCTTGAATTATAGTGTCCGTTAGGTTTCTTTTCTCATGAAGATAGTGCTGCGCACTATTGGACTTCGCAAGCTCGTCCAAAAAATATTGTTGTGCAAGACGTAACATGAGTTTGTATTTCTCTTTCTCTTCCCCTTGTTTCTCTCGTTTTTCTTGTTGCGCTGGCGATGTCTTTTTTTGATACTCTTTGATATCTATGGATGCGTCTTTTGCTAGTATTTGTGCGGCATCTCGATAATCAATTTTTTCTATTTCCATGATGAATTTAATAACATTTCATCAAATTCATGTCGAGAAACACTTGAAAATTTGCTTTTCAGGTGAAACGGTAAATGATGGAGTTTTCTCATTACGAAACGGCGAAAGACCAACAAAATTACGGCCTACTCTCTTGAGTTGCACATAACGAGACACAACATCGACTATATCTACATTTGCTATAATATCATCTGATAGACGCGACATACTGGAAGTATAGGAATTTGCATAGAAAATGCAATTGAG
>CAZXON010000023.1:0-4862 GCA_964642385.1 uncultured Candidatus Peribacteria bacterium
TGGAGCAACAGTTTTTTTACTAACCGGTTTAGCTGGTCCTTTTTTCACTGGTGCTGAACTCTTTTTTGTTTCTTTAGGTGCAAGTTTCTTCACTGGCTTCTTTTCTACCATATTGAACTTGTATATAATATAATAAAGGTCTTTTTTCTGTGTTTTTATTTATTCATATGTTGTTTCTATCAATATTTCTCATGCGAATTGTTGTTTATTTTCCTTCTGGCGCTAAAACGATTATTGTGGTTTTTTAACTGAATAGAAAGCCACAAACAAACAATTATTTATTGCCTCAATACTGCGCCAGTAGCTTCGCATGCTTTGATGACAGCGTCCATAATCTTGTTGATATCTTCTGTTTTCAGCGTTCCATCACCTTGTATTTTGCAAGAAAACGCAATAGATTTTTTCCCTTCTGGTAGTGTCTCTCAAGCGTATATATCAAATATTTTTGTGTCCATAATTTCTTTTACAGAATAGATAGCATCTTCAAGAGATTCCCGATTTGTATTTTTTTCTACGAGGAAGTTAAAATCTCTCCATACTATTTGATCTTGGAGCGTTTCGTATGATGCTATTTGTTGTATTCTTTCTAATCATGCTACCTGTGTTAGTGATATGCTTGCATAGGTAAGTGAACTGTTTTCGTCTAGCTTCATTGCTTGCATGAGCGTTGGATGAAGTGCAGCAATCTCACCAATTTTTGTATCGTTTGCATATATCGTTGCTTGTTTTTTGCTGTGAAAATATGGCTTATTAGATAATTCAAAACGGATATTGTATCACGCTAGGGTGTTTTTACAAAGAGTTGTGATTGCTTGCTTTGTTAGAAACCATGTATCTTTTTCTCGTGTTTTTTCTTTTGTATTAGCATAGCATACAATACCGCACATATGTTCCTCGTGTTTTTTTCCTAATTCCAACTTCCATGTTTTACCTATATCAAATATGCTTATCGAATCAGCAGTTTTTGCGTTTTTGGTCGTGATATCCAAAAGCCCATATACCATTGAATCTCTAAGATGCGTGAGTTCTGGCGCTGTTGGGTTTTGCAATGATAAGAGCGCTTTTTTGTCCACTCAGAAAAGATCAATATGTTTCTCGTGTAACCAAGGATATGTTTCTACTTGCGTCATGTGAAAATCATGGACGAGGGTCTCTTCAAACGAACGTAGTATTTTTACCGTTGGTTCGTTTTCCGGTATGGTAAGTGTCGCATGTAATGGCTTGCCTTCTATCGTTTCATATCCGTGGATTCTAATAACCTCTTCGGTGATGTCGTGAATGCCATGCATGTCGTTTGCTCCTCTCCACCATGGTACGAGAACGCTATGATCTGTCGAAGAGTATCACAGATTTGTCAGTATGTTTTTGGCTGTTTCTCCAGAGAGCGAATTATCGCCATATATTGATTGTGATATTTTCTCTCGATCAACTGGAATTTCTAGTTTTTCGTCCGAATATGTAGGTGCAGTGTATAGTGACAATCCTGCGATAGCGTATGTTTTTAGATCTTTTTTTGCGTATTGGAGGAAATCTAAAAACATTGATATAGCATGCGTAGTAAATTGTGGATTGATCTGTTTTTCATATCTCATTTCTGCATCGGTTCTTAACCCAAGTCTTGTTCACGTTTTTCTAACAACAATTGGATCAAAGTGTGCAATTTCTACAAAAATATTTTGGGTTTTTTCATTGATTGCACTTTCTTTTCCTCCGATAATACCTGCTAATGCAAGAATTTTTTGGTTATCTGCAATAACGATATCTGTACTTGTTAACGTGTGTGTCGTGTCCATCAAATCCGTAAATTTTTCTCCGTCTATTGCATATCTCACTATAACTCATCAGTTTATTGTGTCAGCGTCAAAACAATGGATAGGTTGCCCTGTTAGCATCATAAATGCATTACCTGCATCAACCCAATTAGACCTTGGTGTGAAGCCACAATCTCTAAGAATCATTCTAGTGAAAAAAGTAGATGGTGCAACTTTGCAATCTTTCAGGTGGATACCTGTATATACACTTACAGCATCACATGAAATGTTGACAGGTATGTCGTGTTGTTTGCCAAAAGCTCCTAACTGGCTGACTGAGGTATATGAGTGGCTTTCAATAAGCGTAGGTAATTTGTTCCACAAAACATATGTCGCAGGGTCTTGTGCATACATTGCTTGGAGTTCTCGCGCAAGTCAAAAATGCCCTGTTAAGTCTGGTCTGTTTGTGATTGTTTTGTTATCTACATCAAAAATATATGCTTCTAGTCGTGGATATTTGTCTTTTAGTGCAATACCGAGATCTGCATCGGTAATATCATCAAAATCTGCAGGTTGAGTTGTTTTTTCTGCTGGCGTGTTTGGAGCATATTGCAATGTCCAAATCCAGTGTTGATCTTCATCCTCTAGGATACCAAGTTCTCCTTTGGAACAAATCATACCATCTGAAGGTATTCATCTCATTGTTCTAGGTTCGATTTTTAGATCAATTGCAGGAAGATAGCAACCTGGTATTGCAACCGGCACAAAAGAGTTCTCTACAACATTCTCACCTCATGTGCAGATAGTGTATGTTCATTTTGCACCACAATCTAGCTCGCAAACCACAAGTTTGTCTGCTTCGGGATGCTTTCTTATGCTAGCGACTTTTCCAATCACGACGTCGTGAGGAAGTTTCCTTTCGATAATCTCCTCTACTTCGCATGTTTTTAGAATAAGTTTTTTGGCTATCTCTTGCGGTGTATCTTTGATACTAATATAGTGTTTGATTCGACTACTATGATAACGCATGAAAAGATAATGATGGTATAAAATAACGAATTTTTTCGTATAATGTTTTTCGCAATACAAAAACACTGTCAAATGTCAAATTTATAGTCAAATAAGAGCCATTTTCAAGTGAAAAGTGCTGATTTTATCAAATAAATTTATGTGAAATGCTGTTGAGTCAAAAGTTGCTACATAACTGTGATTTGAGACATTTATTTTTTTGTAGAAATTCGCGGTGTATGTGGTTTTTTTATTTAATAGCAGGACGTGAAATGTTTCTCAAGATAAAAGCAATTATCTCTTCTTTATTTTTTGAATTTCGCTATTTTTTTTGAGAATAAAAGTGTGGAATTTGTTGAAGAAAAAAGATATTTCCTGTGTAATTTCCCCGACGAAGTCGGGTTGCCCGCGGGAGTGCTGTTGTAAAGCTGTTCTTCGATAGGACGGGCAATTTGTGCTTTAACTAAATAAACTTCGGTCAACTGAAAAAATATTTTTTTGGTGTAAAAGTGATTTATTCGATAGGATAGATATCGTCTTGCAGTGAAAACCCATTACTACTTGCTCATACGTATTTGTTACCAGTCATCACGCTCTCTCGCAAATCCTCATAAATTCTGGTTGTCTGAAACGCTTGAATATTGTATGAAAATTGCGCAGCATCACGAGATTTTTTCTCGTTCGTATAAAAATACCCAAGTGTCGACGCTTGGTTTACAAAATAGATATAGACACCCATACAAAACAAAAAGACAAGAATAACGAGTCCTGCTTTGGAGTATTCTGTTAACTTTGTGCTGTAACGAAGCTTGTTTTGTAGCACAAGGTATTGTTTCGCTATACTTTTGTGGATGATAAGAACGTTCATACAAATTTATGTGAAAAGATATCCCTTCTCTTGTATCGTTTTGATCTACGAATGCAAGCATTTTCCTTGTTATTCTTTTTTTGCGATGATTCTCAATTTTGCGCTTCTGGATGCTCTGTTTTTTTGTGTTTCGGTATAGTGCGGCACTATAACTTTTTTGTTTATGAGCGTGCATTCGCCACTTTCTTCCAGTGCTTTGAACGCATATTTAACGATACGATCTTCTATGCTGTGAAATGTAATAATCGCGCATCTGCCTCATGGCGTCAACAATGCTGGAAGGTCTTGGAGAAACTGTTCTAAATGCTCTAGTTCTTGGTTGGTGAGTATTCTCAGACATTGAAAAAATATCGGAAGTTGGTGTTTTCTCACGCCAATAGAATACAAAAAATCTACGAGATCTTTGGTGGTATTAAATGCTTTTTCTTGTCTTTTGGTGAGGATATGATCATAGAAATACTGTGCTGATTTGGGCGCAAAATCACCGTATGTGATAAATGCATGGGTTAACTCCTCTTGCGTTCCAGTGTTCAAAATATCTGACGCTGTTCTTCCTGTTTTCGTGTCGAAACGCATATCTAATGGCGCATCCTCATGGATAGAAAAACCTCTATTACCATCCTTGAAGTGTTCCATATTTACTCCTAGGTCCAACAGGATGAAATCCGCTTTTCTATTTGGATTTTCTGCTGTATCAGGTAAAGAAATTTTTTCTTTGGTGTCGTCGGTTGGGGTGATGTCTACATCTGTCTTGTTCCCCTTATTTTTTTGCATTTCCAAAGCGTCGCCAGCTTCGCTGGCTGCTTGCAAAAGCGCTTTAATGCTTGTATAACTGTCTTGTATATACAGTATTTTATAGTTGCAATCTTGTGTATATACTTGCGCTTTTGCAAGCATACTGCTATCACGATCAATAGCCAAAATTGTTGCATCATCTGCAAGTTTTCCACTCTCTGCGATTGCGCGAATATGTCATCCATGGCCTGCAGTTCCATCTATATACAGATGAACGCTGGCAGGAAGATGATCTATAATTTCTTGTACCATAATTGGCGTATGCTTGATTTCCATGTGTGCAAGGATATTTATTTGCCCGATAGTTGCAATGGAAGCTGGTGGAATTTGGTTGGTTGAGGAGAAAAGGAGCTACGTGCCTTTAAATAATTTTCACATTCCAAAAAAATAATCCTTGCCTTCTTGGTCTCGATATGTACAAATAGGATATGCACTATGAG
>CAZXON010000024.1:0-4744 GCA_964642385.1 uncultured Candidatus Peribacteria bacterium
ACTGTATGGCGAATCTGTTCAACGCTGCCTTCCAATCCCTGATGGGCATAGTCCATTTTTTGCTGATATTTCGCAGCGCCAGCCAGAAGATTTTGAAAACGGCCTCATCGTGGGGGAAGGCCCCCTTGGCCTTGGTCACCTTGCGCAGGCTCATATTCAATGATTCTATGGCATTAGTCGTATAGATCACCTTCCGGATTTCCGGCGGGTAGTCAAAAAAGGGGGTTATCCGCTGCCTGTGGGCCCGCCAGGATTTTGCGATGAGCGGATAACTGGAATTGTATTTGTGCTCCAGGCGCTCAAGGGCTGACTGGGCGAGTTCTGCCGTTGGCGAGCTGTATATTTCCCTCAGGTCGGCGGCAACGCTTTTACGCTCCTTCCAGCCCACGAACTTCAAGCTGTTCCGAACCAGGTGCACAATGCACAGCTGGATTTGCGTTTTAGGAAATACGCTTTCAATGGCCTCCGGAAAGCCCTTAAGCCCGTCCACGCAGGCGATGAAGATGTCCTGCACTCCCCGGTTTCGCAGTTCCGTCACCACGGACAGCCAGAACTTTGCGCCCTCGTTCGGGGAAATCCACATACCCAGCAAATCTTTCACGCCGCTCATGGTCACGCCAAGGGCCAGATACACCGCCTTGGTGCCGACCGTGCCGGAATCGCGCACTTTAACGTGAATGCAGTCCAGGTAAAGGATAGGATAAATGGCATCCAGAGGGCGGCCCTGCCATTGCCGGACATCCTCGGCCACTTCATCGGTTACCGCGCTGATGAGCGCCGGTGAAACCTCCGTGTGATACAAGTCTTTCAAATGTCCCTGGATTTCGCGTACGCTCATGCCACGGGCATACAGCGAAATGATGCTATCATCCAAACCTTGCCAGTGGGTCTGATGCTTTTCCACCAGCCGCGGCTCAAAGCTGCCGTCCCGGTCTCGGGGAATCGCGATGGGCAAAGAGCCGTTCTTCCCCTTCAAGGTTTTCTTGCTTGTGCCGTTGCGGGTGTTGCCGGTGGCGTTGGCAACTCTGCCATGTTTTTCATGCCCCAGGTGGTAGGTCATCTCGGCTTGCAGAGCGCGCTCCATAACTCGTTTGGTCAGTTGTTCCAGAATGCCGTTTTTTCCCAGCAGGTCGTCGGGCTTTTGATAGTTGGCAAGCAGAGCGTCAATTAACTCATCGGGTATATCTTTGGGGTCGACCATCATCAATCCTCCGATAATCGGGGTAACATGATTGGCCGATTACACAAAATTTCTTACACCCTCATAATAACATGAAAAAAAGCATCCCTGCCCTCTGCAATCTTGGCTGCGGCATACTTGAACACATCCGCATCTGTCACATGCGGCATGGTTAAAGAGCTGTCAACAACATAGCCATCCCGCTGCATGTCATTGGGAAAAAAGGTTTCCCCTCCCATCAATTGATAAGCCACGCTCTGAAATGACGAGCTCCAACCATGAAAAAACTTAACATCAAGCCCGGACTCTTTAAGTAAATACGGTATACTATCAGTATAAGATTCAATTTTTTTATAGGCAATATACGGCGGTTTTGCCACTCGCGTGCATAAAAGCTCGTAATCAGAATTTGAAGAAAAGGCAATTTTTTGTCCATACAGCTTGAACAATGCTCCCTCGTTCGCCATACGGGTCAAGAAAGGCATAACAAGCTTTTGCCCAACGGCACAGCCAATCATGTCGTAATCCAGAGATTCAACCTGAATATAGACAATCTTCCGATGGGCTTCTGCCTCTGTACGAGCAATCCCACCCGCAATTCGGGGGCGACATGTAAATTGACCTTGCCACTCTACCCCCCTGAAGGCTTCAATGGCCCATATAGGCAGGTACCCTCTCCTTGATATATTTCCAACAATATCTTGCTCGGGCATGAGTTCGCATACGTTAAAGTTCTTACTTTTTGCATAGCTCAGAACGATAGCGACGCACGCCATTGAAGGTATCAACAAACTTAAAATTCTTTTTCTTGTTGAAATTTTCTTCTTACTTACTATAATTATACATATAACATACAATATTAGCGTTAAAATATGCAGTAAAAGAACATGAAGATCAATGTAGTCAACCAGATTAAGCCCGCCTGTTTCAACCTCTTTAAACAAGTCGGTCTTATCCATAATTGACGATACAGTTGGAATATCGTTAAGCCAAACGTTATATGTATGTATAAAAATATTTACAACTTGATTTATGCCAACAACTACAAACGCTATTTTTTCAGGCAGTGCCAATATAGCAAGGGCTAAAAAAAAATAAAACGCGATGTGCTTTGCGTATGCTCGCACAGCATGCGCCATATCGCCTGCAACACCAGAAGAGAAAGATATAATATAAGTATTTTCTACGCAAAAAACCAAAACAAATAAGGCTATAACAAAATAGTACAATCGTGCATGAATTTTATTCATCAGGAGCCCCGGATCACAACATTTAATACGGCATTCTCATCGAGAGCTGTGTAGCAATCGGCGCACCAGTGAAATCGACCAGATAATGCCAAATGCATAAAATTACACTCTTCAAAACAACATGCCGCCTATCTCTCACGAGTATAGATGGCATAAATGATTGTTACTCAAAATAATCGCCCCCCAAACCAGTTCCGGATCAAGACAATTTGCATTTGCGCATCAACAATAGCCTTGTTGACACACACTGTGCTTGACCGTGTTCTATTCGAGATGACGCAAGTCGCCATGATGTCATCCTCACCGCCCAGAAGCAAGAGATAACAGCAATGATGGCTCTTTACGCCGCACAGGCGGAGCTGGGATTTCTGCTTTGGAGTGAACGCCCATACACTGCCCCCCCCATTTACAATGGCGCCCTGGTAAGGTCGTTTTCTTCCAGCATTGGAGGAAGAAGAAGAAGTTTTCTCCTGACCTGCCAAAGAGGTTTACCCCCGATTTTGACACGTCTTTGACCCCACACTTTGACCCCATAAGCTTCCAAGTGCGGATTTTCGTAGTGCCTATGCAGGACGCAAGACAAAAAAAGAGTCGTTACAGGCTGTTGCTTGTAACGACTCTTAAAAGATGGTGCCGAAGGGGAGAATAGGCACCGCGACACCATCGCGTTAAAAACAGCCTGTAATCATTGATAATATTTTTTAGAAAATTTGTCTATGACCCCGCACTTTGACCCCCTAGCTTGACATCACTTAGGTGACTCTGTGTCAAGCTTTTTGATAGGAGCGGTCTATTTCTGTTTGTTTCCCCCGCAGGTGGTAATGCAAGAGAAGTGCTCCCCAAAAAGAGCAAAGCAAAGAGGGGAAAGGTTTTGCTTGACTCATGGCCTCATGAGAAAAAAGCGAGGCCTGGTTAACCTCGCTTCTGCCCGCATCGTCTGGTGAACCTTTCCTTTTACAGGTAATCAACACCCTACTTCCTTCTGGTGTCTGATTGCCAGAACAGTAACGGCTTCCCCGTTTTCGGCGTAGTGGTACAAAAGGACATATCCAGCCCCGCCAAACGGAATGAGCAATTCCCGGTGTTCAGGCTCCAAATCCTCAGCCGGACGTCCGGCTTGTGGGAACTGCTCCAAAAATTCAGCCTGTTTCAAAATAAGCGCTGCCGCCGTTTTCGCTGCCTCAATGTCTTTTTCAGCAAGAAAACTATAAAGGCGCTGAACACATTCAAGAGACCTCGGCGACCAGACGACTATATGTGACATTTGGGCGGCTCCACGTTGTTACCCGCTGTAAGTTGCGAGAGCCATTCCTTAGCCTCGGCATTCGTCAGATGTAGGCCTGTCCGTTGATATTCTTCCCAAGCGGCTATGCCTTCTTGCCGCCATGCTTCCCGTTTTTCTTCACGGCTCACAAAATTTTCTATTGCCTGAATCATGAGCGCGTGGGGCGTGCGTTGGCGGGATTCCGCAAGGCTCTGCAAGCGTTCACGCAGTTCGCCGGGTATTTTTATGCTGGTTGATAATGCCTTTAATGGGGCTTGTGTCTGCATAACTCCACCTCCTGAAAACAACAGTAGCTACCTTTTGGTTTTAGTCAATCTGGGTTCCAAGGGCGATGCCCTAGCTGTAGAGTGTCAAGACGTTGTTCACCCTCCTAGCCAGCGTCCTGCATGGTTGTGGCCGAGTTGGGTAGACTGGCTGCCGGGTTAACCGCGGGCCTTCGTTACTTTCTTCCTTACAGGCCTGGTCTTTTTGGCTTCAAGCCGTGGCGTCTGGTCTGCCGGCGTGTGTGCAAACTCAAAGTGAACATAGAGCTTGATGAAAGCATGATGGCCCAGAGCCGCTAGTTGCTCGTCCGTGCCCCTTTGGTCCCAACCCAATGGAAAGATAACAGCACCGTACAATATCTATCCATACAAACAGGGCGGGATCCCCAAAAACTCCCGCTCTGCAACCAGCCTGTAGTTCTCTACCTGCCTTCACTTTCAGGCAAGGCCAACCTTTCCGGTTCACCCACTGCTTCATCCATTGCAGGGTGGCTGCCGCTTTTGCGGCTTTCCAGTTCCATCGATACCGCCGCCGCAGTGAATACCCCCGCGATTCCGGCCAGTATGCCACCTATAAACGTCCATTTACTACTCATGATTTGCTCCTTTTCAGTTGCGTAAATGCAGGAGGCGGGAATTATCCCGCCTCCTGCTGCCAACTATTTTGCCGATTAATCGTCCCAATTTTCCTTGATGACCTGCAGCACAGCGATGGCAACAGGTATCCATGCCAGTGGGTTCATACAGCCTCCTTGGGTATCAGCAG
>CAZXON010000025.1:0-3989 GCA_964642385.1 uncultured Candidatus Peribacteria bacterium
GTAGAACATCCAGGAAGATTAGGATCAATAGCACATAGATCAGAAGATGATCCATTAGCTACTCTGTAAAGCATAAGCATAGCATCACCTCTTGTAATAGTAGAAGTAAGACTTGCTACATTCATGATACCCAAATCTTTTAGGTAATCAAAATGTGCTTGTTCAGTTGACATAGCGTCAATTCCACCTAACATTCTTGATACCATAGTAGCGAATTGCCCTCTAGTAAGAAGTTGTTTTGGCATGAAGTTACCTTGGTAACCCATCATAATTGATTGTTGGCAAGCTTTAGTAACTGAGTCAACTAAAGTTGCATCCATGATAGAAGCGTCTTTGTATTCACAAACAGTAGTTCTTGTTGAGTCTGCTTCAAGATTGAGAACAGTCTCAGCGAACTCGCTTGCAAATTTAGCAGCTTGCTCTCTGGTTAGGTTGTTAAAAGGCATAAATGTGTTTGCGTCTGAGTACTTAGTCAATCCTGCATCGTACGCCCATGTAACTGCGTCTAACAGTTCAGGGTCAGTAGCTACAGGAGCTGCAGTAACCAATGATGGTGCTACAGATGCGAATAGTACAGCAAAAGCACTTACGCTAGCGAAAAGCTTTTTTAGCATGTGTTTGCTTAAAAAAGAAATAAAAAGAACGAATGGATAAACATCCAAGATTAAAACATCCCATCCGTGGTTGTACACGGTTACTATACAAGATACTCATTCCCAAGTAAATTGCAAGTATTTTTTATGAGCTTGGAAAGCCAAAAGTATGGTATCCAGCATTGAGCATACGAACGGCGTGTCCATTTGTGACAACATTGTTCAACCCAATTTCGTTGTTTTATGATATAATTTTGAGCCGTTTTATCTATAAAAACAATAGAGTATTTTTTTATTGGCTTTGTGAAGCGGAAGTTAATTGTTAATTATTAATTATTAATTATTAATGATTAATTGAAAATTGTAAACTAAGGATGAACAATTAATGTGATTTTGTGGTTTTGATAATCTTTGTAATGATTTTTATAATTTCTATAGCATTGTTATTCATATCACTAAACTGCATGTCATTTATATATTCTGTTTCTTGTATTTCAAAGTTTCTTTTTTTTTTCTATTATTCTATTTTCTACTTTTTTTAAGTCTTCTTGTGCTGGTAATTCTTCTGGAGTAATTCATCTTTTTAACATAGCTTGTCTTGTGGCATGAGCATTTGCTATGAGTTCTTTTTCTAAATATTCTTTGCCTTTTATGTCTTTTCCTTTTATGTTGTGATCAGTCATTGCATATACGAAATCTTTTGCTTTGAGTTCAACTTCACTGTCAAAATCAGCTAAAGCTCTATGCTTTGGTATTCATCTTTTAGCTTTTAATGCTTTGACAGACATATTATATAATGTTTCAATTTTTTTGTTCTTGAACGTAGCAAACTCGATTGGTAAATAAATTCATCTATGATAGACTGTTTCCTCAATCTTTTCTTCGGATTCTCTTAGTTTTGCTCTAGCTTCTAACCTTTTGTTTTCTTCTATCCTTTTTTCATGGATTTCTTGTTTCCTTGTTTGAGATGCAAAATATGTCTGAGCAAAAGCAATTTCGGTTTTTCTACTATCACCATTTTGTGCTATGAGATAACATGCATATCTTGTAAGCAGAAATTCTTCTCATGGTCTACCTCAAGTACTTTTTACCGGCTCCGGTAAAAAGTGTTCTTCTGACTTGTGTCAGCTATTTTTACATGATATTATTGCTTTTTCTATTACTCAAGAAAATTTTTGCCATTTGCTATATCAAAGAACCGGCATAAGTTGTCTGGCAGACCAAAATTCTAAGTTTCAATCTGTCATTTTGATATCTTCAAAGGATTTTTGGATGTAAATAATAAGGTCTGTCATGATAACCGTTTTTTAAGTAAAATATATCTCTGAACGAGACTCTTTTCTCTGCGCGCAGATAGAAAAGAGCCGAAGCGAAGAGCATAGTTAGATTGTAGACGTCATTATACTTTGAATTTCCTATAATCTAAAATACATGTAGTATATTAATGATATTATCGAAATTTATTTGTTTTTTGTTTTCCTCAAGCGGTTTATACTACAAGGGGGGTGACAAATTGTCCCCATCTCTCTTTCAACTCCAAATCTAAAGTAAAATATAAAATTCAAGAGATTCAAGATTTGAACTTGACCTTTCGGTTTCGGAGGCCGATGTGCTACCACTAACACTAATCTCTTATATGAACTACGTCTGCATATTTTTTGACAGATCGGATGAAAAGCCAGAGTATCGCCCATATACCATACGAAAAAAGTTGGTGTTCAAGGGTAAAATAGAGTCCATGGGTTGCAACAAACTGTGTAAGCCATGATAATCATTTGACGCAAAAATACAATAGTTGCGAAACCCAAAATATATTACCACCGATAAGAAGCACGAATAAAGAAAGATATGTGATAATCATCGTGATCAATCAAGCGGGAACAGACGCCACAATTGTCAAAAAGTTAACCTTTTGCGTGAGCAATAACAATGGTCCTAAAAGCGCAAGAAAAGCTCGCACCGCAGGTGCGATATTACGTAGGACTGCTAGTTTTTGGAGGTTTGTAGGGATGTGAAAAATGCCTCGCACACCGGCGACAGATAAAATAAATCATCGTGACGTTACCAGTAGATACGGATTGTAGAGAGAACAAAAAACAACAATGATTAACAATAGATTTGTTGATGAAATTTTTCTGCCTTTCCACGACAGAATTGACGCGAAGACAGACGAAAGAACTGCCCTTTGCAAAGCAACATTTGAACGCAACGCAAATCCATACGAGAGCACTCCCCCAACCTGCGCTCGTTTTCTCATTTTGGTTGGAATCGCTAACAACAGCACTCACAAAAGCACAGTTAAAAAGGCAATGTTTCCACCACTCGCTGCAACCAGATAGACCAATCCGCTATCCAAAAATGACTGATACAGATCCTTTGGAATACTATCTGTAATTCACAACAACACTCACTCTGGAATCCCTTGAAAACGCGCAGAAAACAACGCTTTGGTAGACTTCGCAGTCGTAGTTTGTGTTTCTAATTGTGCGCAGAAATTTGTGAGAAAAACTGTTTCATAGTGTGATTGGTTTGCGATAATCGCATCAGAGTTTTTGCGAGCAAAAAGACCTTCGAGTGTATTCTGCAAAAGCGTCATTGATAATGCAAGTTTGGAGCGGGACTGCGAACTGGGAGAATGGTTTTCAATTGGTTGATTGTTTTGGGTGGGTTTTGCGTATTTTGTGGTTTCAAAGGTTTTGGACGATTTGGGATTTGCTAGATTTTCTAACGGTAGCGCTTCACAAAAAGCAAAAGGAGTTTTGTTGTATGATGTGGCATAAAGTGGCTTTATCAAATCTCCTTTCGCAAAAAGATGCATATCGTAAGAGTATGGCAGCCCTTGTTTTCCGCTAAGTGAAACAAGTTTGATGCGATCGTCTGGATGGTTTGTGAGTTGTGCTTGGAGTATGGCCTGCTCTACGCCAAATTTGTATTCTTTTCGGCTGGTCAATCCCGCGACTCGCCCACCCAAAACGACAAATACAATCAAACTCACTCACGATAGTTTGGGCAGAATCGCTCAGAGTAATCTTGATAAAAATCAAAAAATAAGAATTTTGGATGAGCTGTGACGTTCAGTTAGGCGGTGAACGCTTCCAGTTGTGGTGTTCGACAATATTGCTTTGGTGACTCTTCAAAAAAAAGAAATTTTGGATCTACTGTCATGCTCGACTGGTTGATGATTGTGTCAACTGATGTCAATATTTGGTCTTTTTATGCACTTTGTTTTCAGATAGCCAAAAAACAACCACAAAACATACAATATCAAAAAGAGCAATTTTGCCAAGGGTGAGTGAACTATTGTGCAAAGTAAAATCAGAATCAACAAGAAAAAATATTGCTTCATTTTAGGATGGCGTCATGGGTAAGGGATTCTAATTGGAAAAGAAGAAAAAA
>CAZXON010000026.1:0-2709 GCA_964642385.1 uncultured Candidatus Peribacteria bacterium
CAAAATTCCCACAGGAGTGAGTAATTATTGTTATTATTGTTTGTAGAAAGAGAATATATTGTGTGCATAGGTTTATTCTATGCTTTTATGGAAAGAATGCAAGTTTTTTGATCGAAAATATAAATATGGTATTGGATTGCTTGTATAATCGACTGATCAAATATTATGTGTGAATTGTAAATAAGTAGTCTCTTATGTTTTTGAATCATATAGATTCATTGTGATTTCCTTTATAAGATCTTTTTTTGCTACATTATCTTTCCATCTGGATGGAATACTATCATATCAATAATACGCTCATGCCAAAAATCAATATATACATCAATTAGTGTCAGCATCATATCATAGATTTACAATATTTATTAACCCTTCTTCAAAGTTATCAAAATTATGAAATCATCGTAAAGCCACCTCTAGTGAATCCAACACATATCAATATTTTATTCACAATTCTTTTTTAGATTTGTTTTTATATGATCAAGATACAACATTTTTTAGGTATTCATTCATATTATTCGTTTTCCAATAATTTTGTAAGGGAGAATAGTCGCTTGATAATAAATTTTCTTTACTCGCTCACAATAGAGCACCTATTAATAATCAAACGAAATACTTCGCTGTATCTATACAAATGTCTGTATTATGAGTTGATTTAACGCTCTCTCCTGCATAATGAATACCGGATTCTATATCATTTAAGAAATATAGTGCTATAGGTCCTATCCTCATAATTGATCAATTAGAATCTTTATTCTTACCTGATAAATCTTTTTCTCGTGGTTTCTCTTCTATTTTTCATTCTTTATAAAGTTTATAATTATATAAATTATATCATGTTTGGTTTCATATTCAAAATGCTCTTTCAGTACTAGACATATATCAGTTTGTAAACCATTGAAGATATTTATCAAGTTGATCCTCTATATCAAATCAACGGCACTCAATTAGACTTTGCGCTAAACATAATGTCATTGCTGTATCATCTGTTCGTTCTCATGGTTTTGTTCTGAACTTTGGTCTTCATTGAAAATCTTTAATAAATCAAAATTTGTCGGGCGTGAGAAATTCTGTAACAGATCATAAAGCATCTCCTATAGCTCAACCGAACATAACTCATAAAAATTTATTTAAGTCTTTTGTCATTTTTAACAATTCTACATTTGAAAATAAATCAATTTAAACTCTATCCTTTCCACTCACTTTTTCAAAGGAAAATTAACTCCCATAGACATCCACGAGGAAATAAGTAAAAACAAGATAGCAGGATTTTACTATTTTATAGAACTATGAAAAACATAATGACAGGATTGTTTTGACGCATGCAAATCGGAAGTGTAATGATATTGATGTGTGCTGTTTGTCTCTCTTTTCCTACCAAAGCAGCGGTTTCCTTCACAGATACTGCTTGACACAAATATGCCGAAAGCGTACAGTTTCTCGCAGAGCGTGGGATTGTCAAATGATATCCTGATTGAACTTATGGTGTAGATAAACCGATCAGTCGTGGAGAGATATTGAAGATAATTTTGGAGTGAGTTGGAGCATGAGCAGTTGAAAAGAACTTGGAGAATTGCTTTCCAGATGCACAAACTGAATGGTATGCACCGTATATTTGTTATGCGAAAGAGCAAGCAATTGCAAAGTGATATCCCGATGGTACATTTAAACCAAACAACAATGTGACGATCGCAGAATGATTGAAAATGACATTAAATACTTTTGAAGCATGAGTACAAGAGTGAGTAGGCGACTCACGGGCTGATCCATATATAGAGTTTGTCCATAACAATACTATATTTTCAAAGTATGAGATATTCCCTTGGGCGCTGATGACACGTGGGCAGATGGCTTTTTTGGTACACAAACTTATACTCAACAAAGAAAGAACAACGACCTTTACAAACGTTCGTATGGCACAATCTAACGGTTGTTGAAAACCGATGCCAGCTGTTGCACCAACGGAATCAATGCTAAATGCTATCCCTCGTCATTATATAACTGTCGTTGGAAAAAATTATAACGCAAACATCCCAACAAAAATTATTTTTGCTTTTCATGGACGTACAAATCCGAACTCGCAAGTGCAAACATATTATGGGATAGATAAGGCGTCACAGGGCGATGCGATTGTAGTTTATCCACTAGGATTGCCAGAGGAGTGACCAACGCGTAATTGGATGGATGGATGAGATAAAGCTTCTCAGTTGAGAGATTTTGCGCTTTTCGACCAGCTTCTGGAAGAGTTCAGCGATGCGTATTGTATCAATACAGATGAAATATATGTGATGGGGCACTCATTAGGATGACGATTTACCAATGCTTTATGATGTTTTCGCGGAGATGTGATTCGTTGAATTGGAAGTGTATGATGAAGTCCGATTTGAAACCAAACATGTGCGTGACCAGTCGAAGCGATCATCATGCACAACCCCAAAGATAATTTAGCATCTTTCGCAGGTGGTGAAGCGACCCGCGATCTGTTTTTGAAAACGAATGGATGTAATCCAGCATCGGTTGAGCCATATACATCACCCCAGAGCGCTCAGTGTGTACAATATGCTTGTGCGAACAAAGGTCCAGTTGTATGGTGTCCATATACAGATTCTACAGAACGATGAACTTACTATCCTCATGTATGGCCCAACTATGCAGGGCAACTGATCTGGGATTTTTGGAAGAACAATAAATAATTTCACCTATAAAAAAATT
>CAZXON010000026.1:2809-3882 GCA_964642385.1 uncultured Candidatus Peribacteria bacterium
CAACTGATCTGGGATTTTTGGAAGAACAATAAATAATTTCACCTATAAAAAAATTTTTAAAAAGAAACCCCGAGGAAGTAAAATCCTCGGGGGTAAAAGTGTTTTTTTACTATTCAGATAAAGCCATTTTTTTGAATGCTTCAATTATGGTCTGTTCGCTGACTTTTTTTTCAAATGATTCAACTTTGAACAGATAACTAGATTTTTCATCTTTTTCTATCCATAGGTCTTCACCGCATTTGATAAAACGAACTAACAAATCAATTTCATCAAGCAGATCTTCCATGATTTCTTGCAGTCCATTGGATTCAAACCTTGATGGTTTATCTTCGAATGTTGCACATGCTCTGTTGAGCGCGAGAAGAATGTTATCGCTTCCAATACTACTTATCGTTTGCAACGGTCTTCCTTTGTCGATAAAGTAGAAGCTAAACAGCCATCTTCCATTTTGAAACTGGATGCCGATAGTAGTGCCGCCTTTGATTACACCAAGCACGTTTGGCAGAAATTTTTTGTCTAGTTCTGCTCGTGTTAATACAATTTTCTTTTTTTTCATAACTTCCTTTTTTGTTTATTACGTGAGTTGCATTGGTTTTTGTAGCGTTTTTCTGATCGACTCAAAAATCGTACTTCCTAGTCCCGCCCTGGTGGCTGTAAATTTGCCGATGGTAATGCCGCTGATTTTACATTTTACTCCATTTTTTGTTTTGGTTAGTTCCATTACGGGACCATCGAAAAGGATCATGTCCAAAATCACAAGCGACCTTTCTGTTTTTTGATCTGTTTCAGGAGTCGCATCGTCTTTGGCATAATCAATTTGTTTTTGTCCCAGCCTCCATCTTTTGTAGTTTTCTGCTGCTCTTAGGAGCGCTTCTTCTAGTGATTTGGAACTGGTTGCCGTGACGAACGGTGGTTTGTGTTCGTGCAGCCTCGGATGGATTGTCACTTCTCGCAGGGCGGCTTTACACCTTGCTTTTATTGAGTATCCATTACTCAATGCGTTTTCAAGCGGGTGCAACTCCACACTCAAACATTCATTTTTTGCTTCCATGGTAGTGTTTTTTTATGGTTTT
>CAZXON010000027.1:0-1974 GCA_964642385.1 uncultured Candidatus Peribacteria bacterium
CTATCTGACTTGTTTTGGATGCTTTTTCGGTGTCATGCTCCCCTGTCTACTTGTAAGAGATATGTCTTATTATTTACTTATTTATGTAGATTAAATACACTTCAATGTCTGATAGGATGTGTTGCGCAGATACCTTATATGCTGAGATCTTGGTAAATAAAATGTTGCCAATTTATCTTAGTTTTTTGTATGATTTGGATCACGCAAGAAACTTCTCAATCTTCTCTTGATAGACAACATAGTCAAATGAGATACCTAATCGTTCCATCAAAGCTATAAAATGGAGACGAACACCGAGCGCATGCGTAGCTTGGCTTGATAGCGCTATTATTGTAGGAATGTCATGTTCTGTCCACTCAAACATCGTCCAGCGAGTAGACAAATCCACCTTGGTTTCGACTCCCCTGTCTAGTTGTATTTTGTCTACTTGTGACGACATTTTGTCTACTTGTGATTGTCTATTTTGTGTCAACATATTGTCTACTTCTGTGTCTATTTCTCATAGCTTCAAATAGTCAAATAACGGCTTATCTTCCTCTCAACAAGGAAAATATACTAGATGACAATTTGGATGAAGTTGTGTCAACATTGTCAACTTCTCTGTCAATATCGACATGTCGACATAGGGGTTCGTATTTATAACGAGATATGGACAAAGTAGTCAGGTTTTAGACATCATATTTTCTGCTGTCAATGTTGACAGACCTAGACAAAGAATGTCATTATCTGAAAGAACGTCATAGGCAAAATCATGGTAGAGGATAGCCGTTTTCTGCAAATTATATGATTTGATTAGGTAGTCGTAACTATTTTGATCCCTTAGGATAATCTTTTGGGCAAAGGGGAGTGTCAATCTATATAGGAGTCCAAAAGTTTTTGTGGTGGCATGTCAGATTCATCCAAGAAGGGTAACTTTTTTGGCCCAAAACTTCCAAAAGTACAAAATAAGCATATTCCATCATCCATAAAATCGACCACGAGCAGGAGCAAAAATTTCTCATCATCACAAAAACAAGTGAACGTTTGGAGACAAAACAGACAGAGAAATGACATTCAATTTATCCGACTTGGCAATTAGTTTTACCTTGCACAAAGTGTCTCAAAGATACGATTTATGTCTCTGGAGCCATGTCAAAAACCAGTCTACATTGTCTACTTCTATATACAGTTTTTCAAGCGGATAATTTGCAAAAAGATACTTGATGACGCCTAATCCAAGGAGTTCGTCTCAGAAGTTTTTGTATCCATAATATCATTTGAGGTATCAGAATTTGATTGGTTTCATACAGCTAGTAGATCAGGATCAGATAAAGAAGGATCTTCAGATTCAGTAGTATCAGTTTCTATTGCAGTTGCTCATATTGGGTCTTGATTTTCATCTGTTAGGGATGTTGTTTCTGCTAGTTTGGGAGATCTCTTTTTGGGAGACGCAACTTTCAATGAATTCAAGAGTATGTCTGTCAATGTGTTTTGTCTATTCGAGCCTTTGAAGTATTTTTTGGCTAGGGGAGTTAGAAAAACTAACGATTTGTCGGTTTGATCTACTGGAGATTGTAATGAGTTCTTGATCAATAACCAACGTTTTTTTAGGATAGTTGCAATATCATCAGAATTAGTATTTCATGTGAATTGACTCGCCCATAAAGTATCAAAATCAGTAATTAATAATCAAGTTATTCATGAGCCGGTAATTATAGTACTGTTTTTCTTCGCAATTTGGAGAGATTTTTTTAACATAGATTGGACCTCTGGAAGTTTTAGCGTTGTAAATTGATTATACAAATGTCATTTTAGATAGCCATGTAAAAAATCTACATATTTTTTGTAAACATCATATTCTTTTTGGAGAACTTGCTGTGCTTTGGTTGGTCATTTTGTCGTTGTTGTTTTGCTTGTGCTGGTAGACTTTTTCGCTGTAGTTGTCTTTTTTGCCGTTGTAGTCGCCTTGCTCGTCGATGTCGTCGTTGACTTTTT
>CAZXON010000027.1:2074-3505 GCA_964642385.1 uncultured Candidatus Peribacteria bacterium
GCCAGTGTCGGCGTCTGGATCAAAATTATTATTTTCAAGATTTGCACAATAAGCGATTCATGGGTTAGATAAAACGGTCATATCAAAGGACTCTTCTAATAGTGTCGGTTGCCAAAAAGAGAGTGGCGAGATGAGATAATCTGATCAAGTAGCATCTAAAAGAGAGTGATAGCTTAGCGTCGTGTTGTTGGGAATCTTGGCAACAATGTCTGGGGCAAAAGATGCTTCATCTAAAATATTCAAGTCATTATCCAATAATGTAATAATAAAGCCAGTTGTATCTGCGATGGATAATCATAATCAGGTAACTGTGACTCATTGGTAGCCAGTTAGTTGCAAAAGAGAATCTCAAAGAACGACACTTTCCATAGGTGAGAGGGTAATTCAAGTTATGGTTACTAACCTATTTTTGGCGCCAGAAAGAGAAAGAGTAATGTTTTCAACTGGTAGTCCAAAGTTGGTTATTTCTATCCGTTCGTCGGTTCCATCAAATCAAATTTCTGTAATTTTTAAGGCAGAATACGCTCAACTAAAATAAAGATCCCATCAACTACAAGGAGAAAAAACATCTGGTGAGATTCATGCGTTTGTATAGTAGTCTTGTGTAGTAGTTGTATACGGCGATTGCGAAAAAACATGCGAAAACAACAAAAACAAAGAGAGGAGAGCAAAAAGAAAAAATCGTTTTGTGGTATTTGGGAGGTGTGTTTTCATGGCGGGGGGTTAAAATATAAATGGTTGAAGTCTATCAAAAAACAAAAATAATTACAAAGACAAAGCTAGGAAAAAAATAAGACAAAAATTTTTCTTGTTTTCTATAAAGCGTAATGTGAAGCGGTTTTATTTTATATCTATCTTGTATGAAGTGATATCTGGCTGGAAAGAGATTTATACTATGTCACAGAAATATTTTTTTGGCGAAGAAAAGAATAGAACTCTAGCGTGTTTTTTTGACAGTAATGATGGTTTTGGTTATACTTACCCTATATTTAGCTTTTATACAAAATTTAAATGGCAGAACCTAAGAAAAAACCTGCGAGCAAAGTCAAAACTAATAATGTTTGAACGACCGATACGCCTGTAACCCCAACGCCAATTTCCGATTTGGGAGAACTTTTGATAGACAAAGCATTGGATAATGCACAAGAAAAAGATTTCAAACCAGTAGGAAAATGAGATGTTAATATTCTTGAAACCATAAGCAACACACCTACGAAACCGGTAGATGAAATTTGATATGGTGTAGATTATGCAAATGAAGCACCTTTTACAGAAATTGAAAATCTAACTCTACACGATTTTCCAACTATCGATTTAGGAGAGATCGATCTAAATGCGACTGATTCTCAACCTGAGATCAATACGACAACAGCAGAAAACGAAACAACTACGGAGAGCAATAATAACAACAGTATTGAACTACCAGCATTT
>CAZXON010000028.1:0-2668 GCA_964642385.1 uncultured Candidatus Peribacteria bacterium
TCAAAACCTGAAATGATACAAATATTAGAAGAGAAGCGAGCTGATCTTAATATGGAGAAAGAAATCCTAGAGGAAGAAATAGAGAGAAGGGGTTTGGAAGAAAGAGATTTTGAAAATATGTACAATAGATTAAAAAACATCATAGAAGATCCTATATCCATTTGGAATATGTGAACAGTAGAAATGAAGATACTTCTTGTAAGAGTTTTATTTGGAGAGAAATTTTATTATACAAAAAAAGAGGGATATCAAACCCCTCATCTTTCGGCTCTGTACCGTATTATTAGCACCATTGAAGGTGGTATAGTTACGTCTGGAGCGGGCGACGAGACTCGAACTCGCAACATTCTGCTTGGAAGGCAGGAACTCTAGCCAATTGAGTTACACCCGCATAATTGCGTTGCATCCGCATAGATCGTTTTTTTAATTGGGCCCAACTGGACTTGAACCAGTGACCCAGCGGTTATGAGCCGCTTGCTCTGACCAACTGAGCTATAGGCCCGTGAGCTACTATTTAAGGTGTTGATAATAATCATGGTGGGCAATACTGGACTCGAACCAGTAACCCCCTGCTTGTAAGGCAGATGCTCTCGCCAATTGAGCTAATTGCCCATGATTTTGTTTTTAATTTGACCTTACGGGGAATTGAACCCCGGTTGCCGGGATGAAAACCCGATGTCCTAACCACTAGACGATAAGGCCAGATGGCGGAGACTACGGGGCTCGAACCCGTGACCTCATGCGTGACAGGCATGCGTTCTAGCCAGCTGAACTAAGCCTCCTTATCTGTATTGAATGATCTATTTGTCACAATATTTTTTTGATGGAGCCGGTTGCTGGACTTGAACCTGCGGCCCACTGCTTACAAGGCAGTTGCTCTACCACTGAGCTAAACCGGCACAATCTCCACAGGGGTGGAGGAGTTATACTATTTTTCTTTCGGTTTGCAAACTATTTTTCGATTTTGTTCACCATCTTTGCCAATCTTGATTTTCTTCTTGCCGCAGTATTCTTGTGAAGAATGTTGTTTTTTTCAGCTTTATCGATTGCAGAGTATGCTTTTACCAAAATCTCTTTTGTATTATCAGTTTTTGCAATAGTAGCTTTTTTAAGCTCTTTGATAGTTTTTTTCATAGTTAATTTGCGTTGAGAGTTTGTGTCTCTTTGTTTCATTGATCTACTTAACGCTTTTTTTGCTGCTTTTTTAAGAGGCATGTACTTGTGGTGAAATAATAATAAAGTTTGTTAATGCTCCGAGGGTGGGGCTCGAACCCACGACCCAGTGGTTAACAGCCACTTGCTCTACCGCTGAGCTACCTCGGATTATCGATAAGGACGTGAAGTTGATGATACGAATATACCTATCAAAATCAAGATGTTTTCTACATTTAGTGGTACCGGGAACAGGACTTGAACCTGCACGCACGAAGCACTTGGTTCTAAGCCAAGCATGTCTACCAGTTCCATCATCCCGGCGTACGTTTGCTGTATGTATTTTGTTGTGTTTTATTCGTTTATATAATCGTTCTCGGAAGCTAGGATTCGAACCTAGGACCTACAGATTCAGAGTCTGTCGCTCTACCAGCTAAGCTACTTCCGAATAGATTCCTAGTGATCATAAGCGTCTTTGAATAATTGGTTGCGGAGGATGGAATCGAACCACCGACCTCCAGGTTATGAGCCTGGCGAGATACCTCTTCTCTACCCCGCAGTAGAATAATTTTTTGGCTGGGGAACTAGGATTCGAACCTAGACAAACGGAGTCAAAGTCCGTTGTCCTACCATTAGACGATTCCCCAATATCGTAGATGATATATTATTTTTGTATTAATTGCGTATGAAAAATATCGCACTAGGCGATACCGAATAATATAAGAAAGTGAAAGGGGATTGCAAGGGAAAGTTGGGAAGAATAAAAAAAAGCCCTGATAAAAAATCAGGACTATTTTATAAAGAAATCATGAATACTGTTTTTTAGGATAAGATACAGGCCTGCAAATAAGAGCAATATGAAATCTCCCTTGATGGGGACGCTTGCGCAATCGTGGTCGCCGTGATGACCGTGATGATCATGGTGTCCATTGTTTCCATTGTTTCCATTGTTTCCATTGTTCCCATTGTTTCCATTGTTCCCATTGTTCCCATTGTTCCCATTGTTCCCATTGTTCCCATTGTTCCCATTGTTTCCATTGTTTCCATGATCTTTTTCGCACTTTTGAAGTCCATAATATGATCCCATATCGTTTTGATAGGTGTCATGATTATGATGGTTCTTGCGATGCAACGATTGATTTTCTGTTGATGGAAAGATTCCTGACCATCTTCTTGGATTTTGGTTTCTCTTTTCGAAACGCCAATTTCCTACTGGCACGCCCCTATTATTGGGGTCGTTTCTGTAATGTCGTTTAGGCGTTTGGATCTGGTTATTGATCCCCATGATTTCATTTGCCGTTGTTGGTGTTGATTTCTCAAATGGAGAAAGAGCTCCACTAAAAGCTTCGTATGCATAAGAAGCAAACGAAAAAATTAGCAACAAGAATGATAATAAAATTTTGTTTTTCATTGTAAATATGTTTTTTGTTTCAGATTCCGTTTATTATATTAATGATCGCACCCGATAAAGTATATATAAAAAAATATAAAAGTCTAGAAGAAAATGAGAGAGAAA
>CAZXON010000029.1:0-2663 GCA_964642385.1 uncultured Candidatus Peribacteria bacterium
GAAGCAATGGCCATGACTACATTCAGCGGAGTGCTCCACGCATTTAACGTATCCAAACCTCCTAAAACTTTTCCGTAACGATTGGCAGCTCCCACAGCTACTCCATCGTCAAAGAAACCAACAATTTTCCAAGTGGGAGATTGTTCATTGATTGCTTCAATAATGGAGGCTATTTCACGTCCAAATCCTCCGAAACCGTAGATTGCAAGCTGTACCATTGTTTTGTCTTTTTTACAATTCTAAGTTGTTTTTTATTTTTAAGTTTCAAACAAGCTATAATTTTACTGTTTTATATTTTTGCTGTGGGTGAGTTATCATCTCCGGTATAGTAAAGATTATATAGCCATCTTTAATCAACGGTTGTAAATAATTATTTTTTATGTACTTCTCGCTTCGTTGCAAAATTTTTGATAATTCTATACTTGACAATGGTCTCCAAGCACAAAGCTGTAGAATCAAATTTCTCATCTCTTTTGGATCTTTTGAACGAAGTCCAATTTCGAATATTTTTTCAATTAAATTTACAGGAATTTGAGACCAAGTATCCAATTTAGAATTTGATTCATTATTTACCATGGTAAGCTGCTTATCTACCATGGCAGGCTGCTTATCTACCATGGCAGGCTGCTTATCTACCATGGCAGGCTGCTTATCTACCATGGCATTCAACAAATCGCCAAAAGGCAGATAATAGCTAGTTCTTTTTGAACTCTTCTGTTCTATAAGATTTCTTTTTCGTAATATTCTTAAATCTGTGCCTGCTTGAGCTCTATTTGTTCCTGTAAGTTGGCGATAAGTAATATTGTCAATTGCACCTACCTCTCTAATAAATACGATAGCTAATTTCTGATTATCATTAAGATTGTATCGATCAAAAGCTGAAAGCCAAATTAAATCTCTTTGATTTAAGAAATGATGAAACAAAAGTCTAAGTGTAAAATTATTTTTTTCTCGGTTGCTTTCAAATGTTGGTGGCATCATATCTGCCTCTTTCATAAGAGTCTGCATAGTTCTAAAACCGGAACCTTTCGTTTCAGCTAAATTTGTATCATGAAAAATTGCAGCAATAAACGGGTTTCTGTTTACAGACCCTGGTTCACCTATATTTTCCTCTGGCTTCATTGAAGTCCCTGCATTAATTATCTCTATTCGATTGCTGTATCTAAGAATTTGAATAGGCTGATTAATTCTATAATTTCTATGAATTAATGCGTTAACTACAGCCTCTCTTAGTACTCTTGTTGGGAGTAACAATTTCCCTTCAGCTTGTACTTCACCTTCTTTCAAAACAAAACCTTTGGGCAAATCATCTGCAATTGTTGCGATAATTCGAGACACCATCTCAATAATAGGACCTCTCATATCCAAAGTTTCAACAAAACGTTTATCCGGATTATCAATCCATGTATGTCCGGGAAGTCGAATGTAATCTATTCGCATCATTGGCATCAATCTGCGTAATGCTATTTTATTTCCAAATACAATCAATCCAGTATTGGTCAGTTTCCAAACATCATCTACCTTTTTTATACAATTCAATGCTCTCAAAAGATCTACGTCATCATAATTTAACTCTTCAGCAGTATTATTTACAGTATTTCGCAATTTCCGATAAACATCTAGTGCGTCAAAATTTATATCGTTCAGGTCAGAGTCTTTGATTGTTGAATTATCATATCCATCTTCTTTCCCATAAAAAAAATACATGTCATCTTCAGTACACTTTTGGTCTGTAGTACCAATCCTTCTATAAGCGCCATGTGGCAATCCTTGTTTTTTGAAAAAGATTGGTTTTTGTCCATGCGAAAGTTCTTCTACTTCAATAACAAGAACATTTTGACCATTAACATTTTCTATACTTATTTTTGGGCGAACGGGTATATTGAATAAATCTGCACATTGAGTAGCTAAATCTTTTTGCAATTTATCAGGATTTTCAACTCCAACAATTTCATAAGTCGGAAATAAGCTGTCGTCAATCTCTTTTATACCCAAAACAATCGTACCTCCACCTAAATCTGGTTCATTTGAAAAAGCACAAATTGTTTCCAAAATCGCCCTATCAATTGCAGAACCTCTTTTTACTTCCAAATCAGTACGTTCATCTGAATTATTAAGCTGCGCTATGATTTCGTTGATATTCAATCGTTGTCAGTTGATTATGAAATGAGTTATTCTTTTTTAATATTTTTTAAGTTGTAGTTAACTTGGAATTGGCAGCTACTTATATCTAAGATGTATATTATCCTATTGAACTTGTGATTATGACAGCCAAAGTATCTAACAGTTTCAAGACGTTTGATGCAATTTTGATCATAACAGATCATACCGCATCGAGCGGTTAGACCTATCTCAAATCTATTATTTCAAATATTAGGAAACATTGTGGATAATCAAATCATTATAATAAATTTTATTTCTGTCTTCTAATTCCTTATCTTGTAATTAACCTCTTTGTCCAGTACCCTTAAAAGGTTCCATCGTTGCACTTGTATCCGAGTTTATCCCTTTTCTTTTCAATACATTCAGCACAGTCATCCAGATAATTTTCAAATCTAATGTAAATGAAATATTATCCACATACCACACGTCTAAATCAAATTTCTGCTCCCAGCTAATGGCATTCCGTCCGTTTACCTGTGCCCAGCCGGTAATACCGGGAC
>CAZXON010000030.1:0-2257 GCA_964642385.1 uncultured Candidatus Peribacteria bacterium
GTATCGTTTGGCCTAGGTTTATTGAGGTAGATGAAGCAGTGAATGCTGCAACAGGGGTCACTCCAGATGGTATAGTTGAGAAATTAACCTCATTTCCATAAGCAGTACTATGACTATTTGTTGCATAAGCCCTGACATAGTATATTGAGTTGGTTGTTAGATTTGTTGCATTAACAGAATACGCTCCAGTTCCACTACCTGAAGCTATTTTTGTATTACTGATTGTTGGATTCTGCGTAGTGGCGTATACAACACCTCTTTCCAACACAGCAGAGCTTCCTTCTGATGTTACATTACCTCCAAGAGTGGCATTATTTGAGGTTATATTAGAAGGAGCAGTAGTTGTCACAGTTGGTGATTGTGCTGTTACATCTGTTTTGAAATTGAGTATTGATCCATATGAAGTCCCCGCAGTATTTGTTGCGTATGCTTTAACATAATAGGTAGTGTTTGGAGTTAAACTTGAAAGAGTTGCGGAAAATGCACCAATGCCACTACCAATTTGAAGTTTAGTCCCGTTTGAAATGATGTTTGTACTATAATATATTCCTCTGTCTGTAATATTTGACCCTCCATCACTTGTTACATTGCCTCCAACTTTTGCACTAGATAATTTTATTTCAGAAGGATTTGTAGTAATTACCGTTGGAGAATCGGATAACTCAGTAGTAAATGACCAGATAGGACTTGATGAGAACGCTCCTCTTGTGTCTGTAGCCTTTATTTGCCAATAATACTTTGTGTTTTTGGATAGTCCTGTTTTTGAAAATGTTTTTCCTTTTTGCTTACTTGATACGATATCTATAGGGGGGGTTGATGTAGAAAAAATCACATCATAGAGAATTTCTTCACTATCGGCGTCTGTGCAATCCCAAACAAGAGATGGCATTAATGAAATATTATCAGCGTTGTTAATAGGAGATACGACAACAGGGATTGTGGGTTCATGATTTGTATAAGAGTATTGTGGCCATTTCTTACTAGCTAGTATTGTTTTAAAATTTGCAATATTTTTCCCAAATGCATTGACAATAAAATCAACTCCACCTTCAAGACCATACCCAACTTCAACTTTGATCGGAGGATAAGACATTTCATCGTATATAAATCCTTTTACAAAAAGAGAAGGGCCTATCATATCTGCTAATTTTACTTTCAGCTTTGGCTTTAAATATATTTTTGCCTCACCAGTCATCCTCTCAACAGGAGCAAAAGAGAAAGCAGGTCCTACCTGAGATGATGACTTCTCCCAGACAGGAGTCCATCCTAAAATATTATACTCTGCCCCTACTTTATAATTATCAGTGTATTTGTATGAACCATTCATCTCAGTTCCAACACCGACCATAAATTCAGCCTGCAGGCCAAGTCCAATATTAAGTGAAAAGTTGAAAGGTATGCCACCAACTAATATTATTCCTATTGGGTAGTCTTTTGTCAGCAAGTCGTCTTTAATTGGATATGTTCCATCAATTCCACCTTTTATAACCATTGTAATATTTTTCAACTCTATTGTGCTATTGACATCATATACCAAACTGAATTTTAAAGGAAATATATTTGCTTTTAATTGATCTGCTTTTATTTTAAATAATAGACTAATATTCTCAATGGCAATTTCCATTTTGCTTCTTTTATCAGGACTTTCAAGCTTCAATTTTACATTGTCAAATGATAATGGGAGATAATCTAGTATCCCTTTAGTATGAACTTGGGGAGTTGAGTATTGAATACTGAGATTGTATTTCTTATCTCCAATTACAACCTCAGAACTTTCGTTCATTGACACTAATTGCTGAACTTCAGGATAGAATGTGAAAGAAGTGTCTATCTCAAACTTTTTAAAAGCTTCTTCTATTGTTGCATTACTTGTCGTAAGATGCAAACGATTCCCATCTTTAATAACAGATTCAATCTTTCTTATGTACCCTTCTTTTGTTTTACCTATCAGTATGTCACCTACATTATATGAAGGCATGTTGGTATTAGTAAAATTTAGAACTAATTTATTAGAATCAACATCAACTGATGAGATATTACTTTGTTTTTCAGGCTCTTTGGTTAAAGGGTTTAAAATAATTTTCTGATTGTTTACAATAGGTGGCTCTTCCCCTGTATTTGGTTCATCTTTTCCACAACTTACTGACATAATTACATATAGAAAAATTGGTAATATTTTTCTGAAATTGTATAAAATTGACTTCATAAAGAAAGTATTTATGATAATCTACGATTCTGCCTCTTCCGTTTTTTCCAT
>CAZXON010000031.1:0-2016 GCA_964642385.1 uncultured Candidatus Peribacteria bacterium
TGCGCAAATCAACACCTGTCAAACAAACTACAAACCGATTGCCTTCATTTAAACTAAACATAACTTTTTTCAGGCAAAGGTCGGATTTTGAGCTCTGACCTGAAAGACGGCTAGTTTGGGATGGTTACATAGCTGTTATAGCACTTTGCATCGAAGTGGTCATATTAACACATGAAATGGCTGTTTTTTGACATGAAGTGCCCTTTTTTTGACATGAAGTGAGAATTATTTTTTAAATTATTTTTTTGAATGGTATTTCCACAAAATCGGAGGAGGAGGGATGAGAGAATGGAAAGAAAAAACAGCCTGGTTTTTTTTCCAGGCTGTTTCAATCTTTCGGATCAGTTTACGCTGAAAATTATTTTTTATCAGTCTGTTTCACCGCTGCAACAGAATCATTATTCACGGTATAGTCAGATGAGATAATTCTCAAAAAGGACTTGCCACGAAGCAGGTAAAAAACAGCTGACCCGAATTTTCAAAAAAAAGAACAAACAAATAAATATTTACAGTACAGGATTAGGGGTGTCTGTATGTTCTATCCGGGATTATACTTCATTTAAAGTGCTTCCACACCATCATAACGTAATTTGCATTACCTGAATATCCGCTTTTTTGCAACCCGGAAATCCGTCTTTTATCAGTTTGTTTAGCTCATTGATGTTGCTGAAACTGTCACTTCGTCCACAATAATACATTTCTGTGAGTGGATATTTCTCCACAATTTTCTTCATTAATTCATCCCTTGTGGGTGCAACGGATAGCGACGCATACTCCTCGTATGTATAGGATGTGAAAGCCACATTGGGTTGAATGCCTCTGTTATCGAGCAGATATCCGTCCTCAAGCGATACCGGCAGTGCCGGTTTGCCATTATAGATAAGATCTGTGGGAGCAGGATATGACACTATTTGAGTACGCTCACTGTTCATAATCACCGGAACTAATTGGTTAAAATCTTTTGTTGTCTTATAAATTACAACTTGTTGAACAGCCGAAATCTGCGACAATGCATTTTCTTCTGTGGAATTTTTTCCCGTTTTACACGAAAAGAGTATCATAAGTAAGGATAGTATGCTTATTATTTTTTTCATTTCTCTGATTGAATGGGTTAACTTAACTATTGTTTTACAAAACGGATTGTTTTTGAACCGTTTTCAGTACGAATATTCAATATATAATTTCCTGATATGAATTTCGAAACATCGAGTTCCGTATTATTCAATCCGGCAACATTTCGGCTACCCATTAGCTGTCCTGCCATATCAAATACATGAATGGATAGAATCCGGTTTTCTGATTTGATGTTGAGATTGTCTTTGGCAGGTACCGGATATAAAAATACACCCTTCTCAACTTCGGGAGTTTTCAGCCAGGTGATAACGTTAGTCAGTGTAAAATTCAGAAGTGAATTTTCTAATGAATTTACCCTGGTCCATTGGTTTTCTGCATTCAAATAGTAAAGAGCTATCTTATAATTTCCGGGTTCCAAATTGATAGCTCCTTTGAACTGAATATTCTGTGTCTCGTTAGTGTCGATAATTATTTTTTGATTACCAAGGGAAGTGAGCGACGATCCTCCCGTAACAGGAAAAACGAAAGCAATCATTTTATTATCGAAATACGCTCCGGTATTTTGTAAACTGAAAGACAGAATATCGAAATCGGAGTTCACCTGATTGTTATTCGGAAAACTGATTTTGGAAGTAAGACTAAGTATCGGAGTACCGGTAGGAGTGGCCAATATGTTTACTGTCTGAATTTCACCCAATGTCTGTAATGTTTCTGTCCAATCCGGATTGTTAGTTGGGTCATACATGGTGGATAAATAATATGAACCCGGCTCAAGGTCGATTGTACTGTTGAAATTCAGTTCACGTATTTCGCCACTTACCAGATTTACATTTTCTGTTTTTAAATATTTATTATTGGTTTCATCGGTGGTCGATTGCAGGTAAATTCCAATTCCGGAATTGTATTCTTTCCCGGTATTTTTAAGCTTTACTGTAATACGTC
>CAZXON010000032.1:0-1911 GCA_964642385.1 uncultured Candidatus Peribacteria bacterium
AATCGGGTAGGACCCCGGCCATTAGTTGACCGGGGGACCTCCCACAGCACCGTGCGTACCGTTCGGTACACGGCGCTTCCAAAGTTTACAGTTTACTTAGCTAGATAGCATCCCGTCAAACTGAGATATCCCGCACGTTTGATCAGCTTATTGGGGATGGCTTGTGTCAGAATCGGACTTTTGGACACTCGCCAGTAGCCTCTTCTAGTGTTTGCCCATTCCCATGCCTGTTGTCGTTCTATTCCGGCCTTTTTCAGATGCTCAAAGCGCGTTCGGTTTTTCTTCCATCGTTTCCAGGTCACCATGCGGATTCTCCGCCGTATCCATCCGTCCAATTTTCCAAGCTTCGTTTTGGCATCAGCCAATTTGAAGTAGTTCATCCATCCTCGGATTAGACTGTTCAATCTGGTTTTGCGTTCTTCGACGCCCATCCCATTGCTGCGTCCCGTTATCAGTCGAATTTTATCTTCCAATTTCTTGACGCTTTTGGGATGGATTCTCAGTTGGCCTTTTCCTCGGAAGATGTAGAACCCGTACCCCAGAAATTTGACCTTGCATACGTTCGCGACTTGGGTTTTCTCCCGGTTCACTTTGAGGAATAGTTTCCCCTCAATGAATGGCAGGATCTTTTCCATTGTGCGTTCAGCCGCCTTTTTACTTTTACAGAAGATCATCAGATCGTCCGCATAGCGTACAAAGCGGTGTCCGCGCCGCTGAAGTTCCCAGTCACACTCGTTAAGCATCACATTACCAAGCAATGGACTCAATGGTCCTCCTTGGCACACACCTTCTGGGCTATCCTCGAATATTCCGCCAATCATGACTCCTGCGTTGAGGAATTTGTGGATCAGCGAGATCACTCTTCCATCCTCTATCGTTTCCGACAAGATCTGGATGAGTTTGCTTTGGTTGACCGTGTCAAAATACTTTTCCAAATCCATATCGACCACGTATGTGTAGCCCTCTGTAATGTTGGTTTGGCATTTCTTCAATGCGTCGTGCGCACTTCTTTGCGGTCGGAATCCGTAGCTATTGTCCGAGAATTTCTGCTCGTAGATTGGGGTCAGGACTTGGCAGATCGCCTGTTGGATCATCCTGTCCACGACGGTGGGGATTCCCAGTTTTCTGGTTTTCCCGTTTTCTTTGGGTATTTCCACCCTCCTCACGGGGCTTGGACGGTATTTGCCGTCCCGAAGAGCCTGCACGAGCTCGTTCTGGTGTTCCTGAAGGCAGGGCAGAAGTTCATCCACCTGCATGCCATCCATTCCGCCTGCACCCTTGTTCTTCTTGACCTGACGGGTTGCCAGTTCAAGATTTTCTCGGGTTAGGATTTGCTCGAGCAGTCCTTCCGTCTGCTTCGCTCTGTTGGTGATGTCTGTTTCAGTTATCCTTGGTGACTCGCACACCCCTGTTATGTTTTCCCGTTCCGCGGTATTTGTTGGCAGGTGGTCCCACAATGTGAGTTGTCTGTGCTTAATGTCGTCATGGCCGGTAACTTTCATTGACCTTCACCTCCTTTGGTTCAGCCCTTCCCCTCCGGTCTAGATCCGGCTGGTACTATGGCCTCTGCTGACTTCTCACGACAAATCTTGTTTCAACCGGGCTTCTTACTCTGTTTCCGCCCGTCCGTGAGATCTCCCACGGTAAGACGCTTCACTTTCGTTCCATATACCCGCAGCATTTACAACTATGACCTGTCTGTGTAGCTTTTGGACTTCGACTTGTTTCGCAGCCTCGTCCCATGTCATGCGCCTGATGCTGTTCGTGTTCCTCGGGCCAGAACTTTGCCGCCGGCTTCCTTCAGATTCCACCTCGCGATGGACACCCTTGCCTTAGGCTAATGGTTGGTCGCTACATACCCCCATAACGGACTTTCACCGTCTAGTAAAGCGCCATGCGTGGCGCACGAAA
>CAZXON010000033.1:0-1671 GCA_964642385.1 uncultured Candidatus Peribacteria bacterium
AACGGTAAAGTATAAAAGCAGTAGCGGAATTCAAGGTGATTTCCTTTCCACCGCCACAAAAGTTTGTTAAATGCACAGACCTTGATTTAATCACTAAACCCGCTATTGCTTTTATACAATGTTAGGTGCATACTCTTTTGTTTGAATATTCAGTTACAAGTTTGTCAAGAAATTGAAACAGTTTGCTATTCATTTCAGTATAGTTATAACTTCTTATTTCATCGGGCTTTTGAACATACTTGTGTGTAACGTTATTGCTTAAAATATTTTCTTCTTCTGCAATCAATAACTCAATGACTTCGGGGTTAAATTCTATATGGCATTGGAAGCCGTAAACCAAATTTGAATAAGCTACTATTTGTCTTGGGCAACCTGTGCTGGTTGCCAAAATTTTACTGTCGGTGGTAAGTCCGGGCATATCATTGTGCCAATGTCCTACAAGTAATGATGAACCGAAGTGGTTTATTTTCTCATCTTTTAATCCGTCATCAGTAAGTTGAATAGGGAAAACACCAATTTCCTTTTCGGGGCTATGTTCAAAATTTGCACCCAACGCTTCGCCAATGAGTTGTGAACCCAAACAAACGCCAATGACTGCTTTTTCAGATTTTATACATTTTTGTATTAAAGTAATCTCGGCTTTTGCATTAAAATGCGGACATTCTTTCTGTGTTGTAGCGGGGCTTTGAGGTCCGCCCATTACAATTAGTAAATCAATATTTTCTGCTGTTTCAGGCAAAGCTTGGTTTTCATACACCTTTGAAAAAGTGATTGTATGATTTCTTTGTTTTGCCCATTCCAAATAAGCCGCAGGTGCTTCGAATGTTTCGTGTTGAATAAAATGCACTTTCATCTTTTGATTATTTTTCATTTTTCGTTCCAATAGTAATTGTCGGGATAAATCCTTTGTCCAAAAATAGCAGTGCCTACTCTTACAATGGTTGCGCCTTCTGCAATGGCTGTATCTAAATCGCTACTCATACCCATTGATAATTCTTGCATCTCTACATTGGGAATTTTCAAGGCAATGATTTTTTGTTGAATATCTTTGAGCAAACGGAAACATTTACGCACTTTTTCCGTTTCTGCACTGAAAAGACCTATTGTCATTAAGCCTTTTATTTTCAAGGTTTCCAACTGTGCAACCTGCCTTACCAATTCAATGGCATTATCAGGACTTACACCAAATTTGCTTTCTTCAAACGAAGTATTCACCTGTATCAACACTTCTATTGTTTTGTTTTCAAGCAGCAAACGTTGATGTAATTTCTCAGCCAAATTCAAACGGTCTAGCGATTGAATACAAGAAACATTGTATTTCAAAAGTTCTTTGATTTTGTTGGTTTGTAAATGTCCTATAAAATGATTTGTATGTGGAATTCCTTGTAATGCTTCAAATTTTTCTTTGAGTTCCTGTATTTTGTTTTCGGCTATCAATGTCTGTCCTGCATTTAATACAATTTTGATACGATCGGCATTTACGGTTTTTGTAGCCAACAGCAATTTTACTTCGCTTGGATCTCTGCCATTTTCTTTACAGGCATTGTTTATCCGTTTTTTTACGTGGGCAATATTTTCTATGATTTGTTTGCTCATACTTCTTCGTCTTTTTTTATTTTCCGGGTGTCCGCTGATGTTTGTGCGGACATTCGGAGAGTTGCACCTAACGGT
>CAZXON010000034.1:0-1669 GCA_964642385.1 uncultured Candidatus Peribacteria bacterium
ATTTTCTTAGCAATATGAAGAGCAAAATCACCCTTTTTCTGTCGTTATCAACACTTATTCTGTGCTTTGCAAACTACCCTGCGTTAGGACAAGAGCCTCAGAAAACTCCTCAGGAGATGGCTTCAGAACAGGCAGACAGACTTCAAAAAGATCTTAAGCTAGCAGACCATCAGCTTTTCTATATTGATTCAATCCTTCAATATAACTTTCAGGCTCTTACAACCGAAATTGAGGAGATGAAAAAAGCTGGACTTCAGTCAAGAGACACCTATTTCAACGCGCAGAAAAAGTGGGGGCAAAAGACAGAAGAAGCATTTGAAAAGATTCTGGATAAAGAGCAGTTTATCAGATACCTTAAAATATCCGGAAGGTGGAAAGACTATAAGAAAAGAAATGGAATTAAATAGCTAACGGGACTAACACAGCCTTCCTCTCTGCAAAATATGCGGTATATCTGTATCCTTCAGAGACAAGCAATCTGGCTGCCTCCTCAAGCCCTTCGCCAACCCTTTGATAGTCATGGGCATCTGATCCCAGAGTAATTAATTCTCCCCCAATTTGCCTGAAGTGTCTTATAACAGCAGTATCAAGAACCGGAGAAGCACCGTTTCTCGCCCTGTATGTATTTGTATTAATTTCCAGCGCCTTGCCTGATTGTGCCAGGCGTCTTAAAATAGGGTCAAGATACTCTCCATACTCTCTCATTGTAAGAGATTTATTCAGATAAGGTGAATATCTGGTTATATAGTCAAAGTGGCCCAGTATATCAAAATCCTCATAACCGGTAATACATTGATAAATGGTCTCCAGATATCTTCCGTAAGCCACCTTCTCATTTCTTAAATCGTAGTATTTATCGTGATAAGGATCAATTCCATCAACAAAGTGAACAGATGCAATAACCAAATCAAACTTAAAAAGAGAGACAGCCTTTTTTGCACTCTCGATTGCACCTGGTTGCAGACCAAGTTCAATACCCTTGCCTATAAAGAGTTTCCTGCCTGATTTTAGTGCATCTATTTTATCTTGTTGCTTCAGTGGATCAAAAGAAAAATGAGAGTTGTCACCGGGAGCATCCACATCAAAATGGTCTGTAAAAGAGATTCCACCCAGCCCTTTTATCAGAGCTGACTCTACGGCCTCTTCCATTTTCATCCTTCCGTCAGGAGAGAATTCCGAGTGTATGTGTGTATCAAAAAGTTTCAATCCTTTCACTATTTATCAGCACCAAGCCTGGCTACCTTCCAGTCTTTATCCTCTTTTATGAATGATATCGAATTATCAATATCCTGGGGAGAAAATGGAAGAGAAAGTTTATAATTAACCATTATTGTGTCTCTGTTTTCGCTTTTAACAACCGATACAATCTCTGTTGTAAGAGTTGATGCCTGTCGTTTAACCATATCCTGAATGGATGGATCAAGGGCCTCAAAACCACTTAACATTTTTGATATTTCTCCTCCAAGAGAGTCTGTGCAAAATGTCATAGCTTTCTGGTAATCTCCGTTGAAGTATGCACTAAGAAACTCATTTGTTTTTACCTTTATCTCCTCCTTGTAGTCAGTACAGGCCTGAAGAAGTGAGATGGAAGCAATTATCGCAACTCCAAGTTTTAAAAATTTCTTTTCCATATATCTTTAATCCAATTTGACAACTGTTATGCCTGAGC
>CAZXON010000035.1:0-1500 GCA_964642385.1 uncultured Candidatus Peribacteria bacterium
CAGACGGGAATCGAACCCTTAGAGCTCTCCTTACCAGGAATCTCTCCCGAAGAGCAGTCTATGAAATATATTATACTAAGCCACAGACGGGAATCGAACCCGCGACCTCTCCCTTACCATGGGAACGCTCTACCGACTGAGCCACTATGGCGTTTGTGAATTATATATTTTTTCATAGCTATTCCAATGGGAAAAATAGATTTCTTTGTTCGTATTGTTATCGAATTGGAGACATCTTCAACTGTTTTCTTTCCACCAAAAAACATAATCGGTTTCTCTAGCAACAAATAACTACTCTTTAAAAAACACTTGCATTATTTTATACAATCTATAATATTGTGTCTATACTAGATAGTCTATTGTAGATATGATACTATGGATGCAATATTATACGAGATAAATAAACAGCACAATCATATTATCTTTTTATAGATTATAGCAAAAACAAAACAGTTTAATGATTAATGATCCTTTTTTATTAATAATTTACAAAAAAAAATTAATAATTTGTCTCTTTTCTTTCTGTGAGCAGATAAAAGAGAGCCGTTCAGAGGCATATTTTACTCCATATTTGATATATACCAATGGCAACAAAACACAAAATTACTACAAAGGATAACATAATTTCCTATATAACAGGACATGATACAGTCCAACCCAAAGAACTAATTGACCACTTTCAGCTTCATCCCACGCTGATACATCGTTATCTCAAAGATCTTCTTCAAGAGGGTGTAATTCGCAAATTAGGCACAGTTCCAAAAGTCTATTATGCGCTTTCAAAAAAAGATACATCAGAGAAATTAGACACATCTCTTTCTTACAAAGAAATAAGTTTCTTGAATACAACATTTTATAATTATAGCGCTGATGGAAATTTGTTAGAAGGGTACGAGGGATTTGTCCAGTGGTGCGGGCATAGGGATCTGGATATAAAAAAGCAGTATGAGTTTTATTGTGCTATGCGAAAAAATAAGGAAAATCTGAAAAACAGGTTGGGTTTGATACCTGCAAATGCATATCTAGATGCAAGACTTGGTAAAGTAGCAATTGACAATCTATATTATATTGATGCCTATCAGATAGGTCATTTTGGTAGATCACCGCTGGGGAGTATGACATTTTATGCGAAGCAATCACAGAATAGAGCACTTATCAACCAAATCATATCTATTATAAAACAACCTATTCAATCATTTATTCTCAAAAACCATATAGACGCTGTATGTTTTATTCCACCAAGCATCAAAAGAAAGGTCCAATTTATGAGCGAAATACAAAAGTGACTTAATCTTGATCTACCTCATATTATTATTGAAAAATTTTTTCCAACACAAATTGTTATACCTCAAAAATCGCTAAAAGAGATGAAACAAAGAATTAGAAATGCAGAAAATACACTTTTTTTACCATCAAAACAAAAACCAATCAAAAACATATTGTTGATAGATGATTTCGTGGGATCTGGCGCAACGCTAAATATCACTGCTCAAAAACTGA
>CAZXON010000036.1:0-1483 GCA_964642385.1 uncultured Candidatus Peribacteria bacterium
CATTTTTACTGACCTACGGTGGTGGGTGCACTGCTCATGCAGGGCACACACAAGAGGTTTTGCGATATGGCGGGATAGAACATGGGCTGAGCTTTTGGTTCATTGGTCGGCTGTGGAATAACTTACCAGGCGACATTAACACAGACTATCGCCACATCGCAAAGCCCTGGCCGTTAGCGGCAACCCGTGGACGGCAGAGCAAACTTGCGAAGTTTAACTATGGACGGACAACATAAAAATATAAAAACGATGAAACATTTATTTTACATTTCGCTAATCGGACTCTTTCTAATTACAAGTTGTAAGAAAGACGACATCATTACTAATGGTGCGACACTTCCTTTTGAAAATAACAATATCAAAATAGAACTTGTTACACCTGCAGCACCTTCAAGCATTCGTGACATTTTTTTCTTCAATGCTTCAACTGGATTTGCTGTTTCTTATGATGGTAAAATATACAAGACGACAAATAATGGAGTTGCTTGGGATTTAAAATACACCAACCCGACTACAAATCAACCGTTCTTTCAAATTCTTTTTACAGATGCAAATGTTGGCTATATAGTTGGTGGTTCTAACTCTTGTGGTGGGACAGGTTGCGTTCCACCAGGCGGACTAATTTTAAAAACAACAGACGGTGGCGACAATTGGACAAAAATCTTTCAATCATCAAGTTTAGAAGAATTTGTTTCAATTTCTTCAAATAGTTCTGGCGACTTGTTTGCAATTTCAAACGGAACAAAAGGCAAGATTTACAAAAGCACAAATGCAGGTTTAAATTGGACAACTATTGACAGCCTGAATTTTAATTTGCAAAAAATATTCTTTGCAGACAACTTTGGTTATTGCTCAGGAATGAAAGGAAACATAATTCGTAGCAGCGACAATGGAACAACTTGGACTTTGAATACAACATTCACAGCTAATTACGCAACTGACATTAAATTCATCAATGGAAATGGTTTTTGCATCGCAGACAATCAAATAGTTTACAAAACGACTGACAACGGAAACAACTGGACACAATCTCTAAATCAGCAAAGTAGTTCCTTTGTTCTCAATCCATTGACAACAAATAGCTGTTTAGTTTTTGGTGCTGGGACATATTCTGGTGGCGACTTCGGAACTTGGAGTGGGAAAATTATACAAACAAAAAACGCAGGGAACAATTGGACTGAAACAGAATTAAAAGAAATTGAACCAATTAGATATACAAGTTTTTATTCAACGACAGAAGGTTATGCGGTAGCGGGTAGTAAACTATTAAAAGTAACAATAAAATAAATGGACGAATTCGGGCAGCCGCTAACAGGCGTTTGGCTCAATGGCGGGTGACGTGGTTAATTGAACATTCTACCTCGCATCATCTTTTGTGGTGTAATGACAGTTTTGTGCTCCGAAATCCGCCACTGCGCCAAGCGCCAAACCGTTAACTGCAAGCAGCAAAATGTGCAATGGGAAAATGAAACGAGACAAATTG
>CAZXON010000037.1:0-1465 GCA_964642385.1 uncultured Candidatus Peribacteria bacterium
CAAAAGGGACAGAATCAATCTGGCAACTTCATTATACAATAACTGAAAATTTAAAGTCTGTATCGCTTCACTCTACTTACGGAACCCTGGATAATGGTTTAAGAGATGCTGAGGGATTTGGTGACGGCACAGGACCCGGAGATGCTCAGCTCTCTGTATCTCCTGACTTTATCAATATTATTGACCAAGCGAAGGACAAGAGGTTTGGTGCACTTAGAAAAGTTCACTACTACGGACAAGATTTATGGTGGACAACCAAGTTCAACAGCTGGGGCGGTGCATTCGGCCTGGACGATGTTCCATTAATCAGAATATCTGAGATGTACCTTAACAGGGCAGAGGCTTCTGCTCATATGAAAAACTACATCCAGGCCCGCAATGATATTAATGCATTGAGAAACATTAGAGGGCTGGATGATACAGATGTTGCAAACTCAGAGCTGATAAATGAAATCCTGCTTCAGAGAAGGATAGAACTGGCTTTTGAAGGACACCGGTTTTTTGACATGAAGAGGCTTGGGCTCCCAATTTCAAGACCTAACGGGCTACCGGAGATACCTTACGCAGATTATCGGGTTGTTGCCCCTATTGGAGCAACTGAAATGGATGTAAACAAAAAATTAGTTAACAACCCAGGATATTAAAATTATGAAAAACTTACTATACATTAATTTTGTAATCCTCTTATCCTTGTTGCTGAGCGGGTGTGAAAAAGAGGACAGAACTTATCAGGGACCTCAGTACTACGAATTCAGTGCATTTGAAAACAGACAGGGTACTGTGAGCAATATTCTTCAAAAGGAGAACAACAGAGTGGGTCTGGATTCTATCTGTATTCAGCTGATTAAAACATCCACAGGAAATGTGACCGTAAACTATGAAATTGTTCAGAAACTCTATTATCTGACAGATAAAGATAATTATGTTGAAGAGGTACCGGCCGGCACAGATATCTCAGTAGTTGATACTGTCTTCTCAACGGCAGTCCATGGTCAGGACTATGTAATAGTTACAGGAAACAACTCTTCATTTACTCCAGGTACAATGAAAGGTTCACTCACGATACCAAAGGGAGAATATTTTGGGTATATCCAGGTTAATATGCTTAAGAAGACAGGCAAGAATTTTTATGTTGTGCTTAAAGATTCACCTGACACTAAGGCAAACAAACCAACCTCAATTTTGAATTATAAGATTTCTCCAGATAAGATTTACTACTTTACAGAGAGATTCCTCACTGAAATCCCTGACACCTGGACTCTGATAGACAAAGATGGAGATGGTTATAACTGGGAGTACTACAAGAGCCACGCTACATCTGATTCATACAGAAGCGGTGGGGTGGGTGCCCTCACACCGGAGAACTATCTGGTATCACCTCTTATTAACATTGGAAGTACAATGGATAAAGTGATGCTGACATTCGACATCTCCGCAGGTGATGAAGATTATCCTGAAGAGAACT
>CAZXON010000038.1:0-1278 GCA_964642385.1 uncultured Candidatus Peribacteria bacterium
TGTCTGACAAATAGCGCAGAAACAGAAAAGCCAGCATGTAATCGCGGAAATCGTCGGCATTCATCGCGCCGCGCAGTTGGTCAGCAATGCTCCAAAGGGTTTTACCCAGTTTTTGTTTTTCAAAATTGATCATGATGGTTTCTTCTCTCGGTGTTTGATTTGTTTTTCCAGTGCTCGCAATTCGTTGAGATCAGCCTCATCTTGTGCATCGGCGGCTTGAGCTTGCAAGGTTTTGCGGCGCTGGTCAAACTTCAGGAACTGGGCATGTACCTGCTGCTCCATACTGATACGGCTAACCAAGCCCGCACCACCAAGCAAGGCAAAGCCATTGGCTGTAATAATTTGCCCCATATTCTCTTGCCAGAAGGCCATAGAGGTAACAACCTGCCGCTTGGCGCGCAACTCGGCAGTTTCCAGAAAAATTGTCACTAAGCGATTGAGAGTATCTATCTCATCTTCTGTCAGGTAATTCTTCGCCACCACAATATCTTGCTTACGCACCTGCGTGCCTTTCCAGCTTAGCAAACCAAAATGCGGGTCTGCTGGGTTGGCACGAGCCAACACGATTTCCGCCGCCGTTTGCTGCGTCACCGCATACAGCAGCATATTTTGCACCGTGGCGAAAAATTGCTGTGTGGCCATATCGCTTTTATCGTAATCACTGGAAAGGGCAAAAAGATCGCGCACTTTTTGATAAAAGCGTTTTTCCGAGGCGCGTATATCGCGAATACGCGCCAGCATCTCGTCGAAGTAGTCTGGGCGACCGTCTGGGTTTTTCAGCCGCTCATCGTCCATCGCAAAGCCTTTGAGCAAGTACGCTTTGAGCACTGTACCCGCCCAGCTTCGAAACTGCACCCCGCGCGGCGAGCGCACGCGGTAACCCACGGCCAAAATAGCATCAAGGTTGTAGAGCGTGACGGGGCGGCGAATTTCACGCTTGCCTTCGATTTGAACTACCGAGGATTCCTCGGTAGTTGCCTGACGCACCAGCTCGCCGTCCTCGTAGATGTTTTTGAGATGCAGGCCGACATTGTCGGTGCTGACATGGAAAAGTTCGGCCATCTCGCGCTGCGTCAGCCAGACGGTCTGCCCGTCTGTACGCAACTGGATTTGACTTTGACCATCTTCACTGGTGTAGAGAATAATCTGGCTCATGCGCTTGCCTCGCTCTGTACGGGGAAAAGCTGCTGCATCAAGCCTTTTTTGTGGGTTTGCAGGGCGGCTACTTTTTGGGCTTGGGCGGTAATCAGCTCGTCGAGTGAGGAAAGGCAGGCGGCG
>CAZXON010000039.1:0-1228 GCA_964642385.1 uncultured Candidatus Peribacteria bacterium
GTTCTTTTGTTGGTTCTTCTCGCACAGGCACCAACAGGAACCAACACAGCAGGGCAGGGGATGGGGCAATGGCACTGAACGACACCTTCATAAAGAACGCAAAGCACAGCGGCAAGCCCGCAGGCGACAAGCACAGCGACGGCGGGGGGCTGTACCTGCACGTCAAAGAAGCGGGCAAGTATTGGCGCATGGCCTACCGTATCCACGGCAAGCAAAAGACGCTCTACATAGGCACCTACCCCACAGTCACGTTGGCCCAGGCCCGCAAAGCGCGCGACGCTGCCAAGGTGCAACTGTCACAGGGTATCGACCCCAGCACGGCCAAGCGCGAAGCCAAGCAGGCCAGCGCCAGCGCTGCACAAAACACCTTTGAGGCCGTGGCGCTGGAGTGGTTGAAAGCCACCGCAGCAAAGCGCAGCGCCAGAACTGGGGCCACGATCGAGCGCCGCCTACAGATTGACGTTTTCCCCGAGATTGGCCGCCTGCCCATTGCCAGCATCAAGCCCCCCACCATGCGCGCCATGCTCGACAAGATGATCGCGCGAGGCGTGACCGATACCGCCGCCCGCATGGCCAAGACGTGCGAGCTTGTCTTTGCGTATGCGATTGGCCGTGGACTGGCTGAAGTTGACGCCACCGTAGGTATGCGCGCCACCTTGCCACAGGCCAAGACCAAGCACCGCGCCGCCATCACTGACCCGCTGGCGCTGGGGGCCTTGCTGCGCGCCATGCACGACTACGAAGGGCACCCATGCACCCAGGTGGCATTGAAGCTGTCCCCCATGCTGCTGGTGCGCCCTGGCGAGCTGCGCCGCGCTGAGTGGGCAGAGATCGACCTCGACACCGCAACATGGGCCATCCCCGCCGAAAAGATGAAGATGGACAACGCCCACATCGTCCCCCTGCCCAGGCAGGCCGTAGAGCTGCTGCGAAGCCTGCAACCCCTGACCGGCAGCGGGCGCTACGTTTTCGGCAGCCTTCGCGCGGCAGCAGTGCCTATGTCTGAGAACACCGTGAACGCCGCCTTGCGCGGCATGGGCTACGCCAAGGAGGTGCAGACCGCCCACGGATTCCGCGCCAGCGCCAGAACCATCATGGATGAAGTGCTGGGGGAGCGCGTGGACTTGATCGAGCATCAACTTGCCCACACGGTGAAGGACGCCAACGGCAGGGCCTACAACCGCACGGCCCACCTGCCAGCACGGCGCGAAATGCTGCAACGATGGGC
>CAZXON010000040.1:0-1182 GCA_964642385.1 uncultured Candidatus Peribacteria bacterium
CGCGAGCTGGGTTTAAAACGTCGTGAGACAGTTTGGTCCCTATCTTCTGTGGGCGCTGGAGAATTGAAAGGGCCTGTCCCTAGTACGAGAGGACCGGGATGGACGCACCCCTGGTGGACCTGTTGTCGTGCCAACGGCACAGCAGGGTAGCTATGTGCGGAAGGGATAACCGCTGAAAGCATCTAAGCGGGAAGCCTGCCTTAAGATTAGTTCTCCCTGGAGCAATCCCTAAAGGGCCGAGGTAGACTACCTCGTTGATAGGCTGGAGGTGGAAGCGTTGCGAGACGCGGAGCTGACCAGTACTAATAGCCCGTGCGGCTTGTTTTGAAAAAAACTCCTTCCTTCCCTGTCAATTATATATTTTGACAACTTTGTTGGTAGCCATGGAGGAGAGGGTACACCCAATCCCATTCCGAACTTGGAAGTTAAGCTCTCCATCGCCGATGATACTGCATAACGTCATGTGGGAAAGTAGGCCGCTGCCAACATCTTTTAAAAAGCCCTTCGCTGCTACAGCGCGAAGGGCTTTTTGCTGTTTATATGCTGTTTTATCTTCTGAGGGGATGCTGCATGTCTTTTGGGAGGTACGCTCTCCATCGCCGATGATACTGCATAGCGCTGCTGTCCTCATCCGTACGGCTCGTGCCTCGCCTACGGCTAAGGCAACGTCATGTGGGATCGCTGCTGTCTTCATCCGTAAGCCGCTACCCGGCAACGGCTGAGGCAAAGTAGGCCGTTGCCAACATCTTTTAAAAAGCCCTCCGTTGCTTCTGCGCGGCGGGCTTTTGTTTTTGTGTCTTGTGGAAATTTTTTGCTCGGCCTTTATAGCCCTCCGTAGCTGCTGCGCGGCGGGCTTTTGGCGTTTGTTGGCTTGTTACAGCAAGAATACGTTTCATGTCGTTTGTTGGCTTGGTGCAACAAGAATACGTTTCATCCTGGCCGTTCTATGCGCAAGATGTTTGGCAGCAGATCCATTGTCTGCCTCTTAGGGCCGCCTGAGCGGCGGGGATATTGTGCGTTGCGCAGTATACGCCTCGCGGCGGGTGAAGGGAAAAAAGGCTTGGCCCTTGGGGCAGGATTTTTGTCGCACTGCGGGCGGGAGTGAAAGGGCTTGTTCTTCGAGTGGGTATTTTCAGCCCTGCGGGACGAAGGCTTTTTCTCTGTTCTCTATTTGGGCCGCCT
>CAZXON010000041.1:0-1180 GCA_964642385.1 uncultured Candidatus Peribacteria bacterium
TGTTGAACCCCGTCTCCGTCATTGTCTGTTATAGAAGGCGGGATAACAACTATTTGTCCTTTGCCATCATTGCATGTAGTTGCTGAAATGTTTTTTGTCTGATTCTTGGTTAAGATAGATAATCCGTCAGTAAAAAGATGCTCATAATTAACTCTCCCGTTTGTCCCGGATCCATCAGTTAAATTTGAATAAACAAATTCAATATTTCCACTTATACTTGAGCTTTTATACATAAAGGTAATTAAGCTACCTGTCACTTTAAACACTGAGTATTGATCTGATGCAGACTTCAGGGTCATTGCATTTAATTCACTGAAATTATTAGTAATCATCATACTGCCTCCGTGCATTGTTATAGTATTTCCGCCTACTTTAAGTGTCTGAGTTTCCCAAAGAGATCCACCGTAAAGATTAACTGAACCACCATATCCTTTCAAGTCTGTAATGTTGGCAGTAATGTTACAGAAGTTGTTTGTAACTGCAGAGCTGGATGTCTCAAAAGTTCCGGTAGCAACAATCTGGTGGTGATTGTTCATCACGCTGAGATTTGTCTGATAGTAATTTGCAGTTGTTATTCTGCCACCTATGTCATTCAATGTGGTAGCACCAACAGTCAACTCAAATTTCTTTACATCTATGTTGCCACTATTAAACATCTGGGAGTTGTTTGTTACCTCAACCCCTTTTCCGCTTTTGCTAATCTGAATTATCCCCTCATTGTAAATGATGCTTGAATTATTGATGCCAAAGACATCATTTGCGGTTATTGTACCTTTGTTTACAATTACTCCACCTCCTGAGATATTCGTTGTTTTACCTATGTAGAGAGACCCTCCTTCGTGGATATAAATTACCGGCGGAGCTGTTGCGTTGACAGTCCCGTTTGATAAACTGTTAGAAAAGCGCACGACGCCTCCCGGCAGGATAACAAGTGAAGCTTTGTCAATGTTTGCACTATTTACATCATATGTCCCTTTCACATATAATATTGCATGATCTTGCCAGTTAGAGAGACTTATTGAAGAGGTCCTGTTAACACCCTCTTTTATTATATATGATTTATAGGTATTTCCGTGAGCAGAAGATTCACCGGGGCCGAATCCAACAAAATTTACAGAGCTATTATTTGTAATCTCAACATCATAGTTTGATGGTACGGGAACAGTTGGAGATGTAAATG
>CAZXON010000042.1:0-1153 GCA_964642385.1 uncultured Candidatus Peribacteria bacterium
AAAAACCCGAAGGATTCTCCCTTAAAGGCAGCTTGATTAGTGGGGGGCATTACAAGCGGCCCTTCACGGACTAACGTCTTACTTAATAGAGAGGTAGCGTCGTACCTCTCTATCTTATGTCTTGCATATCGCTATTTATTGGCCTAACTCAGTATCTTCCAGCGGGCAGGCACCCTAAATGGCACCACACATACCCTTCGGCCTTCGCATGGGCGAATGCCCCGTAAAGGCTCTGGATATGGACTTGCGTACCCAATCTCGAGGTAAACCCCGGTGTTTTTCCCTACTTTTATATAGGGTACACACGGACAAGCTGGACAAGCCCCAAGCGATTATTGCTCTTATCGTGATGTATACCTAACAACCTTCAAAAAGCCTGTCAATGCTCTAACTCCGAAAATGACCGCGATTGGCCTTGTCCAATTGAGCTACGTCGGGTAATATAAAAAGGAACTACTCACGCCTAACATCCTATACATTCAGGAGTTAATGACATGGATCGTACCGTAGAGGCATCTGTTGAAGCCGTGAGGCGGCTATATGAAAGGCTACCTAAGCCGATCATGCTCTCCACGTTAGGTTTAGAGCTAAAGAAAGATGGAACGCCCATTCTGAGGCTGAAGCAATTTATCCAAGGGCATATGGATGGTTATAAAATAGTTCAACATCCTGAAATTGCAGAAAAAGTAGCTGTTTCAACTGTAGCCGGAGAAAGGGAGACTTTGGAGCAGTTGCAGCGCAGTAGTCGCTTGGCGGACAATTCGGAACTAGCATTTCTGACAAAGTTTGATCGTAAATTCATCTTCGCCTTTTGTGCCTATCCAGACCGGAGCGCCTATATCACAGAGCAACCGCTTTGGAGGCATAATGAGCGTCCGGTAGGCAAGACAGCATATGAAATAACGCCAGACGACAAATACGATGTGTATTTACCTCAGAAAATCTGCATGCTCACTCCCGAGGCATTGTCTGCTTTAGCAACGAAAATCCGTGCTTGGCTGAATGGGCAAGGACTTCCGGCTGAAAGATTTTACAAAAATGCCGCGCCGGTGGAAGAAGATAAAGGTAAGGTGGTGTATGGATACACAAAGGTACTGGATTGTAATGCCCCCCACTAATCAAGCTGCCTTTAAGGGAGAATCCTTCGGGTTTT
>CAZXON010000043.1:0-1030 GCA_964642385.1 uncultured Candidatus Peribacteria bacterium
CTGGAAAAACGAGTCCGTTTTTACAATGTCGTGGATCTTGCCAACGCGCTTGAGCAAGAAAAGCAATCCGGAAAGACCGGCCGACTCGTCCGGCATCTGCTGCGTCACGACTGCCTCATCCTGGATGAATTAGGCTATCTTCCTTTCTCACGCAACGGCGGACAACTGCTGTTTCACGCAATATCCAAACTGTACGAACAGGTTTCGCTCATCATCACAACAAACTTGAGCTTTGGGGAATGGCCGCAGGTCTTTGGTGACGCTAAAATGACCACGGCTCTGCTGGATCGCGTGACACATCATTGTGAAATTATTGAAACAGGAAACGAAAGCCGCCGCTTACACAGCCGTCTTTCACAAAAGGCCGGGCACGAATAGTGGACGCGCGAGGGGGGGAAGAGAGGCTCCGCTACGCTACGCCTCTCTTCCCCCCCTCGTTAAAACCCCACTTTGTGTCCTTGCACATAACCCCCAGAGGTGGGTCACTTTTGCGTGCACATGGTGGGTCCCTTTGCAATGCGCATTGACATCGATGGCCTTAACTATTGGGGCCATATCGACCGGCACACATACCGAAACACGTACCCAGCCCGCCGGAGGGGTGCCGTGCTTTTCGTGCGCTTGGCGCACCTTCCTAACCAAAGCCGCTACCGCCGAACGGCTTAGGCCGGACTCTTTCACTAAATCAACCTGCCGCCGCCCCTGCACCAGGATTGCCCTGGCGATCTCAACATTCTTGGCAGCCAAGCGGCGGGGAAGGTGTTTTAGTGCTGATTCAAATTCCTCGTTGGTCAGCGCCATGACCTTCACCCTATCACAGGCGGCCATTTTGGCCGCCGTTTAAAGATAACACTTTATCTGTTTACGTCAATAGATAGGGGTTACTCTTTGGTGTCGGCTGCGTCTTTTTTCTGTTGGCGTTTCGCTGTTGGCTTAGTCAACTTGTCGATCTCCTGGTTGGCTGCCTTCAGGCTTGCGGTGAGCGTGGCCCGTTCTTCCTTCAGCGCCTCGATGCTGCCCTGGTTGTCCT